>NZ_JBFAHZ010000018.1:0-122194 GCF_040654415.1 Micromonospora sp. NPDC050695
GTGTCGGTGTCGGTGTCGGGCCGTCATGGTGACTACGACCTGCGGGAGATCGTGAACGCGATCTTCTACCAGAACCGGACGGGTTGTCAGTGGGCGTACCTGCCGCACGACCTGCCGCCGAAGTCAGCCACCTACTACTACTTCGCCCTGTGGCGTGACGACGGCACCGACCAGACGATCCACGATCTGCTGCGCTGCCAGGCCAGAGAGAAGGCCGGCCGTCGGGAGGATCCGACCGCGGTCGTGTTGGACACCCAGTCGATCCGGGCCGCGAACCACGTCCCGGCCGCCACGACCGGTAAGGACGCCGGCAAGAAGGTACCGGGACGCAAGCGGGGCTTGGCCGTGGACGCGTTGGGACTGATCATCGCGGTCGTCGTGACCGCGGCGTCGGTCACCGACAACGCCATCGGCATCCGGCTGCTCGACAAGGTCACCGAGCACACGCCGACGGTCACCCGCGCCTGGGTCGACGCCGGGTTCAAACAGGACGTAGCGCTGCACGGCGCCGTCCTGGGTGTCGACGTCGAGGTCGTCAAACGATCCGATACCAAGCCCGGGTTCGTACCGATCCGCAAGCGGTGGATCGTCGAGCAGGTCAACGGCACGTTGATGCTGCACCGTCGCCTCGCACGCGAGTACGAGAGCCGACCAGAATCCTCGGTGTCACGAACCCTGTGGGCATCGACAGCGAACATCGCGCGGCGACTGACCGGGACCAGCACACCCTCCTGGCGGCACCGGTGAACCTTCCCACGGTCCTCGACCTGATCGCCGACCGCGAAACCACCACACGCCACGACGCCGACCGGCTACGCGAGCAGATCACCGCACTGACCGGCGAACTCGCCCGCATCGACGGCGAACTGGCCGACCTGGCCACGACCCGCACCACCCTGCGCACTCTCGCCGCAGCCGAGTTCACCGCCGACGACCCGACGATCACCAGCGCCCCCTACCAGCAGATCCTGCACGTCCTCGCCACCGCGCCCACCGGCATGCGCGCCAAGGGCATCTGCCTCGCCCTCGACGTCGAACCCTCACCGAAACACGTCGAAGGCACCCGCGCGAAGCTGAAACGCATGGTCAACCGCCAGGTCCTCACCGAAGACGAGCCCGGAGTATTCACCCTCGCCCAGAAACGGACCTAACACTCCGAACCACCCTCTCAGATGCACGACAGGACGTAGCCCAGGGCGATGACGACCACGACGCCGGTCGCGACGAGGGTGCCTCTCACGATGCCCTCCCAGGGGCGGGTTTCGGGGGTGCTGGACAGGGGCCGCGACCACGCGACCAACGGGCGTTTGTGCTGGTCAGGGCTGGTCGCGGGGCTGGTCGCGGATCCGCGACCACGGTCCGTGCCGCGACCAGCTCTGCGACCTCTACTCGGCTTCGATTTCACGGCGCTGCTGGGCGGCCCGCGACGATGGCCGGAACACTGCCCCGCCCACCTTCTTCCCGGCGCCGGGAAGAAGGTCCCCCACACTGTGGGTACCCCTGCCCTCGCTACTGACGAGGGGCAGGTCCCGCTGTTACAGCAGTACCTGAACCGTCGTAACAGCAGTGCAGGTCCCGTCGTAACGACAGTGCCTGTCCGGACCGTCCGCACAACCGTGGCCGCCCCTGGTAGGGCACGCTCAGTGAAGTCTGCACTCTGCAATGCAGACTTCCCGGGGGCCCCTCCTGAGCGTGGAGAGGCCCGTAACTCTGCAATCTGCGGCCAAGTCTGCAATCACGCTCGGTGACTTGGAGGCTGGGCGACAACTCTCCCAACGGCGCTCCCTCCCTTAAGGGGTAGTGACCTCCAAGCCTGCCAACTTGGAGACTTGGAGCCCGGATTTGGAGCTCTGGTTGGTGACGCTCGGTGAACTGTCCACTCTCCATGGAGAGTTCCAGACCCCCGGTCGTGAGCGTGACGCCGCACGTAGAACGCCCGGAACTCTCCACTCTCCGATAGCAGAGGGTGAGGAGTTCCGGGCGTTGGAGGTG
Source organism: Micromonospora sp. NPDC050695 (assembly GCF_040654415.1). Lineage (NCBI taxonomy): Bacteria > Bacillati > Actinomycetota > Actinomycetes > Micromonosporales > Micromonosporaceae > Micromonospora > Micromonospora sp. NPDC050695. The sequence goes on from NZ_JBFAHZ010000018.1 coordinate 1,993, forward strand.
GTGCTGTCAGGCGTGGTCGGCGGCGTGGAGCAGCTGAGCGGCCAGCATCCGGGCACGAGCGGGGGTGAGCAGGATCGAGTACGGCTCTCCGTCGACCTGGACTACGACGTCAGGGGTTCCCCGCTCGCCGCTGGAGTCGTCGGCCAGCTCCGTCCACACCGTGACCCCGCTGGAGTCCTCAGCGGGGCTATGGGCGGTCGCGCTGCGGTGCCAGAGCAGGTCGTCCTCGCCGAACGCGTGGTGGTGCGTCGTGCACCAGGGCGGGCAGGTCACCGTGGCCGTCTTCATCGCGCGGTCACCATGCCGATGGAGTGGTAGTCCAGGCCCGAGGTGGCACGCCACTGGGCGACGGTCAACCGTCCGGCGAGGATGTCGCGGGCGGCGAGGGTGAGCCGGGAGACGGCCTCCGCGGCATCCGGGGTGATGTAGTCGTCCAGGTTGATGCTGACGCGCTCCCCGGCAGACTCGCCGGTGTACAAGTGGTCGACTCGGGTCAGCTCGACGCAGAGGTCCTCGTCGGCGTCGTAGCCCAGGCAAGCCGTGTGCCAGCGTTCCTGGCAGCTCTCCTCCAACCCGAACTTGAGCCGCGCGTTGGGGCTGTGGTCCTCTTCGCACCACACCGGGCACGGCCGGATCACCCGGCACGGCCGGTCCGCAGGTGGCACGGGGTGCGGCCCGGCCGGCACGGTCTGCGGCACGGCCTGGGCCGGTCGCGGCACGGTGATGAGGGTCGCGGTGGCCGCCAGGGCGGTACCGGTGAGCAGTCCACGTCGGTTCATCGTCTTGTCTCCATCGATCAGGGTTGCGGGGAGTGGTCCAGGTCGGTCGGTGGTCCACGTGGACCGGGGGGCCGTACCGCGCGGTACAGACGGTGCCGTCCGCGCGGTACGGCGGGTCAGGAAGTGAGCAGGGAGAAGGTGGACCGGCCGGCGGCGTAGATGGCGGTCCGCATCATCAGCGCGATGGCGTGACGCTGGTCCAGGCCGTCACCGGCCACCTGGTCGGCGCTGACCACCTGCCAGCCGCCCGGGCCGTTCACCGCCGCGGCGAGCGCCCCGCGCTGGGAGCTGGTCCACGTCACGGACCACGTACGCCTCACCGGCGCGGATGGTCTGCTTCAGCAGGACGGGGGCCATCAAGCACCCCCGGCGGTGGGGAAGCGGTACACGTGGCCGCACGCCCGGGTGTACCGGATCGGCGTGTGGGTGCGGTGCGCGGTGAGACCGACCGCGTAGGCGGCGGACACGGCCGGGATGGCGTGCGCCTCGCAGGCGTACAGGTTGGCGTCGAGCGAGCCGTACAGCGCGGCGCCGGCCGGGGAGTACACCTCGATGCGGATGGTGGCCGGCTTGCCGCAGCCAGCCCACACCAGGGGCCGACGCATCAGGCGTGACGGGCGATGCGGGCGGCGGACAGCAGCGCGTAGCCCAGCTGCTCCACCTCGTCCGGCGTGCCAGTCCAGCCCTGCGTGTCCTCACTGCCCGGGTAGCTGCCCCGGTCGCCCTCGGCGATCGACAGGACGACGCGGGTCGGGGTGATGACCTCGCCGCGCTCGGTGGTCGACTCCACGAACACCCGCGCCGTAGCCGGCCGGTTGTCGCTCCAGGCCGGATCCTCGGCGGTGAGGTCGGCCAGCATGCGCTCGTGGACGAGGCCGATCGAGAAACCATCGACCTCGGTGACCTGACCGCGGTGGTCGTCGGAGCAGTACGACGGGCAACCAGCCGGGCGAGCGTCCAACGCTCGCCGGAGGCCGTCGGCGTACCCGTGGGCGTAGCCCTCGTTGAAGTCGAGCCCACCGGATCGGCGGATCGCGTCAGCCAGCTCCCGCACGGCGGCGGGGTTGGCGACCAGCGCCGCCTGGACGAGCGCCAAGTCCGCGGCCTCGGAGGGGTCCGTCGTAACGCCGGTGCCCTCACCACTGTTGAGGGCAACCATGGGCGAGACGCCAACGGTTGCCGGCCGGGCCTGGTTGATCGGCCAGCGAGTGTCCGCCGGCCGCTGGAGCGCGGTCAAGTCGGTGGTGTCGGCGTCGTCGAGCCGGTACTCCGGTGGGACGGATGCGGATGCGATGATGTTTGCCATGGTCGACTCCTTCGCAGTCGATCTAGGCCCTCGGTCGGTGTTGACGCACCGCCGGGGGCCGACTTGTCGGCGCTCCCGGTGTCGGGGCCTGTGTGCTTGTGTATGTACACGTTAGCGTCCGTGTACATACACGTCAAGGGTTGCTAGCATCCTCGTGTACAGACACCGGAAGGGGAGACGGATGGCACCGCGCAGCAGGGGAGAGGGCAAGACCCCGCACCGAACCATCAGGGCCGAGCAGGAAATCTGGGATCCGTTCGGCGCTGCCGCGAAGCAACAGGGGGAGCCCGACCGCTCCGCAGTGCTCCGCGCGTTCATGGCGTGGTACGCCCGACTGCCCGGGGCGAAGATGCCGCAACGTCCGCCCGCCGAGTGGAGCTACCAACGGCCTGCCGCCGAGCCGGGGGAGTGACCCTCGGTGCTGGGGCACATGTGGGGCACATGGCAGCCCGTAGCGATGAGACACAGTGGGATGTCGTGAGGGGTAAAACCGCAGGTCATAGGCCAGGTGCCGAACCCTTTTCCTGGTCAGGCGAGACTGGCAGTCTTTCCAACGCCAAGTGACGGACACAGGTGCGCTGACCTGCACCTGAGGCCGTCCGGAAGGCCACTGAACCATGATCATGCCGTCTCCAGGCCGTCAACGGGTGCCGGTCCATCCTGGGCGGCCTGGTTCTCGCCGGACGCGGTGTCGATGGCGCGCCGCGTCCGGTCCTCGCTGGTCGATAGGAGATGCGTGTAGGTCCGCCGGGTGAACCCGGGGTCGGCATGGCCCAGGTGCGTCGACAGGGGCCTTGATGCTCTCCCCGGCGTCCAGAAGGACCGAGGCGTAGGTTAACCAGCATCATGACCACCGGATCCCGCGCAGGCCTAGCGGCTGAGGGCAGCCACCGTCGAGGAGACCGCCGCATTGAACACCCACTCGTCCAGCGGCTCCGCGATGGCGGTCAGCTGCACCTGCACCAGGTTGTGACCGATCCGGACCAGGCCGAACAGGGTTGTGCCGGTGATCCTGCTCGAACCACTGCCGAGGGAGAGGTCATACCGCACCCGCCAGGACTCTTCCCCCACCTGGGGAGCCGGCTGGGCGCTCACGGCGAACCGCACTGGTGAGCTGCCGGGGACGGTGGTGTCGAACCGGGGGCACGCGGCGCGGGCTGCCTCGGCCTCGTCGAGAAGGGTGTCGGGCACGGGGTGGGCGTACGAGGTGACGATCACGATGACGGTCGATTGCCTGATGCTGCTCGGCAATTTCCTGGTGGCAAAGCCGCGAATCTCGTCGACCCGTTCGTCCGACTCGATCCGGCGCAGATAGTCGTCCCGGGCCAATTCCCGGCAGGCCGCCGGCACGATGACGGTGTCGGGGTCCTCGGTCTCCTGCTCCTGCGGTTCCGGCTTCCAGAACGCCGGCAGTGGCCCCCGGACGGCGCTGGCGGCGGCACCGGCTTCCGCGACGGTAAGCAGCCGGCCGGGATCCGCACCGGTCCGCGCACCGGGCGAGACGCTGGCGTTCGGCCCGGCGGTGGTCGATGACGGCACCACCACGACCGCCGGGCCGGTGGTGGCCGGTGCCCCTGTGGGCAGCAGCAGCACCGGCCCACCGGGCAGGCCGATGACCGCCGCCGCCCCGACCAGGAGCACCGCCGTCACCGGACCCACCGCTGGCCACACCTGCGGTCGTGTGTCAGCCCGGCCGGGCGGCCATCCGATCGGGTCGGGTCGTTGTACGAGCCGTCCGGTGAGAGCGGAGAGCCCGATCAGGACGGGCATCGTGAGCACCGCGAGGTAGAGCCACCAGATCACCGGCACACCGACATAGAGCCGGAGCAGGGTCGCATCCGAGGTGCGACCGGCGACTATTTGGTGCACGAACTGCGAGGCCCCGGCCAGCGCCGCGACACCCGCACCGGCAACAAGGGCCCGCCCCAGACCGGGGTCACCACGTCCGATGGCGAGCACCACGAGCGCCGCCCACCCGGCCAGGGCGCAGATCCACCATCGCTGCTGGGAAAGGGAGAGCGCGGCGTCCAGCGTGATCGGTGGGTGCCGCAGCGCCTGTGCCGATGCGAGGCTCCCACCGATCAGCACCGTCACCACCACGATGGACAGGACGGCACGGGTGGCGACCCGGCGCCAACCGAGCAGGGCCACGACCGCCGCTGGCAAGGCTAGGCCCAGCCACGGCCACGGCGCGTCGGGCAGCGCGTAGACCAGCCAGGCACGTACCGGCACCGGCCGTTCCAGGCCGACGACGAGGGGCTGCAACGGCCAGCAGATCGCCGTGACGGTCGCGGAGGCCGCCAGATAGGTGAACCCTCGCCGGAGTCGGGTGTACCGGTCCGGGCCCCGGCGGGCCGCCATCTCGGCGAGCACGGTGCAGGTCGTGACGGCGACCACGCCGGCCAGTGCGACCACGATCGCGAACCGCAGACTGACGCCCAGACTGGCCGTGCCGGCCGGGAACGACGCACCGCCACCGGTCGTCCCGGTAGGAAAGAGGAAGCCGCCCACGGCGAGACCGGCAGCGGCCGCGACGACCGGGAGCCAACGCCGCGACGGCGCACCGGTGAGCGCCCTGCGGCGCAGCGCGGGGGTCAGCCCGAACCCGAGCAGCACACCGACCAGACCGGCCGGCAGCACGGAGAGATCCCGGTCAATCGCCAAGGCGCTGACCGCCTGGGTCGCCGCCCCCGCGACGATCGCCGTCACCGCCCCGGTCACCGCGGCCTGCATCGGGCCACTAACCGACACCTGTTGCCCGCCACGCAGCGCGGCGGCCCGTCGCTGCGGCGTCGGGTGCCGGGCGAACAGCCGGCGCAGCCGCCCGGGGCGGTGCGGTCGGATCGAGGCGGCGGCGTCCAGCAGCCAGACCAGCGCGGTCCGATCACCGGTCCGGTTGACCTGCTGATCCGCCTCGTGTTCGCGCAGTCGCAGCACCTGCGCCCGCAGCAGGGCGCTCAGCAGCACCAGCAGCAGCGCCCGGCTGAGCGTGACGACCGGGATCTCGGTGAGCCCTTCCCGGCGGATCTCGGAAACACTGGCCACCGCCACCGCCGGTACGACCAGCCACAGCAGACCACGCACGGCGGAGACCCACCGGACGTCCCGACCCTGCACATGCGCCAACTCGTGCTGGACGACTGGGTCGAACCGCGCCGGATCCCGGTGACCCACCGCCACCGCGGCTGGCAGCACCACGAGTGGTCGGCCGCCGGGCCGGACGGTGGTGAACGCCTGCCGCACCGATGGTCCCGCCACGAACAGCCGGGGCCGGTGCCGACCGTGCAGCCCTTGCTGATCGCAGAGCTCGGCAAACCGCTGCTCGGCACCGGCGATGGTGCCCGGGAGTCGGTGGCGACGCAGCCGCCAGTGATCGACCACCGGGGTGAGCGTGACGATCAGGGCCAGCCCGACCAGCAGCAGGACGCCGCCGGTGAGCATGACCAACCCGCGTATCCGGGACGGGTCGGACATGCAGGTCAGGAATTGCATTGTCCGGGTGACATCGAACTCGGCGGAACTGCTTGGGTCGATGTCATAGGTCCGGGAACACCGGACGGTCGCCTGCGCGTAGGGCTGCGCCAGTGGACGGCGACCGAAGAAGAAAACTGTGCCCAGCGCGACACCGACGCCACCCACCACGCCAACGACTTGGAGATAGAGCCAGAGCAGTGGGGTGGGATGTCCGCCGGGTCTCCGGGCCTGCGGAGCAGCCGGCGGCGGCGCGTCGGTGCCGATCACTCCGGTGCGGACCTGCGGACGTGCAGGGCTCCCACCGCCGCGTCGGCCAACAGGACGGCCTGCTCCTCGGTGAGCCCAAGGGTGATTCCGTGGCGCCGGCATGCCTCACGTAGAGCCTGTGCCTGCGCATCAGTCAGCACCAGCCGGTCCCCGTCGATGACCGGCTGGGGTTCGTCGCCGCCCGACTCGACCGTTGCCGGCGCCGTCGACCGGCGTAACCGGCGCCTGCTGCGCCACCAACCGGCACCAGCCGCGGTCGCACCGGTCGCGAGGATGTCAGCGAGACCCGACGTGACCGCCTGCAGTGCGATCTCGCTGACCAGGACCGAGTCGATCCCGAACCCGATCGACCCGCCAGGCGCCGGTCGGCCCCGTAGCGACGACCCGTCCCGCCGCCACTTCTGGGCGACCGGGGCGAAGACCGCCAGCTCCTCGGGGGCTAGCCGGGCCACCCCGGCGCGTGCGGCGGCCTCAATGAGGCCCGGCAACTGCGTGTGCGTGTCGACCATGCCCACCCTCCACAGAGTAGGCATTAGGATACGCAACGTCCGCCAGCCTCATCGGGCAGAAGACAGGGCTGCTGCCGTTCGTAAGTCGACTTCTCGGCCGGCCGTCAAGCCGACGACCAGTAAACCCAAACCGAAGTCGACAACGGCAGCGCCGAAACCGAAGCCGGCCACCACCAAAACCAATCCGCCAACAGTCTCGACAGTGCATCCCGGATCGTTCTGCTCGAAGCAGGGCGCTCGCGGCGTGACGAAGACGGGCAAGCCGATGGTGTGTACGACCACCGCAAAGGATCCCAAGAAGCGGTGGCGGGCCGCCTGATGTCACAAACGACTGAGTCCGGCCATTCGAAATGGTTGTCGGGACGCCAGCCGCCCAGCCCACGCGCAAGGGTCCGCCGGCGTGCCGCGCCGTGGTTAGGCTCCTGACATGTTTCGTACGGCTCGGCCCGACGACTTCGCGCAGATCGTCCACCTCTACCGGCAGTTGAATCCCGACGATCCGGTTCTCGACGACGGATCTGACGCGGCGGCCTACCAGCAGATCTTGGATTCGCCGGCGCTGCACCTGTTCGTCCTCGACGTCGATGGGGTCGTCGTCGCCACGACGTACCTCAACGTGATCCCGAACCTCACCCGGTCGGCGTCGCCGTACGCGGTCATCGAGAACGTCGTCGTCGACGAGTCGCGGCGCGGCACCGGCCTGGGCCGGCAGATCATGGCCGGCACACTTCAGGCCGCGTGGGATGCGGGCTGCTACAAGGCGATGCTGATGACGGGCTCGCGGACGCCGGGAACCCACGCCTTCTACCGGGCCTGCGGGTTCTCCCCGGACGCCAAGACGGCGTACCTGGCCCGGCCGTCGTGACGGGGCTAGGTGGCGGGGAACGTCTCGCGCAGCGCGGAGTCCAGCGACCGCCCGGTCGTCGGCTCGACGAACAGGTCGGCGAGCAGGAGGTCGGGCAGGTGGCTCGGGTTGACGCCGGACTCCTTGCGGCCGAGGGCCTGTAGCGCGCCGCCCAGTCGCAGGGCGGCCCGCGCCGCGCCGGACGGCATCCGCGCCACCCGGCGGCGTCGGCCGACCGCCTCGGCGATGCGGCCGATCATGTCCGTCCAGGTGAGGTTCTCGTCGGCGACCGGGATGTCGTCACCGCGGGCCTGCTCCAGGGCGTCCACCGCGATCTCGGCCACGCTGCGCGCCGAGGTCGCGGCGGTCCCGCCGGTCGGGCCTACCAGGGGTGTACGGGAGCGGGCCCACCGGTCCAGCGGCCCGGCCCAGTTGGGGAGCCGGTCGCCGGCCCGACCGAAGACGAAGGGCAGTTCGAGTACGGCGATCGGCAGGTCCGGGCCCGCCGCCGCCCGCCCCTCCACGGCCTGCTCGACCCGGCAGCGGATGTACGTGTGGCGCTCCGCGAGCCGCCACTGCGGGTGCAGCCGGTCGAAATAGGTGTAGTACGAGCCCATGACGACGCCGCGGGTGAGACCTTCCTGGCGGGCGGCGGTGAACAGGCGTACCACCGGCTCGACGTTGTCCCGGCGGAACCGCGGATAGATCGGCTTGGGCAGCGGTCGCTGCTCGTCGGTGCGGGTGGCGTACACGACGCCGTCGTGGCCGGCGAGCAGCGCCCGCAGCTCGTCGATCGAGGCGGCGTCGACATCCACGAGATGGTCGACGCCCGGCTGGGCGGTACGCGCCACTGTGGTCGCGGCGTGGCCCCGCTCGCGCAGCACGTCCACGACATGCGCGCCGATCAGACCGCTGCCACCCACCACGAGAATTCGCACGCTGCATCGTCCACTCTGGACCCGGTCGTTTGTCAAGTCACGATCGGCACCGGGCGGGGCGGCTCTCGAATGTCGGTAGTGTCGAGACCGTTTGGGGTCTACCGTGGCCCGCCGTGCTCTCAAACGAACAGATAATCGGACAGGCCCTGGATCGGATCGAGGCAGGGTACGTCTTTGCTGACAAGGTCGAGGACATCGGCGCCGCGATTCGGCGCCGTCTCGCGGCGGGCGAGTACGACGACCTGGACGGGCCGGTGCTATCGCGTACGCCGATGAAGGCGCCGCCGCGATCGGCGCGGCCATGCAGTTGGTCGCCCTCAGCTCCGCGCTCATCCTGGACCTGCGCGGCCGCGCCGGTGGCGCGCCGGAGGGAGCCGCGATGTGGCACCAACTGGGAGGGCGTCGGGGTGGTCCCCGATGTGCCCGTGCCGGCGGACCAGGCACTCGACACGGCACGCACGGCCATCATGGCCTCCGGCGCGTAGACGCGGCCTCGTACGCGGGGCTCGGGTCGACCCGAGCCTGTGCACGAGACACCCGAACGGAACACCGCCGTCGCTCGGCATGAGTTGTTGATCCATAGTGGTGGAGTCGTATACGTTCAGTGACGGTTGCCCGACTGTGGGACGCACCGGCCGCATGAGAAGTCCTCACGCCGTGATGAACGGGGGAAGAATGCCGGAGACGCGCGCCTTCTGGCTGGACGAGCAGTTCGACCGCGAACACGGCACCGACGGGCGGGGTCGCTACGAGGTTGAGGTGCACGCCCGGATCGACGAGTTCGCCGACACGTGGGGTGACTTCGCGCCCGTCGCGTTCGCGGCGACGGCCTGGCGGGTGGCCAGCGAGCTGTCGCCCGGTTTCGTCCGCTGGCACCGGCGGATCATCTCGGCGGACTGCGCGCGCAGCCCGTGGGACGGCAGCATGGTCTGCGCGGTGACCGTGGCGTCCCGCTGGCCGGCGGAGCTCACCTGGACCAAGCAGTGGCAGCGCGACCGTGGTTGGCAGGACTGGCCGCGGCTGTTCGGCCAGTTCACGGACCCCACGGAGCAGGACCAGACGCGCCACCCCATCTGCGCGCGCTGCTCCAGGTGCAGGCGCCGGTCCCGCTCGACGATCTGCCGCCGGCCCCCGGCGGCCCGGACGACGACGTCGCGTCCGCGGCGCGTCGGGCCGTCGTGGTGCTGGCTCGGGAACTCAACGACCTCCTCGCGCCGATGATCGGCCAGCTCGACGCCGGGGTACCCGCCGACTCCTGAGCCCTCGGGGCGGGCCACCGGGAGCCCTCCTCGCCGGTAGGGTCGCCCTCGTGGATCTGGACGACACCGCCGCGCGGCTCGGCGTACCCGTCGAGGACGTCGACCGCGTGCACCGGCTCGCCGGCGGCCGACCGTCGGCTCCGCTGCCCGCCCGGGCCGATGCGCCCGCGATCCTCGACCGGCTCGGCGTGCCACCGGACGACGCGGTCGAGATCATGGACGGCTGGCCCGACCCGGATTCCCCACTGTGGACCCCGGAGCTGCGCTGGCTGCTCGACCGCTCGATCGCCCTGGTCCGCGCCGATCTCGGTGGCCACGAGTGGCTGCCGCCCGGTCCGGAGCTGCCGCGTGAGCGTGGCCTCGCCTCGCGGCACCTCTACGTGTACGCGTACCTCGCCCTGGTCGACGTGGCGCGGGCGTACCACCGCGATCACGGCATCGCCGACGCGGTGTCGTGGCTGAGCCTCGCCGATCTGGGCCGCAACCTCGCGATCGACCGGCGGATGCGCGGTGAGGGTTGGCCGGTCATGCAGAGCTGGCTGACGCTGCACGTACGCGGCAGCGTCTACGAGCTGGGCCGGTTGCAGCACCACCGGGGCGGCGAGACCCTCGCCCTGCACGTCCCCGATGCGGGTCCGTTGACCCCCGACGCGGTCGACGCGTCGCTCGACGAGGCCCGCGCGTTCTTCCCGCGCCACTTTCCCGACGAGCACTACGAGGCGTTCTCCTGCGGCTCGTGGCTGCTCGACCCGCAGTTGCGGGAGTACCTGCCGGCGGAGTCGAACATCGTCCGATTCCAGCGGCGGTTCGAGCTGACCCCCTACGAGGAGCAGGAGGGGCCGGACGCCGACGTCGAGGTGCTGCGTTTCGTGTTCCGTACCCTGAGCACGCCGCTCGACGAGCTGCCCCGCCGCACCGCGCTGCAGCGCGCGGTCGTCGACCACCTGAGGGCCGGCCGCCACTGGCAGTGGCGGCACGGCCGCTTCCCGGTCTGAGGGCTCTGCGCAGCCGGTGGTTCGGTGGGTCCGGCCCGGCCGCCGACCAGGGCGGGCCGGACCCACCACCGGTCAACCGGTCAGCGTGAACCTCTCCCAGGCGCCGACCGTCGCGCGGTTGGCGATCAGCGGCTCCGCGCCCGCGTTCTCGGCGCAGACGTACAGGCCGTTGGCGCGCGACCGCAGGGCGATGGTGCCGTTGCCGGCGTCCACGCGGTCGAACTGCTCGGTCGTTCCGACGCTGGCCTTGTTGGCGATCAAGGCGGCGGTGCCGACCGCCGACACGTACTGGTTGTTGACCTGCGCCCGCAGACTGATCACCCCGCTGCCGCCGGTCGTGCCGGTGGTGAAGGTGAACGCGTCCACGTCGAACAGGTAGCCGGACCCGCCCTTGAACACCAGGTACAGCGTGGCCGTCGAGGCGGGCGGGTTGGTGATGGTCGCGGACACCTCGGTGAAGGTCTCCCAGTTGCCGGTCACCGGCACCGTGACAGTGCCCAGCAGGGTTCCGGTGGCCGAACCGGCCCGTACCTCGATGGTGCCGCCGGCGCCGGCCGACGACGCCCGCACGGTGATGCGATTCGCGTTGGACAGGTTGTACGGCTGGTACGAGATCCAGTCGTTGTTCTCGATGAACCCGGCGGTGCGACCACCCTCGGCGCTGGTGTGGTCGGTGGCCTGGACGCCCGACTGGGCGCCGAAGTGCTCACCCTGGCGGTGCTTCGGTTGCAGGGTCCGGATGCTGTGCGTGGTGAGCCCACCGTTGTCGGTGTACGCGGCGTCGAAGACGCCGTAGATGTTGGCCGCCGCGTCGTGCTCCCCGTCGGTCGGGACGGTGATCGAGCCACTGCACCCGGTCTTCGAGGTGATCTGGTGGGCGTGGCTGTCGTGGCCCAGCGCGTAGGTCAGGCTCACCTTGGAGCAGTCGATCGTGCCGTCCTGCGGGTCGCTCACCGAGATCGTGTACGGCACCGTGTCACCGAAGGTGAACAGCTGCCCGTCCGCCGGCGAGGTCAGCGTCACCGTCGGAGCGGTGTTGCCCACGGTCACGACCAGGCTCGCCGTGCCGGACAGGCCGGTCGGGTCGGTGACCTTCAACGTGGGGGAGTACGTGCCGTTCGTGGTGTACGTCTTGGTGGGGTTCGCCGCCGTCGAGGTGGTGCCGTCGCCGAACGTCCACAGGTAGCTCAGCGCCCCGCCCTCGGGGTCGGAGCTGCCGGCCGACGAGAAGGTGACCGTCAACGGGTTGGCCCCCGACGTGGGGTTCGCCGAGGCGACCGCGATGGGGCTGCGGTTGCCGCCGCCGATGTACTCGATCCGGAACAGCGCCTGGTTGTTCGAGCCGGTGCCGTAGTCCAGCACGTACAGGGCGCCGTCCGGGCCGAAGGCCATGTCCATGACCTGGGTGCCGCTCCACGGGAAGTTGGAGATCTCGCCGCGGCTGCCGTCGGCGTTGACCGCGATGGCCTTGATCCAGCGGCGGCCGTACTCGCCGGCGAAGAACTGGCCGTTCAGCGACGCCGGGAACTTGATGCTGGAGTTGAGCGAGGCGTCGTACCGGTACACCGGGCCGCCCATCGGCGACTCGGAGCCGCTGCCGAACTCCGACGGTGACCCGGAGTCGCCGGCGTACTTGATCCAGGCCGGCTTCGCCGCGGGCAGCGTGGTGAGCCCGGTGTTGCGGAACGAGTTGTTCGTCGGCCCGCCCGTGCAGTTGTACTTGGACTGCGACGGCCCGGACGGGAACGTGTATTCATTGTATGTTTCGGTGCTGGTGTTGCTGCCGGTGCAGTACGGCCAGCCGTAGTTGCCGGGTGCCGTGATGCGGTTGAACTCGACCTGACCGGAGGGGCCACGGCTGGAGTTCGTGGACCCGGCGTCGGGGCCGTAGTCGCCGAGGTAGACGACGCCGGTCGCCTTGTCGACGCTCATCCGGAACGGGTTGCGCATACCCATCGCGTAGATCTCCGGCCGGGTGATGGCCGTGCCGGGCGCGAACAGGTTGCCCGACGGGATCGTGTACGTGCCGTCCGCCTGCGGTTTGATCCGCAGCACCTTGCCCCGCAGGTCGTTGGTGTTGGCCGCCGAGCGCTGGGCGTCGAACTGCGGGTTGCGGTCGGTCCGTTCGTCGATGGGCGCGTAGCCGGACGACTCGAACGGGTTGGTGTCGTCGCCGGTGGTCAGGTACAGGTTGCCGGCGGCGTCGAAGTCGAGGTCACCGCCGACGTGGCAGCACTGTCCACGGTCGTTGGCGACCTGGAGCACGATCTTCTCGCTGCCCAGGTTGAGCGTGTCGTCGGAGTTGAGGGTGAACCGGGACAGCCGCAGGTGCCCCTTCCACCGGTCCCAGTCGGACTGCGTGCCGGTCGTCGGGGCGTCCCCGGACGGGGTGCTCAACGTGGGGGAGTAGTAGAGGTAGATCCACCGGTTGGTGGCGAAGTTGGGGTCGACGGCGACGCCCTGCAACCCCTCCTCGTCGTGGGTGTAGACCGACAGGGTGCCGGAGATCTTGGTGTTGCCGGCCACGTCGGTGACCCGCAGGACGCCGTTGCGGGCGGTGTGCAGCACCGGCCGGTTCGGCAGGACGGCCAGGGACATCGCCTCACCCAGCTCGGCCGAGCCGGTGGCGAGTTTGACCTGCTGATAGTCGGAGGCGGGAATCACCGCCGCCTGGGCGGTGGATGGTGCGGCAACGGCCAGGGTCACGCTCGCGGCGGCGGTGAGCGCCGCGACGAGGACCCGGGACCAGCGCCGGGGGTACGAGAACATGATCGTCCTTCCTCGACGACCGGGGCCGGGCGTGCGGGGACGCACCACGGCCAGGTGGGGGTGGTGAGAGGCGGGCCGGGCCCGGGGTCAGCTGGTGGCGAGGTCGAACTTCTCCCACTGCCCGATGGAGGTCCGGTTGGCGATCAGCGCGGACGCGCCGGCGTTCTCGGCGGCGACGTAGCGGCTGTTCACGGTGGCCCGCAGGCTCACCGTGCCGTCGGAGTTACGGATCAGCTGGAAGGTCTCCCACGCGCCGGCGGTGGCCCGGTTGGCGATCAGCGCGGCGGCACCGGCGTTCTCGGCCGCGACGTACTGGCCGTTGCCCTTGGCGCGCAGCGCCACGTTGCCGTTGCCGAGGTCGACCAGGTCGAACTGCTCGGTGGTGCCGGCGCTGCTGCGGTTGGCGATCAGCGCGGTGGTGGAGTTGGGCGCGCTGACGAACAGGTTGTTGGCCCGGGCCCGCAGGGTGGAGCCGCTGGTGGGCGGCGGGGTGGTGGTGCGGGGCGAGCAGTCGGCCGTCACGGCGCCCGCCGCGACGCGCAGGCCGCCGAGCAGCATCTGGGTGAACTTCGGGTCGGTGTACGACGCCTCGGTGTGCCCGAGACCCGTGTACCAGGCCCGCCCGCCGCCGTACGCCTTGCACCAGGTGATCGGGTGGTCCCCGCTCATGTTGCCGCCGCTGTACGACGACTCGTCGAGGCTGGCGAGCACCCGCGCGCCCGAGCGGGGGTTGGTGCGGTAGTTGTACCACTCGTCGGAGCGGACCCAGGTGGTGCCGAGGTGGGCGGTCGACGGGTTCGTCTGGTCCTCGATCCGCACGGTCGCGGTCTGGATCGCCGGGTGCGAGTCGAACCAGGCGCCGACCAGCCCGCCGTACCACGGCCAGCTGTACTCGGTGTCGGCGGCGGCGTGCACGCCGACGTACCCGCCGCCGGCGGCGATGTACGACTCGAAGGCCGTCTGCTGGGAGGCGTTGAGCACGTCGCCGGTCGTCGACAGGAAGACCACCGCCTGGTACTGCGCCAGGTTGGAGGTGGTGAACTGGGCGGCGTCCTCGGTGGCGGTCACGGTGAAGCCGTTGGCCGAGCCGAGTTGCTGGATCGCGGCGATGCCGTTGGGGATGGACGAGTGGCGGAAGCCCGCGGTCTTGCTGAAGACCAGAACCTTGGTCAGCGGGGCCGCCGAGGCGGGAGTCGGCAGGGCGACCAGGCCGGCCAGTAACACGGCCAGGCCGGTGACGAATGCCAGCACACGGGGACGGGAACGCATGGTGGTGCTCCTCTGCTGAGCGTCGGCCCGGGGCGGTGCACGAGGGCATGCCGGGGGCCAGGGTGGCGGTGGTGCGGAAGCCGGGCCGCCGATGCTCGGCTGAGGTGGTGCGAGGTGGTGGTGTCGTGGTGCGGTGGACCAGCCGGCGACTCCGACCACCCAGTGTGGACGGTCGGGAACATCGACTGGCATCGTTGAGGCAGTAAACCTCCGATGTCTGGGCCCCGTCAAGCCCACGATCGGCCGCGTCCACAGGCTGGAACCGTGCCGCCGACGAATCCTCAGGAGGCGGGCTCCGGTTCGAGGGCCAGCCAGTTCAGGTGATGCCGGTGTCGTCGCTCGATGACGGTCCAGCCGAGGGCGAAGGGCAGGCCGCCCAGCGCCACGAGCCCCAGAACGTCGGACCCGGTCACGTCGAAGACCCCGCCGACATCTCCGAACAGTTGGGCGACGCTCTGGAAGGCGACGTGGAAGCCGATGCCCGCCCAGATGTCCCCGGTGGCCGCCCGGAAGCCGCCGAGCAGCAGCGCGAAGACGACGAACAGCGCGAGCCGGCCGGGGGATCGGGCTGCCCCGACGAGGAACCCGAACAGGGTGAACAGCACCGCCTGCCCGATGACCGCCTGCCAGGCCGGCAGTCGTTCACCACCCGCGGCGTATGCAGCGGCGTCAACGACGGTCGTCAGCGACCGAGGACGAGGTAGGCCAGGCCAAGGAGCCCTCGGTAGGTGCCGACGTACTGGCGCAGCCGGTCGTCGAGCTCCGCGCGGACCTCTGCGGCGCGGGGGTCTTCGGGGTACGTGAACAGCCACTCCTGCCGGCCCGCGAGCCAGGTGGACTCGAAGTCGTCCCATTCCCGCTGGTCGGCGGTGCTCAGGTGCAGCACCCGCCAGCCACGCTCCCGAGCTGTCTCGACGAGGCCCGCCAGCACCGTGACCTCGGTGCCGAAGATCTGCTCGGCCGCCGGGGTTGGGGGTCGTTCCCAGTAGGCGTCGCCGAACAACAGCCGACCTCCGGGCCGGACCACGGTGGCGAGCGCGTCCAGCGCGGCGCCGGTGCCACCGAAGGCGTGTGCCGAACCGATGCACAGGACCCGGTCGGCGGGCTCCTGCCAGGCCGCCGCCTCGCCCATCACGAACGCGACATGCCGGTTCAGCGACCGACCTGCGGCGAGCCGCCGCCCTCGGGCGAGCGCGTCGTCGTCGGTGTCGACACCGACGCCCCGGGTGGCGAGCGGGCCGGACACGCCACCGGCCGCGACGGCCCGCAGCAGCAGCTCACCCCAGCCACAGCCGAGGTCGAGCACCCGCGCGCCGGGGCGTACGTCGAGCCGTTGCAGCAGCAGCGCGGCGTGCTCCTCGGACAGGGGCGTGTTCCAGCGCATCCGCGCGTAGCGGCTGGCGGCGAGGTGGTCGGTTGCCTGCATCCGTTGAGGGTGCCAAGTCGCGATTGACGGCGCACGCCGCGACAGGGTGTCGGCATCACCAGCCTGAGCAACCGGGCCACCGCCCGCGCCGCCGAGCTGACGGCGGCGGAGCTGGTGGCGGGCGTCACCGGCCTGGCGGTCAAGGCGGAGCGGTACCGGCCGCGCTGGGTGGCGATCCTCGGGGTGACCGCGTATCGGATCGCCCTTGTTGAAGGGACTGTGCGTGGTGACGAGAGCAGAACGCGTCAAACGGTCGAGCCTGGACTTCGGCTGCATCGTGACTGGTCTGGGCGTGATCATCCATCAGACGGTGGTGGTGCCGCCGGGGCAGGCGTCCGAGGCGCTGCTGGTGGCGGCCGTGTCGGTGTTGGGGATCCCGGCTGGCGTGGGGCTGCTGTCGCTGGGAGCAGTGGCGCTACCGGTACAACGTTGCCGCCGTTGCCCTCTCCGGGTTCGGGCTCACCGCCGCCACCATCATCACCGTCGCCCGCGCCGTCAGGGGCGGGCGATTCGTCGTGACGTTCCGAGCCTGGCAAACCTTGGTGGTGGCGCTGCTGTTCGCGGTGCTGACCGGGGCGGCATCGATGGCGTACTCGAATCGTGCAGCGGCTGCGTTGGAGCGCAAGTGGTGCGATCTGCTGTCCACGTTCGATGACGCCTATCGGGAGACGCCGCCGCAGACTCCGACGGGCAAGAAGATCGCCGACCGGTTGCGCGAGCTGCGGGGGCAGCGGTTCAACTGCCCGTAGCGGACGAATCCTGTTGCCATCTGACCCACCTATCGTGCCCGCCCGGACCTGCCGGAGCGGGCTTCTTCATGCCCGGGAGGCATCCGTGAAGATCGGCAGTTACGCCAAGACCATCGTCGCCGCCGTCGTCGCTGGTGGGGTTGCCCTCACCGTGGCCATGGGTGACGACACCTTGACCGCCACCGAGGGCATCTCGGTGGCCCTGGCCGTGCTGGGGGCGCTCGGCGTGTACGTCGTGCCCAACTCCACCGACAGCCCCAAGCGGTAAGGCCGGTTTGGCCCAACCCGGAGCCCCCGTTTGGGGGTACCCCCGAGAATTACCGTTCCCGTCGGGAACGCCCATGAGCTGGTCTGCTACTCCCCAGCGGCAGGTCCAACGAGACGCCCCGCCGACCCTTCACCGGGTCGGCGGGGCGTTGTCGTCGTTTCGGGGCCGGCGCACATCCAAGCCCCGCTGGTGATCCTCCATGTGCGCCTTGAGCGCCGCCTGCCACGCGGCCTGCCCCGCTTCGTCGGCCGGGCCACCGGACCACCGGTGCGACCAGTCCGAGTGGTGCAACCCTTCGTCGCCGCGGTGGATGCTCCCCACGCCGAGGGTCAGCGCACCCAGCTCACGAACCGTGCCCACGTCTCACCGTTGGTCGTGACCGGCAGGTCGTTGACGGCGGCGGCGTAGAGCGCGCCGCAGTACATGGCTAGGCCGATGCGGTCCCTGCCGTATGCCTCGCCGAGGCGGACCTGCGCCGGGGCGCACGGCCAGTCGGCACCGCAGCCGGCGCAGTCCCATTGCGGCCGGCGCGGCGTGTGCTGGCCGTCGAGCCGCCGGTCGAGGGCGTCGACGGCCTTGCGCCCGCGTTCGCGGTCGGCTCGCCGGGCGTCGTGGATGGTGGTTGGTGCCTCCGCGATCAACGCTGCCCCCTCCGTCAGTGGCTGGAGGGGCGCCCGGTCATCTCCGGCGCGGACGCCCCCCGCCTCTCGGCGGGACGGCCGTGGTCGCCGCACACATCGCATAGGTTCGGAATTCACCACGGCCGTCCCGTCAATCGGACGCTACGGACAACCAAGGGCGGTGAGGTGGGGTCGGCTGTCCGCCGACTGTCCGCAACCGTCCGCGGACACCCTCCCCGCTAGCCTGTACAGGTGAGCGACTACGTGCAGGTGTCGACGGCCGCACCCACCCGGGATGCGGCGGTGAAGCTGGCCGAAGGAGCAGCAGCGGCACGATTGGCGGCCGGCGCTCAAGTCGTCGGCCCGGTGACATCAGTCTTCTGGCACCTCGGCGAGCAAGGCACAGGCGAGGAGTGGCAGGTGCTGCTGTACACGACCGACGACCGGTATCCGCAGCTAGAGGCTTACCTGCTAGACGCTCATCCTTGGGACAACCCGCAGGTCACCGCCGTCCCGGTTGTTCGCGGCTCGGCCGCCTACCTGCAATGGATCACACGGACAGTCGAGGGCGTGTAGACGCCTCGGCGGCCAGGGATCGCAGTTCAACGACGCACGGCATTTCGGCGTGGGGCTCCAGCCGGTTGAGGAACGTGTTGAGGCGCTGGGCGGGCCGCACCGACCCGACCCCACCGGCGAGGCCGATCGCGGTCCCGGCAGTGGCGCACGCCTGCTCGACCTCGTTGGCGTCGAGGTAGGCGTCTGCCAGCCACGACAGGTAGAGGGCTTTGTCGCGGGAGTGAGTGTCGTCGAATCGGGCGAGGGCGCGTTCCAGCACGGGGATGGCGCGCATCGGCCTGCGCAGGACCGTCCAGCACCGCCCGGTCATGATTTCGCCTTCCACATGGTCGACCCAGTACACCCAGTCAGGCTCGGGCCGATCGTCGTGCTCGGTCAGGCACGTGGTGCCGTGCGCAAGCTGCTGGTCGGCCGCTGCGGCGTTGCCCTCGACGGCGTACGCCCAGGCGGCCCTCAGGTGCAGCAGCGCGCGAACGGTTGGCGTTGCGGTCGAGGCGGTCTCGCATCCGGCTGCGGCGGTGTCGGCGGCGGGCTGGCCGAGTGCAAGTTGCTGGTAGGCGAGGAACGCGAATGCGTTGCCGGTGAGGGCGTGGTCGTCGGCGTCGCGGGCAGCGGAAAGGCTGGTCCGGTACAGCCGTTCTGCGTCGGCGTGCCGTCCGGAGTCGAATG
This sequence comes from Micromonospora sp. NPDC050695, assembly GCF_040654415.1. Lineage (NCBI taxonomy): Bacteria > Bacillati > Actinomycetota > Actinomycetes > Micromonosporales > Micromonosporaceae > Micromonospora > Micromonospora sp. NPDC050695. Next base: position 20,710 of record NZ_JBFAHZ010000018.1, read on the forward strand.
CCGCCCATCCCGCGAGTTGGGTTTGCTCGGCGAGGACGGCAAGGAGTTGCCGGCCGACGGTTTCGCTGTAGGAGCCTTCTTGGATGAGTCGGGTGGTGGAGTCCGCTTCGGCTTGGTACAGGCGGTGGGTGTCGGCGCCGCCGAGGAAGTTGTCGAGGCGGCGAAGTCGGGCGGTGCGTTCGGCGAGCCGTCCGGCGGTTCCGGGTCCGACGTGTCGGCCGTGGCCGAGCAGGGTGTGGGGTAGGGCGGCGGCGAGTCCGGCGGCGGCCACGAATTCGCGGCGCCGAATGGTGGGCTGGGTGGCGAGGGCGACGAGTTCACCGGCGGCGTTGAGTGCGTCGTCGATGCGCTGGGCGACCTGGCTGGTGGGCTTTTTCATGCCGGTCTCCAGCTCATGCAGGTACGTCTTACCGTGATAGGTGATCTTGGCGAGGTTGCGCAGGGAGATGCGCTGCGCGTCGCGGAGTTGTCGCATCCGTCCGGCGAACGACGGGTCAGTCACGGCGTGCCTGCCTTCGGGGTAGAGGGCCCGATGGCGGCACCGCCGGCCTCTACCCCGGCGGGCCGCCACCTGGCACGCTACTCCGGGCAGCTATCACCGTCACGTATTGCGAGGGCTATCATGGACGACTTCTTGTACCGGACCATTGACTTCCGGCCCGCGCAGGTCCATGGATGGCGCGCATGCTTCATTGACGACGACGGCAGCCTTCGAGTGGATCCGGTTGTCGGGTGGCTTGTGCAGGAGAGGTACGGGGTCTACCGCGACGGCCGCGAGCATGTTCACGAGGAACCCGTCGAGGGTTACGAGCGGAGGGTCATCGCCGCAACTCATTCGAGTGAATGGGAGGGGCGTGTCTTCGAAGTTGACTTCGGGGACGGCTTCTGGAAGATCCTGCCGCCCGGCGCCGCCGATCCGACGACTGAGGAAGTGGCGGCCGAGCGCAAGTATCAGGAGCAGCGGAAGAACGCCAGACGGTGACGCGGGAGGGACGCCCGACACAGGCGTCCCTCCGCCGCAACCTCTGCGTACGTGCTATTTGATCTTGCTGTCACTCTGAGATCATCTCTGTTGCCGAAGCTACGACGTGCCCCGATACAGGATCGACGACCCTCGGCTTCAGCAGTACATGGAGGAGCAGGCCAAGCAGACTGCCGCCGACTGGCCGGAGCTGGACGACGCTCAACGAGCGACGCTCGCCCGCCTTCTGGCTTCCGCCCCGCCGCCTCACGTACCCAGTCACATCATCGAAGCAACCGTGCGGGAAGCGCCACCGCTCAACTCGGAACAGATCGACCGTCTCCGCCCGGTCCTTCAGCGTTGGAGGGATTCGACGTAGCGCCGCATCATGGCCGTGTGCTCGTCGAGAGCGCGGGCCAAATTGAAGTTGGGCGTGTGGCTGTCGCTCAGCGCGTTCGTCAGACTGGCCATCGTCCTGTCGACGCCGCTCGCAGAGGTGACCGCCGCGTGGTGACGGAGTTCCTAGTACATAGCGAGCACAGCATGCACAGTGGCTGCTGCGGGGTTGAGTTCCGAACCGCCGGGGTGTTCCTCCTCGTAGTGATCCAGGATCGCTTTCGCTCGACTCGCGGCAAGCTCACCACGTGTCCGATGGCTCGGCTAGCCGGCCGGTCGGAAGCCCGCCCCGACAGCACGTCGTAGTCCTGCTGCGACCCGTAGAGCAGAATCATGTACTTCACGATGGTTCCTCCTGTCCCTGGTGCCGGCTGGCACCGTCCACCAGAAACGTCGAACCCGCCCCCCCGTCCCCGGACACCCTCACCCAGCAACCTCGGTGATCAAGAAGTTCGCGTCACGACACGCCGGTCGGGCTGACGCCAACCTCGTGATCACCCAGGCGGAGGGAGCCGGAGCCCCGCGGGTGGGGTTACTGGCCGTAGGAACGGCGCAGCCGGTGGTTGATCAGGTAGTTGAGGCGGTGTCGCAGGTAGCCGAGGGTGCTCTCGCTCGGCAGGTCGCCGTCGGTGGTGAGCGTCCAGCGGAGCGCGCAGTCCCCGCCGGGTGGCCCGGACGTCAGGTCGAAGCGGATGCGGTCCAGCGGCCGGTGCGGCCACAGCGATGACCACACCAGCAGCACCGGCGCGTAGCCCGCCACCACCCGGGGCGGCACCTCGTCGTCGCGCAACTCCAGCCACGGCCTGCTGCCAGCCTCGTACGGATCGCGCAGCGAACGCCACACGATGGGCGCCGGCGCCGGCTGACGCCGCAGACGGCTGCCCAACTCGTGCATCGCGACCCTCCTCGGCGGACGGCCACACCCCGCCCCAGGCCATTGTGGCGGCCCGGCCCCGGCCAGGTGAACCGTCCGGCCGCACCCCGCGTGAATCCGGTGACGGGCGTGGCGGTCGTATCGTCGGGGTACTGCGCACCGTGAGTACCGATGTCTGGGGAGGCACAGTGGGGGCACGGTCAGGACACGACGCCCGAGGTCCGCTGGCGGGCCTGCTGATCGCCGCGCTGGTGTCGGTCGCCTGCGCCGGTGGCGGCCTGGCCGACCCCGAGGGCGACCGCCCAGGGGCGAACCCGCCCGCCGCCTCAGCGGAGCCGAGCACCACCCGGGCCGACAGCACCACCAGCGTCGCCGAGTTCGAGCAGGACGTCGCCGACGCGCAGGCGGTCGCCGAACGGTACTGGGCCGCCCAGTTCAAGGAATCCGGGCAGCGCTTCGAGCCCATCCGGCGGATCACCCCGTACCAGCGGGCCGGGGAGGTGTCCTGCGGCGGGCAGCCGCTGCCCCGCAACAACGCCGTCTACTGCTCCAAGGGCGACTTCATCGCGTACGACGTCGCCTGGTCGGTGGGCGCGTTCCGGCAGGTCGGCGACGCGTTCGTGTTCTACCTGCTCGGCCACGAGTACGCCCACGGCATCCAGGTGCGCCTCGGCATCAACTACAGCTTCACCATCCAGCAGGAACTGCAGGCCGACTGCATGGCCGGGGCGTACCTCGGCGACTCGGTGCGCTCCGGCGTGCTGACCCTGGCCGAGGGCGACCTGGACGAGTTCCGGGAGGGGGTGGCGGCGGTCGGCGACGACCCGGACCAGCCGTGGTTCGCCGAAGGCGCGCACGGCACCGCCGAGCAGCGCACCGACTCGTTCTTCCGCGGCTACGAGCGTTCGCTGGGGGCGTGCGACCTGGGCTGAGCGGGGTTGCCCGGATCACCCTGGCGCCGGTTGCCGCCACCGGTGGCGGGCGGTGCTGGCAGGATCGCCGATGTCGGCCCGTGACCCTGGAGGATCCGCTGAACAGCCACCACCCCGCCGCCGTGCTCTTCGACATGGACGGCACGCTGGTCGACAGCGAGAAGCTGTGGGACGTCGCGTTGCAGGAACTCGCGAAGGAGTACGGCGGGGAGCTCTCCGCCGACGCCCGCCAGTCGATCATCGGTACCGCCATGGCCGAGTCGATGCGCATCCTGCACGACGACCTGGGGCAACCCGAACGGGATCCGGACATCAGCGCCGCGTGGATCAACGCACGGATCCTGGAGTTGTTCCGCACCGGCCTGCGCTGGCGTCCCGGCGCGTTCGCCCTGCTGCGCGCGGTCCGCGCGGCGGAGATCCCCACCGCCCTGGTGACCTCCAGCCCTCGGGCGCTGGTCGAGATCGCCCTGGACACCCTGGGCCGGGACAACTTCGACACGGTGGTCGCCGGTGACGAGGTGATCGCGGCCAAACCACACCCCGAGCCGTACCTGACCGCGGCGCGGCTGCTCGGCGTGCCGATCGAGCGGTGCGTGGCGATCGAGGACTCGCCGACCGGGGTGGCCAGCGCGCTCGCCTCCGGCGCGGCGGTGCTGGCCGTACCGGCGGAGGTGGCGTTGCCGGACATCGCCGGCGTACACCAGGTGGAGAGCCTCACCGGCGTGGACCTGGAGTTGCTCGCGGCCCTGCTGGCCGACCGGGCCGCGGCCTAGCGGCAGGAAGGGGGCCCCGCGGATCGCGGGGCCCCCTTCCTGCCGGGCACTCAGTCGTGGGCGATGGCGCCCAGGACGTTGATCCGGGCGGCCCGCACGGCCGGGAGCACCGCGGCCACCACACCGATGACGGCGGCGAGACCGAGGAACACACCCATCTGCCCCCACGGCAGGATCAGATCGGTGATGCCCTCGTCCTTGAGCGCCTCGACCACCGCGGCGCCGAGTCCGGTGCCGACCGCCACGCCGAGCAGCGCGCCGAACACCGAGATCACCACCGCCTCCACGGTGATCATGCCCATCGTCTGACCACGGCGCAGGCCGATCGCCCGCAGCAGACCCAACTCGCGGGTCCGCTCCAGCACCGACAGCGCGAGGGTGTTGATGATGCCGAGCACGGCGATCACGATGGCCAACGCCAACAGGATCTGGATCATCGTGAGCAGCCCGTCGAGCTGACTGGTCTGCTGCTTGATGAACGCGTCCCGGTCGGCCACCGACACCTCGGGGCTGTCCGCGAGCAGCGTCTCCACCTGCGGCTGCACGTCGGCCACCCGGGCGCCGGGGGCCAGCTGGATGAAGGCCTGGATGGGCTGCGGGATGGCGAAGTCCTTCGCCGCCGTCGCCGGCAGCGTCACCGGGTTCGTCAACTGCGTCGACTCGTAGATGCCGCTGACCGTGTACGTGCGCGCCTCACCCCGGGTCAGCTGCACGTTCACCGTCGAGCCCACCGACCAGCCCCGCGACGTGGCCGTGTCCGAACTGGCCAGCATCTGGGTCGGCCCGAGCCGGTCGATGTCACCGGCGGTGGCCTTCGCGCCGAAGATCTGCCGCAGGGACGCGATGTCGCTGCTCGCCGTGACCCAGGTGCTCTCGCCGTCGATCCTCGCCATGTCGCCGTACTCGCCGTCGACCAGCTGCACACCGGGCAGGGCCTTGGTCCGGTCCAGTACGCCCGGGTCGAAGCTCGGCGGACGCGGACCGCCCTGCTGCCCGGAGATCACCAGCTCGGCCTTGATGGTGTCCTGGGCGAGCGCGCTGAGGCTGCCCTTGGCCGAGTCGAGGATCACCGTGACGCCGGTGACCAGCGCGATGCCGACCATCAGCGCCGCCGCGGTGATCGCCGTACGGCGCGGGTTGCGCCCGGAGTTGAGCCGGCCCAACTTGCCCGGCACCGACCAGGAGAAGATCGCGCCGAGCAGACTCACCACCGGCCGGCTGATCAGCGGGGTCAGCAGCGCCACGCCGATGAACGCGAACAGCACCCCACCCAGGATGGTCGCCAGGGTCTGCCCGCCCGCGTTGCCGCTGAGACCCAGGAAGAGCAGCACCGCGCCGATGCCGGTGACCAGCGACCCGGCCACCGTGACCTTGGTCAACGGCCGGTCCGGGGTGGCCACGTCCTGCATCGCTGCGATCGGCGGGATCCGCGACGCCCGCAGCGCCGGCAGCAACGCCGCCACCACCGTGATCACCAGACCGACGGCGAACGAGCCGATCACCGCCGCCGCCGGCACACCGATCCCGGCGAGGGTGAGCCCACCGGCCAGCTTGCCGAACAGGAACGCCAGCAGCGCGCCCACACCGATGCCGGCGGCCAGGCCGAGCACCGACGCGATCAACCCGACCGCGATGGCCTCCAGCACCACCGAGCCGATGATCTGCCGACCGCTGGCGCCGATGGCACGCATCAACGCCAACTCCCGGGTGCGCTGCGCCACGATGATGGAGAAGGTGTTGAGGATCAGGAAGGTGCCGACCAGCAGCGCCACCGCGGCGAAGCCGAGCAGGATCTTGTTGAAGAACGACAGACCCTCCTTCAGGCTGGCCGAGGCGTCCGCGGCCACCTGTTCGCCGGTCTTCACCTCGAAGTCGGCACCCAGGGTGCGGGCCACGTCGTCGCGCAGCGCCTCGTCCGACACGCCGTCCGCGGCGCGCACCGTGACGCTGCTGAACGTGTCCGGCTCGCCCAGCATCAGCCGCTGCGCCACCGGCGTGGTGAAGAAGACCTCGTTGACCCCGCCGATCGAGTCCCGGTCACCGCTGTAACCGGCGACGCCGACCAGGGTGAACTCGCGCTTCTTCGACTCGAACGCGGTCAGCACGCCGACCTTCTGGCCAACCTGCACCTTCGCCGTGGTGGCCAACGCCCGGTTGATGACGATCTCGTCCTCGGCCTGCGGAGCGCGTCCCTCCCGCAGTTGCAGCAGGTCGCTCTCGCCGGTCCAGTTCTCACCCAACTGGGGCGGACCGAACGAGGTCACCACCTTGCCGTTGCTGCCGATCACCCGGGCACCGTCGGCGTTGACGATGCCCGTCGCCGAGGCGACCCCCGGCACCTGCGTGACCCGGTCCACCACGGCGGCCGGCAGCGGGGAGGCGGTCTGCTCGCCCTCCAACTCGCTGATCTCGACCTTCGGCTTCGCCGCGACGTTCACGTCGATCTCGGAGAAGCCGTCGGCGAAGACCGAGTCGAAGGAGCGGCCCAGCGTGTCGGTGAGCACGAAGGCACCCGACACGAACATGACCCCGAGCACCACCGCCAACCCGGACAGGATCAGCCGGACCTTGCGGGCCAGCAAACTCTTCAGTGTCGCCCGGAACATCAGTTGCCCACCTCGGCCGGAGTGTCCAGCTTCTTCATGGTGTCCAGCACCGTGTCGGCCGTCGGCTCGATCAGCTCCGACACGATCTGCCCGTCGGCGAGGAAGACCACCCGGTCGGCGTACGCGGCGGCCGTCGGGTCGTGGGTGACCATGACGATGGTCTGGCCGTGCTCGCGTACCGAGTTGCGCAGGAAACCCAGCACCTCCGCGCCGGAACGCGAGTCCAGGTTGCCGGTCGGCTCGTCGGCGAAGATCACCTCGGGGCGGGAGACCAGCGCCCGCGCGCACGCCACCCGCTGCTGCTGCCCGCCGGAGAGCTGTGCCGGCCGGTGGTCCAACCGGTCCCGCAGACCCACCGTGTCGATCACCGTGTCGTACCAGGCCGGGTCCGGCTTGCGCCCGGCGATCGACAACGGCAGCAGGATGTTCTCCTTCGCGGTGAGCGTGGGCAGCAGGTTGAACTGCTGGAAGATGAACCCGACCTTGTCGCGGCGCAACTTCGTCAACCCGCCGTCGCCCAGCCCGGTGACCGTCGTCTCACCGATCGACACCGTCCCCCGGGTCACCGAGTCCAGGCCGGCCAGGCAGTGCATCAGCGTCGACTTGCCGGAACCCGACGGGCCCATGATCGCGGTGAAGCGGCCACGTTCGAACTCGGCGCTGACCCCCCGCAGCGCGATGACCTGAGCCTCGCCGCTGCCGTACACCTTCCACACGTCGTTCGCCCGGGCCGCGGCCTGCGCCTGCTGGCCTACCGTCGCGGTCACGTCATCTACCTCTTCCGTCTGTCCGAAAATGCACGCCGCCCCCGATGGTCCGGCGCGACTGTTCAATCATCGGTGCCGCACACGCCCGTCCCGTCCGCCCCTGGGGGGACTCGGCGCGGATTTCCCGCTGCGGGTGCACCCCCATGCCGGATCAGGGTTGCCCCTGACCCGATGGTCGGTCGAGCGTGTTTCGCGAGCCTGCCCCCTCACGTCACAGGAGGGTCAACCCCGCCAGACCGTCTCCGGTCACGGTAGGTGACGGCGGCAACGGCGGCCGTCACCCCACGGAGGGATCTTCGGGTACGCCGGGTGAGGTATTCCGGCCCGGCGCGGCTACGCCCGCGGGCGGACCAGCCCCGACTCGTACGCCAGCACCACCGCCTGCACCCGGTCCCGCAGCCGCAGCTTGGTCAACAGGTGCCCGACGTGGGTCTTGATGGTGGTCTCGCTGACCGACAGCACCGCGGCGATCTCGGCGTTGGACAACCCGCGCGCCATCTGCACCAGCACCTCGCGTTCCCGGTCGGTGAGCGCGTCGAGGGCCGCCGACGGTGTCCGCGCCGGATCGGGCAGCAGCTCGGCGAAACGGTCCAGCAGCCGCCGCAGGATCCGCGGTGTCACCACCGCGTCCCCACCGGCGACCGTCCGGATCGCCGCGATCAACTCCTCGGCCGGCACGTCCTTGGCCAGGAACCCGCTGGCACCGGCCCGCAACGCGCCCACCACGTACTCGTCCAGGTCGAACGTGGTCAGCACCAGCACCCGCACCGGCAGCCGGGCGTCGACGATCGCCCGGGTCGCGGCCACCCCGTCCATCCGCGGCATCCGGATGTCCATCAGCACGACGTCGGGCAGCAGCCGACGGGCCAGCTCCACCGCCTCCACGCCGTCGCCGGCCTCGGCCACCACGTCCAGGTCGCCCTCGGTGCCGAGCACCATCCGGAAGCCGGTCCGCAGCAGCGGTTGGTCGTCGGCGAGCAGGATCCGCACCGGCCGCGCCGAGGCCACCCGATCGGTCATCTCGTCTCCCGTCCCGCTCACGCCGTGCCGCCGCACCGGTCATCCTCCCGTACGCGGGCCGGTGCGTCGTGGACCGCGGTAGAGACGGACCCGGCGCCCTGTCCCGATCGGCGTGGCACCGATCCGGTCGGGTCCGGTCGCGAGGCCGGCTCCGGTGGGCGCCGGACGCCACCCGGTCGACGGCGCGCGGACCCGGCTACCGGTGGGTCACTCGTCGGTGCCGGGCGTCACCGGAGCGGACCGGGCGTCGCGCAGCGGGTCGGCGCCCGCCGCCGCGACCGGGAACGGTGGCGGAGTGCCGCCGAAGCTCGGGCACAGCGCCTGGTGGCTGCACCAGTCGCAGAGCCGGCTGGGCCGGGGCCGGAAGTCCTGCCGGGCGGTGGCCTGCTCGATCGCCCGCCACAACGCCACGACCGTGCGCTCGAAGCGCACCAACTCGTCGGCGTCCGGCGTGTAGTCCAACACCTCGGCGTCGCGCAGGTAGAGCAGCCGCAGCACCCGGGGCACCACGCCGCGGGTGCGCCACAGCACCAGCGCGTAGAACTTCAACTGGAACAATGCCCGCGCCTCGAACGCCTCCCGCGGAGCGCCACCGGTCTTGTAGTCGACCACCCGCAACGCGCCGTCCGGGGCCACGTCGAGCCGGTCGAGGTAACCGCGGATCAGCAGTTCCTCGTCGACCACCGCGGAGATCAGACTCTCCCGTTCGGCCGGCTCCAGCCGGGTCGGATCCTCCACCGCGAAGTAACCCTCCAGCAGCCCCGCCGCCGAGCGCAGGAACTCCACCGGCCCGGCCGGCTCCGACCCGTCGAACAGCTCGGCCAGGTCGGGCTGTTCGGTGACCAGCCGGTCCCACTGGGGGGCCACCAGGTCGCCGGCCGCCGCCGGCGTACGCCCGACGGCCGGCAGGTCGAACAGGCGCTCCAACACCGCGTGCACCAACGTGCCCCGGGCCTGCTCGACGGTGGTGCGCTCGGGCAGCCGGTCGATGCTGCGGAACCGGTAGAGCAGGGGGCAGGTCTTGAAATCGGCCGCCCGCGACGGGGACAGCGACGCCCGCACCGTCGGCGGGACCTGCGCCGGTAGGGGGGACTGGGTGGTGGTGACCGGTTCCGCCGTCATGTCGGCAAAGGTTAGGGCACCGGTGTGACACCCACCGCCACCCGCCCCGGGCGGCACCGGTCCGTAGCATCGTTGCGATGGAGCAGACATCCCGCCCGTCGCGCCGGCCCGACCGGCGTCCCGGCCTGAGCGTGGGACGCGTGTTCGGTGTGCCGCTGCACCTCAACGGCTCGATGGTCCTGCTCGCGGTGCTCGTCGCCGTGCTGTACGCCGAATTCGCCCGCCGCCAGCTGGACCTGCCACAGCTCGCCGGCTACCTGATCGGTTTCGGGTTCGTGGTGTCGCTGCTCGGCTCGGTGCTGCTGCACGAGCTGGGCCACGCGCTCACCGCCCGGCACTACGGCATCGGTGTGCGCGGCATCACCCTGGAACTGCTCGGCGGCTACACCGAGATGGACCGCGACGCCCCGTCACCCCGCGTCGACCTGCTGGTGTCGCTGGCCGGCCCGGCGGTCTCCGCGGTGCTCGGCGTCCTCGCCGTCGCCGCCACCGTCGCGCTGCCCGAACGGACCGTCGCCCACCAGCTCGCCCTGCAGCTCGCCGTGAGCAACGTCATCGTCGCGGTGTTCAACAGCCTGCCCGGGCTGCCGCTCGACGGCGGACGGGCACTGCGCGCCCTGGTCTGGGGGCTGACCCGCGACCGGCACCGTGGCACCGAAGTCGCCGGCTGGGCGGGACGGGCGGTCGCCGTCGGCACCGCCGCCGTGGTTCTGCTGCTCACCCTCGCCGACTACCTCGCGCCGTTGGCGCTGCCCCTGATGCTGCTGGTCGCCTTCACCCTGTGGCGCGGCGCCGGGCAGGCCATCCGCGCCGCCCGGGTCAGCCGACGGTTCCCGCTGATCGACCTGTCCCGGCTGGCCCGACCGGTCTGGCCGGTGCCCACCGGCACGCCGCTGGCCGAGGCGCAACGCCGCCGCGCCGAGGCGGGACAGCCCGGCGCCGCGCTGCTGGTCACCGACTCCACCGGCCGGCCGGTCGCGCTGGTCGACCCGGCCGCCGCCGAGGCGGTGCCCGCCGAGCGACGCCCCTGGCTGGCGGTCGACGCCGTCGCCCGGTCGCTGGGCGCGCTGCCCACCCTCGCGGCCGGGCTCGACGGGGAGCGGGTGATGGATGCCGTACAGACCCACCCGGGCGCGCAGTACGTGGTGACGTCAGGCGAAGATGTCGTCGGCATTCTGCACATCGGGGACCTGGCACAGCTCCTCGAACCCAACCGGAAGATGACATCGTGACCGCAACGTCCTCCACCGTCCCGGCCGACGCCGCCACCCCGGCGCTGACACCCGTGCACCGTGGGCCCTTCCGGCCCGGCGACCGGGTGCAGCTGACCGACCCGAAGGGGCGGATGCACACCGTGACGCTGGAGCCCGGCAAGGAGTTCCACACCCACCGGGGCATCCTGGCGCACGACACGCTGATCGGGCTGCCCGACGGCAGCGTGGTGACCACCGCCGGCGGCGGCACGGCGTTCCTGGCGCTGCGGCCGCTGCTGTCGGACTACGTGCTCTCCATGCCGCGTGGCGCGCAGGTGATCTACCCGAAGGACTCGGCGCAGATCGTCGCCATGGGCGACATCTTTCCCGGCGCGAAGGTTCTCGAAGCCGGTGCCGGCTCCGGCGCGCTGAGCTGTTCACTGCTGCGGGCCGTCGGCACCGAGGGTGAGCTGCACTCGTTCGAGGTGCGCGACGACTTCGCGCAGATCGCCAAGCGCAACGTGGAGGCGTTCTTCAACGGCCCGCACCCGTCCTGGAACCTGCATGTCGGCGACGTGGCACAGTGCCAGGAGACCGGTTTCGACCGGATCATCCTGGACATGCTGACCCCGTGGGAGACCCTCGACATGGTCGAGCGGGCGCTGGTGCCCGGCGGTGTGTTCATCGGTTACGTGGCCACCACACCGCAGCTCTCCGAGCTGGTCGAGGCGCTGCGCGAGCGCGGTGGCTGGACCGAGCCGCGCGCCTGGGAGTCGCTGGTGCGCGACTGGCACGCCGAGGGCCTCGCCGTCCGCCCGGACCACCGGATGATCGCGCACACCGCGTTCCTGGTCTCCGCGCGCAAGCTCGCCCCCGGCGTCACCGCCCCGCCCCGGCGGCGCAAGCCCAGCAAGGGCACCGAGGCGTACGCGCAGCGCCGGCAGGACCTGCGCGCGGCGGAGGCGGCCCGGCAGGCGGCCGCCTCGCAGGCGGCCGGCGCGCAGCCCGACGCGACGGGGGAGATGGACAGGCCGTGACGATGGAGCTGGGCGCCGGCGTGACCCGGCGGATCGAGCTGGGCGCCGGCGTGACCCGGCGGATCGAGCTGGGCGCCGGCGTGACCCGGCGGATCGAGCTGGGCGCCGGCCCCGCCGGGCGGGGGGAGGCGGCGGCATGAGCCGACCGGGCTACGGCGGCGGCGACCTACCCGCGGTGTTTCCGGACTGGTCGCCCTACCAGGACCTGGAATCGGCGGCGCGGGCCTACCTGCGCGACCCGGACGTGGCCCTGGAGGCGCTCGGCGGGGTGCTGCGGGGCGCGTCGGTGCTCGGCTTCACTCTGGAGCGTTTCGTCAACGAGGTCAACGGCGTGTGGCAGGAGGTCGTGGTCTGCGACGGCAGCCGGCTGATCCTCTGGCACGGCGAGGACGTGCCGCCGGGGGAGGGGCCGCCGGGGTCGATGACCTCGTCGCTACGGGTGGTGCCGGCGTCCACCGTCACCGAGGTCGGCTGCCGGCGTCGGCTCAACCGCCTGGAGAACGGGGAGATCCGGGTCGACAGCATCGACGTCTACCTGCTGCTCACCTCGCTGGACGAGGCGCCGCCGAGCGAGGAGATGGCCGGCACGCCGCGGCATGACGCGCTGCGCTTCGGCAAGACCCTCGACGACGGTGGCGCCGGGCAGATCGCCCGCCTGGAGGAGTTCGCCCGGCTCGTCGCCTCGGTGGTCGGCCGCCCGATGCTCTGAGGCGTACCCCTCACCACCGGCCGGGCCGCGCGGCCCGGCCGGTGGTGGGCTTCAGTCCTCGGCGTCCGGGCCGGCGACCTCGACGCCGTCGCCGCGCACCACGTGGATGCAGTCGCCCGGGCACTCCTTCGCGGAGTCGATCACTTCGAGTCGCAGGTGTTCGGGCACGTCGACGCGACTGCCCGGCGCCATCCGCAGCTCACCGTCGGCGCCCTTGACGTACGCCAGGCCGTCGATGTCGAACTCGAAAACCTCCGGCGCGTACTGCACGCAGAGCCCATCGCCCGTGCAGAGATCCTGGTCCACCCAGACCTGCAACTGGTCGGTCGCGACCTCGGCCACCGGTGCACCCCCCATGTTCTCCCGTACCAGCCTCCGACGGTACCCGAACGCCAGTACCGGCCCGCCGGGCCACCCTTGGCGATCAAGGTTCGGTGACGAGGGTGTTGCATGGGACCGAATCGGCCTCATAGCGGCTAGTGTTAGGGCAGAACGTTCAAGCCCCCCGGGGAGGTGGGACGTGGCAGCACGCAGCGACGACGCGGACTCGCGCGCCGCACGGTGGGAGAAGGAAGCCCACGATCTCTCCACGCAGGTCGCGTTTCTTCAAGAGGAACTCGCCCTGGTGCGGCGTAAGTTGACCGAGAGCCCCCGACACGTCCGGCAGCTCGAAGAGCGGCTGGCGGCCACCCAGGCACAGTTGGCGCGGCTGACCGAAAACAACGACCGGCTGGTGAGCACCCTCAAAGAGGCTCGCACGCAGATCGTGACGCTCAAGGAGGAGATCGACCGCCTCGCGCAACCGCCGAGTGGCTACGGCGTCTTCCTGGCCAAGCACGACGACGGCACCGTGGACGTCTTCACCGGCGGCCGCAAGCTACGCGTCGCCGTCTCGCCCTCGCTGGACGTGGCCGAGCTGCGCCGCGGGCAGGAGGTTCTGCTCAACGACGCGCTCAACATCGTCGACGCGTTCGGCTACGAGCGGGTCGGCGAGGTGGTGATGCTCAAGGAGATCCTGGAGGGTCCGGGCGGCGGGCCGGGTGACCGGGCGCTGGTGGTCTCCCACTCCGACGAGGAGCGGATCGTGCACCTCGCCGAGACGCTCATCGGCTCGACGATCCGGGCCGGCGACTCGCTCATGATCGAGCCCCGCTCGGCGTACGCGTACGAGCGGATCCCGAAGAGCGAGGTCGAGGAGCTGGTCCTGGAGGAGGTGCCCGACGTCGACTACTCCGACATCGGTGGCCTCCAGTCACAGATCGAGCAGATCCGCGACGCGGTGGAGCTGCCCTTCCTGCACGCGGAACTGTTCCGTGAGCACCAACTCCGCCCGCCCAAGGGCATCCTGCTCTACGGCCCGCCCGGCTGCGGCAAGACGCTGATCGCCAAGGCGGTGGCCAACTCGCTGGCCAAGAAGATCGCCGAACGGCAGGGCAAGGAAAAGCACACCAGCTTCTTCCTCAACATCAAGGGCCCCGAGCTGCTCAACAAGTACGTCGGCGAGACCGAGCGGCACATCCGGTTGATCTTCCAGCGTGCTCGGGAGAAGGCCGGCGAGGGCACCCCGGTGATCGTGTTCTTCGACGAGATGGACTCGATCTTCCGCACCCGTGGCTCCGGTGTCTCCTCCGACGTGGAGAACACCATCGTTCCGCAGCTGCTCAGCGAGATCGACGGCGTGGAGGGGCTGGAGAACGTCATCGTCATCGGCGCCTCCAACCGGGAAGACATGATCGACCCGGCGATCCTGCGCCCCGGACGACTCGACGTGAAGATCAAGATCGAGCGACCGGACGCCGAGGCGGCCAAGGACATCTTCTCCAAGTACATCCTCTCCGGGCTGCCCCTGCACCCGGACGACCTGGCCGAACACGGAGCCGACCCGCAGGCCACCGTCGCCGCCATGATCGACGCCGTGGTGCTGCGGATGTACTCGGAAACCGAGGAGAACCGCTTCCTCGAGGTCACCTACGCCAACGGTGACAAGGAAGTCCTCTACTTCAAGGACTTCAACTCCGGCGCGATGATCCAGAACATCGTCGACCGGGCCAAGAAGATGGCCATCAAGGAGTTCCTCACCTCCGGCCGTAAGGGGCTACGCCTGCAGCACCTGCTCGACTCCTGCGTCGACGAGTTCCGCGAGAACGAGGACCTGCCCAACACCACCAACCCCGACGACTGGGCCCGGATCTCCGGCAAGAAGGGCGAGCGGATCGTCTACATCCGCACGCTCGTCTCCGGCGGCAAGGGCACCGAGGCCGGCCGGTCCATCGAGACCGCCAACAACACCGGCCAGTACCTCTGAACCGCCCAGCGGCGGCACCGGACACGTCCGGTGCCGCCGCTGCACGTGTGCGACACCCACCCCACCGGCGGGCCAACGGCCGCGCCCGTTCCCGCTAGACTGCGGCGACTCCGCCGACCAACCGAACGAGGACTCCCGTGCGTGCCGACGCCACCATGGAAATGCCAGCAGTGCCAGGTGGCACCGACAACCGGAGGCCGGCCGAACAGCCGCCCGCGCCACCAGCCGCCCGACGCCTCGGAATCGGCCCGCTGCTCGCCATCCTGCTCGCCTGCTGGCTCGTCCCGTTCGCCGCGAACGCCGTACACGCCGCGTGGCTGCTGCCCCCGGTGATCCTGCTCGGCACGGCCAGCCTGGTGCGCTCCGGCCGCACCCTGCTCGACCGGATGATGCTCGCCCTCGCCCTGCTCGCCGGCCTCACCTGCGCCACCGGGCTGCTCTTCACCGTGTGGCCCTGGGGCCTGCACCCGGTCCCCGTCACCGGCCTGGCGCTGACCGTCCTGACCCTGGCCGCCGTGCTGTCCCAGCGCGCACCCCGGCTGCCCCGCCCCAGCTGGTCCGACCTCGCCACGCTCGCCGCGGCGGCCCTCGCCGCCGGCTACCTCGCCACCCCCTACCTGCGGGCCGACACCTTCGGTCAGCGACTCAACCTCGCCATGGTCGGCGAGGACAACGGACGCCACCCCGCCCTCTTCGACGTGATCGGCCGCCTCGGCGGCTACCTCTTCCTCGACGCCGACACCGCCCGCGAGAACATCTTCTCCGGCCTCGTGCACTACCCGCAGGGCTGGCACTTCACCACCGCCCTGCTCGACGGCTTCCTGCGCAGCGCTGGCGACCCACCCACCGGCGCGCGACTCATGGACCACTACGTGCTCTGGTGCCTCCTCACCTTCGCCGGGCTGCTGCTCGCGCTCAGCTGGGCCGCCCAGCACGTCGCCGGCCCCCTGCACCCGCTGCGCCGCCTGGTCCTCATCGTCGCCGTCACCGCCCTGGCCCTCGGCACCGAACTGCCCCGCCTGCTCGTCGCCGGCTACCCCAGCGAGACCTTCGGGCTCAGCCTGTCCGCGATCCTCGTCGCCCTCGTCGTCCGCCCCCTCAACCGGCTGCGCGAACAACTCCTGCTCGTCGGGGCGCTGCTCATCGGCATCGGCTTCAGCTACTACCTCTTCCTCTTCCCGACCGGCGCCATGGTTCTCTGCTGGCTCATCGCCGACCGGCGCCGACTTCGCGCCCGCCCCGGCACCGTCGCCGCCATCGCCGTGCCCACCGCGGCGCTGGCCCCGCTGATCCCCCTGCTCGGCCTGCTCGTCGCCGGCCAGAGCGAGGCCCTTGCCGCCCCCGGCGGCACACCTCCGGTCGAGACCTACAACACCATGCTCGGCCTCGGCGCGGTCGTCGCCGCCATCCTCGTCCGCACCAACCTCGCCGAGTCCACCTGGCGGCGCTACCTCGTCACCCTCGGCGTCGGCCTGCTCTTCTCCGCCAGCATGGCCGCCGTGAACCTGGCCAACGGCACCCAACCGGCCTACTACTTCGGCAAGACCGCCCACCTGGTCATCGCCGTCCTCATCATCGGCGCCGCCGCACCCGCCCGACTGCTGCCCGTGCCCGCTCAGAGCACCGACTCCGAGCCACGGCGACGCCCCATCACCGGCACCCTCCCCGCCGTCGCCACCGCCGCCCTCGTGACGCTCGCGGTGCTCGCCGGCACCGGCGTGCTCGGCTGGACCGGCGGCTACTTCCACCGCACCGGCAGCAACGGCACGTGGGCGAAGGACTGGGCCAGCCGGGACGTCCGGAACATCACCCGCTCCGCGTCGGTCACCTCCATCGCCTACCGCAACTACCCGGCGATCCCCGGCACCGTCACCCTCGTCGTGGACAAGCAGGGCCTCCAGGGCTACCGGGAGTCGATCTTCCTCTCCGCCATGCAGGGCACCAGCGGCCAGACCGAACCCGGCATCTACTTCCGGATCTACGACGAACCCGCCCGGACCGCGGAGATCCTGCGCCGCGTTCCCCGCCCGCTGCGCCTCATCGTCGCCGACCCGGCTGCCCAGCGGGCCATCGACGGCGCGCTCACGGCAGACCCGACCCTGCGCGACGGCCTGACCCTGGTGCCACTCAAGCCCGCCACGGCGCGGTAACGCGCCGCGCCGACCGGCGGGGCCGCGCGGTCGGCCACCACGCAGACTAGTCTCGATGGTGTGAGCGGCGGGCACGCCGGCTCCGTGGGGCGAGCGAAGCGAGTGGTCGCATGACGGTACGTCGGATCATGGGCACCGAGGTCGAGTACGGCATCTCCGTTCCCGGCCAGGCCGGAGCCAACCCGATGGTCACCTCATCGCAGGTGGTCAACGCCTACGGGGCCCGCCCCGAACTCAACCGAGGCGGGCGGGCCCGCTGGGACTACGAGGAAGAGTCGCCGCTGCGCGACGCCCGCGGCTTCACCTACTCCGGCGCGCTCTACGACCCGGCCGAGGCCCTCGCGGACGAGGACCTCGGCCTGGCCAACGTGATCCTCACCAACGGCGCACGCCTCTACGTCGACCACGCCCACCCCGAATACTCCACCCCCGAGGTCACCACCCCTCGCGACATCGTGCGCTGGGACAAGGCCGGGGAGCGGGTGATGGCCGAGGCGTCCCGCCGTGCCGCCACCATCCCCGGCAGCCACCCGATCCGTCTGTACAAGAACAACACCGACAACAAGGGCGCCAGCTACGGCGCCCACGAGAACTACCTGATGCGCCGGCAGACGCCGTTCGCCGACATCGTGGCGTACCTGACGCCGTTCTTCGTCACCCGGCAGATCGTCTGCGGCGCCGGCCGCGTCGGCATCGGCCAGGACGGCGGGCAGAGCGGCTTCCAGATCTCCCAACGCGCCGACTTCTTCGAAGTCGAGGTGGGCCTGGAAACCACCCTCAAGCGGCCGATCATCAACACCCGCGACGAGCCGCACGCCGACGCCGACAAGTACCGCCGACTGCACGTCATCATCGGCGACGCCAACCTCTCCGAGATCTCCACCTACCTCAAGGTCGGCACCACCGCGTTGATCCTCACCATGATCGAGGAGAAGGCGCTCGGCGCCGACCTGGGCATCGCCGACCCGGTCAGCGAGCTGCGCGCGGTCAGCCACGACCCCGCCCTGTCGCACCTGATGCGGCTGCGCGACGGCCGCCGGCTCACCGCCCTCGACCTGCAGTGGGCGTACCTGGAGCGGGCCCGGTCCTTTGTCGACGACCGGTACGGCACCGACGCCGACGAGCAGACCGTGGACGTGCTCGACCGCTGGGAGAGCGTCCTCGACCGGCTCGGCCGCGACCCGATGCTCTGCGCCGACGAACTAGACTGGGTGGCCAAGCTGCGGCTGCTGGAGGGCTACCGGGAACGCGAGAAGCTCGGCTGGGGCTCGCACAAGCTCCAGCTGGTCGACCTGCAGTATTCCGACGTCCGGCCGGAGAAGGGCCTCTACAATCGGCTGGTCACCCGGGGGGCGATGAAGACGCTGCTCACCGACGACGAGACGCGCTCGGCGATGACCGAGCCCCCGGAGGACACCCGGGCCTACTTCCGGGGCCGCTGTCTGGCCCAGTACGCCTCCGAGGTGGTCGCCGCCAGCTGGGATTCGGTGATCTTCGACGTGGGTCGGGAGTCGCTCGTCCGGGTGCCGATGATGGAGCCGGAGCGGGGCACCCGCGCGCACGTCGGGGCGCTGTTCGACCGCTGCGCCAGCGCCAAGGACCTCCTGGAGACGCTGACCGGCGGCTGAGCACGGGCCCGAAAGCCCGTCATGTGCCGCGAGCCGGCGCGTGGCGGGCTTTTCGTCGTCCGTGCGAGGTAAGTTCATCGCAGACGATCGTGGAGGAGACAGCTATGGCCACTCATGACAGCGGCGGTCAGTCGCAGTCCGGCAAGTCCCGCCAGGGCGAGGAGATCGAGGACGTCGTCACCGAGGCCAACCCCGAGGTGGCCGAGCGGCACTCCAAGACCACCGAAAGCACCAAGGACCTCCTCGACGTGATCGACGAGATCCTCGAAGAAAACGCAGAAGAGTTTGTGAGGGGCTACGTTCAAAAAGGAGGTCAGTGAACATATAGGGTAATTCGGACATGGCTAAAGCGAGCGATGATCGTGACGGGCTCCGTCGCTGCCGAGATTGCGGCGAATGGAAGGCGTTCGATCAGTTCTGTGTGAGCTCCAAGAGGCCGGGCGGGCGGGGTAGCTACTGCAAGCTCTGCTTCAACGAGCGATCCAAGGCGAGCTACGCGCGGCGGGTGAGAGCCGAGTTTGGCCGCGAGGTGCGCGGAGGTCGCGTCGTGCCGGAGGGGCACAAGCACTGTCCGGCCTGCGACGCGGTCGAGCCGTTCGATGCCTTCCCCCGCAACCGGGCGGACACGTCCGGCTGCGCCACCTACTGCAAGCCCTGCCACAACACCAAGACCAAAGAGACGAAAGAGCGCCTGTACGGGGGTAACCGCGAGTATCACCTGCGGCGGCGGTACGGCGTCGGGGAGAAGGAGTTTCAGGAGCTCCTGGCCGAGCAGGGCGGGGTCTGCGCGATCTGCGGCGGCGCGGACCCGCAACATCTGGACCACGATCATCGCACCGGATGGGTGCGCGGGATACTCTGCTTCAACTGCAACGGTGGTCTTGGCCAGTTCCGTGACAGTCCCACGAGGCTGGCCAGGGCGATCACGTACCTGAGAGGAACCACGTGGCAGCGGGCTTTGATCCATCCGGGCGTCTACCAGATGTGTTCACCAACGCGGGGACGTCCTCCTTCACGACGTTTCTGAGCCGGGTGGCACCCGAGATGCTGCCCGGTCGGCGACCGCTGCCGCCGGGCATGGCCGCCGACCTGGCGCCGCACGCGACCACCATCGTGGCCATCGCGGCCGTCGACGGTGTGGTGATGGCGGGCGACCGGCGGGCCACCATGGGCAACCTGATCGCCCAGCGTGACATCGAGAAGGTGCACCCGGCCGACGCGTACTCGCTGGTCGGTATCGCGGGCACCGCGGGCATCGGTATCGAGCTGATGCGACTGTTCCAGGTGGAGCTGGAGCACTACGAGAAGATCGAGGGCGCGATGCTCTCGCTGGACGGCAAGGCCAACCGGTTGGCCTCGATGATCCGGGGCAATCTGGGCGCGGCCATGCAGGGGCTGGCCGTGGTGCCGCTCTTCGCCGGCTTTGACCTGGCCGCCGCCGATCCGGCGAAGGCCGGTCGGATCTTCAGCTTCGACGTGACGGGTGGCCCGTACGAGGAGACCGGTTACGACGCGATCGGTTCCGGGTCGCTGTTCGCCAAGTCCGCGCTGAAGAAGCGGTTCCGGGCCGGGTTGTCCGTCGCGGACGCGACCCGGCTCGCGGTCGAGGCGCTCTACGACGCGGCCGACGACGACACCGCGACCGGTGGCCCGGACCTGACCCGGCGGATCTACCCGGTGGTGATGACCGCGACCGCCGAGGGCACCCACCGGCTCATCGACGCCGAGACGGCGACGATCGCCGAGGGCGTGGTCGCCGGTCGGATGGAGAATCCGGGCGGTTGAGCCGCGCCCACCCCCACCAGCCAGCAGTCGTCAGCACAGCGCCGTTAGGAGAACCGCCGCCGTGGCCATGCAGTTCTACGCCTCGCCCGAACAGATCATGCGCGACCGTTCCGAGCTGGCCCGTAAGGGCATCGCCCGGGGCCGCAGCGCGGTGGTCCTGAGCTACGCCGGCGGGGTGCTCTTCGTCGCGGAGAACCTCTCCAGTGCCCTGCACAAGGTCAGTGAGATCTACGACCGGATCGGGTTCGCCGCGGTGGGCCGGTACAACGAGTTCGAGAATCTGCGTCGCGCCGGTGTGCGGATGGCGGATCTGAACGGGCTCAGTTACGACCGTCGGGACGTGACCGGCCGGGCCCTGGCCAACGCGTTCGCGCAGACCCTGGGTGCGATCTTCACGGAGCAGTCGAAGCCGTTCGAGGTGGAGATCTGCGTGGCGGAGGTCGGGCCGACACCCGCCGACGACGAGTTGTACCGGCTCACCTACGACGGTTCGGTCAACGACGAGCCGGGGCGGATGGCGATGGGTGGGCAGGCCGAGGCGATCACCGGCGTGTTGAAGTCCAACCACCGGCCGGACATGTCGCTCGCCGAGGCGGCGAAGGTGGCGGTGCAGGCGTTGAGCACCGTCGGTGGGGAGGGCGGTGCCGCCCGGACGATCGCCGCGAACCAGCTTGAGGTGGCGGTGCTGGACCGTCAGCGGGTCGGTCGGACGTTCCGGCGGATCACCGGGGCCGCGCTGACCGCCCTGTTGGACGGGGAGTCGACGCCGCCGACCAGCGACCGACCGGACACGCCGAGCGTGCCGACCGGGGAGGCCGGTAAGCCGACCAGTTCGGCGGGTTCCGCGGATCTGGAGGACCGGCCGGGTCAGCCCGACAACTGACGGTGTGACGACGAAGCGCCGGTGCCCACGTGAGGTGGGCGCCGGCGCTTCGGTCTGTCTGTCGGGTGGGTCAGCGGCGTTGCAGCAGCGGTCGGGCGAGGGCCCAGTAGCCGGCGGCGACGGCGTTGAACACGCCCATGCCGGGCGGCGAGTCGACGTTCGACGGGGCGACGCGGGCGGTCATCAGGTCGGCGATGACCCCGTCGGGCACGGTGCGTTCGCGTTGGAGTTGACGGCGGCGGGAACCCACCCAGGCGCGGTTGCTCCACAGCCAGCCCCAGCCG
The DNA here is from genome assembly GCF_040654415.1 of Micromonospora sp. NPDC050695. Taxonomy (NCBI): domain Bacteria; kingdom Bacillati; phylum Actinomycetota; class Actinomycetes; order Micromonosporales; family Micromonosporaceae; genus Micromonospora; species Micromonospora sp. NPDC050695. The sequence goes on from NZ_JBFAHZ010000018.1 coordinate 42,135, forward strand.
CGGGTCTTCTGCCTGGTCCAACCGCCAGCGAGCGCGGCGGCGAGCATGGCTGCCTCGGTGAGCAGCAGCATCGGGGCGAGCACCACCAGCGTCCGGGTCTGGTAGGCGGTCAGCAGGGTGACCAGTCGGTTGCGTTCCACCAGGTAGAGCTTGAGGTCGTTGCGGGAGAACTCGTAGTGGTGGCGGACAACGGCGTCGGGGACGTACTCCAGGCGCAGGCCGCGTTGCCACAGCCGCAGGCTGAGTTCGGTGTCCTCGTGGTAGGCGAAGTATTCGGCGGCGAAGCCGTCGAGGTCCTGCCAGCGTTCGCGGCTGATCACGAAGCAGCAGCCGCTGAGGGAGGGCACGGTGGTGCGTACGGCGTGTGCGGTGGCGGGTTCGCCGTTGCCGCCGGCCCAGGACAGCCCGGTGAAGTGCAGCGGGTTGCCGGACGTGTTGATCAGCTCGGGGTTGTCGGCGAGCCGGATGGAGGCCATGGCCGCGCCGACGCCCGGTTCGGCGGCCACCGCGACGGTCTTGGCGAGGGCGTCGGGGGCGACGATGGCGTCGGAGTTGACGAAGGCCAGCCAGTCTCCGGTGGCTTCGGCGGCGCCGACGCGGCAGCCGCCGGAGTAGCCCGTGTTCTGTTCGGGTCGGACGACCCGGACCTGGGGGAAGCCCTTGACGATGTCGATGCCGTCGCCGGTGCAGCCGTTGTCGACGACCACCAGGTCGATGTCGACGTCGGTGCTGGCCAGCACGGCACGGGCGGCGTCGACCAGGTACGGCTCGGTGCCGTAGGCGAGCATCACCGCGGTCACCTGTGGGCGGGTCATCGGATGCCTCCGGTTACGGCAGGGGCGACGGCGTCGTCGAGGGGCCGGGTGGGGGTGGTGGGTCGGCGGAAGCCGCCGCGCAGCAGGACGGCCATGGTGGCGGCGACGACGACGGAGCCGACGGTGTAGGCCAGTTCGACGCGCAGGGTGACCGGGGCCGGGATCAGTGTCACGGCGACCAGGGCGGCGACGCCGACGGTCCAGGCGAGGGCCTGTGCGCGGTGCCGGTCGAGGGCGAGCAGGGCCTGGCCGAGCACCATGGCCCAGAGGTAGGCGAGGGTGGCGACGGCCAGCCACGCGAAGTCGCCGTGGCCGAGCACGTCGGGGGCGTCGAAGAGGGTGCGGACCAGCCATGGGCCGATCAGTACGGCGCCGAGCGCCCCGGTGAGGCCGAGTGCGGTGACGATGCCGAGTGCGCGGCGCAGCAGGCTGTGGAAGCCGGCCTGGTCGCCGGTGGTGGCGGTGGTGGCGAGGCCGGGCAGGAGGGACGCCTGGAGTGAGCCGAAGACGAACAGGGGGATGCGGACCAGCACGAGGGCGGAGAGCAGGGCGCCGGCGGCGGCCGTCTCGGTGGGGGCGAGCAACTGCACGTTGATCACGCCGATGTTGACCACGACCTGGGAGAGCAGGCTGGACGCGGTGAGCAGGCCGAGGCCGCGCAGCAGGGTGGCCCAGGCCACGGGTGCGCCGCCGCCGATGGCGCGCAGTACCGGGGGCAGGGTGAGCAGGACGCTGACCAGTGGGGCGGCGACCAGGACGAGGCCGTACCAGACGGGGGAGGTCACTCCGGCGAGCCCGAGCAGGGCGACCAGGATGATCCGCAGGCCGCCGTCGGCGCCGAGCTGGGTGCCGTACCAGGGGAAGAGTTGCAGGCCGGAGAGGACGCCGCGGGTGGCGTAGGCGACGGCCATCGCGGCGAGCGCGCCGACCAGCACGGTGACCATGGTGCCGTCGCCGTGGAAGAGCTTGTCGGCGAGCAGCTGGCGGCCGGCGGTGACGGCCAGCACCAGCACGGCGAGCATCACGGCGGCCACGGTGACGCCGCGGGCCAGCACGGGCCCCGGGGGGAGCCCCTGGCTGTGCCGGGCGGCGACGACCCGGGCGACCTCCTGCTCGACGGGCATGAACACGCCGATGCCGAGGGTGAACACGATCGACCAGAGCACCGAGAGCGATGAGTAGTCGACTTCGGTGAGGTTGTGGCCGGCGACCGCGAGGTGGACGTATGAGGCGAGGCCGAGAAGACCCAGCCCGGCACCAACAGCGATGGTGCCGGGCGGGATCAGGCTCAGCAGGCGACGGATCACCGGCGGATGAGCGCCAGCGTGAGTACCGCGAACGCGCGACCGAGGTAGATCATCGCCTTGGCGGGGGAGTGGCTGGGCGTGCCGGCCATCCGCTTGCGCATGGCGACCGGCACCTGCCGGATGCGGAAGCCGCGGCGGGCGGTGTGCACCAGGGTCTCCACCGTGTCGCCGAGGTACTCGGCCGGGTACCACCCGGCGAACATCTCGATGACCCGCCGGTTGGCGGCCCGGAAGCCGGAGGTGGTGTCGGTGAGCTTGGTGCGGGCGACCCGGGACAGCACGGCGGAGAGCATGACCATGGCCCAGCGGCGGGGGCCGCGGACGTTGTAGTCGCCCTCGCCGGCGAAGCGGGCGCCGATGACCAGGTCGTTGTCGTCGAGCAGGTCGACGAGCTTTGGCACGTACCGGGGGTCGTGCTGGCCGTCGGCGTCGATCTGGATGGCGACGTCGTAGTTGTTGTCGCGGGCGTAGCGGTAGCCGAGGCGCATGGCCCCGCCGACACCGAGGTTGTACGGCAGCTTCGCGACCCGGGCGCCGGCGGCGGCGGCGACGTCGGCGGTGCGGTCGGTGGAGCCGTCGTCGACGACGAGCACGTCGACGCCGGGCAGCTCGCCGCGGACCTCCCCGACGACGTCGGCGATGGAGCCCGACTCGTTGAGGGCCGGGATGATGATCAAGGTGCGCTTGCCGTTAACCATCGGTGGACACCAGTTCGTCTCGGGCCGCCCGGTCCGCGTCGATCTGCGCGCGGAGCAGGGCGAAGTCTTCGGCCAGGGTGCGGGTCTCTTCTTCCAGGGCGCTGACCTCCCAGCTGAGGTGTACGCACACCAGCAGCAGGAAGACGATGCCCAGGAAGAGCACCAGGCTGACACCGGAGGCGACGCCGAGGAGTTCGGCGACGTTGTCGAGCAGCCGGGGGAACAGGGACAACGGGATCACGATGATCAGTACGGCGAGCCAGAGCATGCCGTACTTCTCGCGCAGCTGACGACGGCGCAGCAGCTCGACGATGGTGCCGAGCAGCAGCAGGCCGGTCAGGCCGGTGACGAGGGTGAGCTTCATGCGACCTTCCACGGGGCGGGTGGAGCGGGGGAGTGGAACGCGTCAACCAGGGTGGAGTGCCAGTCCTGAAGTGGCGGCAGACCCGCGGCCGCCCAGCGGTTGTGCCCTAGCACACTGTACGCCGGACGGGGGGCGGGACGAGGATACCGGTCGCTGGTGGTGGGTCGGATCCGGTCCGGGTCCAGTCCGGCGAGCGTGAACGCGGCGCGGGCGAGCCCGTACCAGGTGGTCTGGCCGGCGCAGGTGCCGTGGTACACGCCGGGCGCCGCCCGACCGGCCAGGGCGGCGTCGGCGAGCGCGACCAGCCGCTCGGCGAGCCGGTAGGACCAGGTGGGTTGCCCGTGCTGGTCGTCGACCACGTCGAGGTGCTCGTGCTGCCCGGCGAGCCGCAGCATGGTGGCCACGAAGTTCGGCCCGTGCGCCCCGTACAGCCAGGCGGTCCGGACCACGTACCCGGTGTCCGGGAGCAGTCGGGCGACGGCCTGCTCGCCGACCAGCTTGCCCCGGCCGTACGCGTTGACGGGCGCGGTGGGCGCGTCCTCCGGGTAGGGGGTGTCGGCGTCGCCGGAGAGGACGTAGTCGGTGGAGACCTGGATCAACCGGGTGTCGCCGGTGGCGCACGCCGCCGCGAGGTTCGCGACGCCGTGGCCGTTGACGGCGGTGGCCGCGGCCTCCTCGGCCTCGGCGCCGTCGACGTTGGTCCACGCCGCCGCGTTGATCACGACGTCGTGTCCGGCGACCGCGGCGCGCACGGCGGCGGGGTCGGTGACGTCCAGGTCGGCGCGGGCGGCGGTGGTGACCTTCAGGTCGGGCCGGGCCCCCAGCACGGTGACCAGGTCCCGACCGAGCATCCCGCCGGCGCCGGTGACGAGTAGTCGGGTCATGCGGTGGGCGCCGACTTCAGCGGCTCCCACCAGGCCCGGTTCTCCTGGTACCAGCGCACGGTGTCGGCGAGGCCCTCGTCGAGGGTGATGCTGGGCTGGTAGCCCAGCTCCGCGCTGATCTTGCTGATGTCGAGGGAGTAGCGGCGGTCGTGGCCCTTGCGGTCGGTGACGGGCACGACGCGGTCCCAGCCGGCGCCGCAGGCGTCGAGGAGCCGGCCGGTGAGCTCCTTGTTGGTCAGCTCGGTGCCGCCGCCGATGTTGTAGACCTCGCCGGCGCGGCCCTTCTGCTGGACCAGGGCGATGCCGCGGCAGTGGTCGTGCACGTGCAGCCAGTCGCGGATGTTGCCGCCGTCGCCGTAGAGCGGAACGGTCCCGCCGTCGACCAGGTTGGTCACGAACAGCGGGATGACCTTCTCGGGGAACTGGTACGGGCCGTAGTTGTTGGAGCAGCGGGTGACGACCACGTCCATGCCGTGGGTGCGGTGGTAGGCCAGGGCGAGCAGGTCGGAGCCGGCCTTGGACGCCGAGTACGGCGAGTTGGGGGCCAGCGGCCAGGTCTCGGTCCAGGAGCCCTCGTCGATGGAGCCGTACACCTCGTCGGTGGAGACGTGCACGAACCGGCCGGTGCGGTGGCGCAGCGCGGCGTCGAGCAGGGTCTGGGTGCCCAGCACGTTGGTGGTGACGAACGGCGCGGCGCCCTCGATCGACCGGTCGACGTGCGACTCGGCGGCGAAGTGCACGATCACGTCGTGGTCGGCGACGACCTGGTCGACGACGACCGGGTCGCAGATGTCGCCCTGCACGAACCGTAGTCGCGGGTCGTCGCGTACGGGGTCGAGGTTGGCCAGGTTGCCCGAGTAGGTCAGCTTGTCGAGCACGGTCACGACCGCCGGCTCGAGCGGCGGCACGCCCTCGGCGCTGCCCAGGGGCTTGCCCAAGAGCAGACGAACGTACTCCGACCCGATGAATCCGGCTCCGCCGGTGACGAGGATCCTCACGGGTCCGGAAGTGTACGCGAAGTTGCGCCCGGGGCGTGGGACGCGACCCCCACGCACGTTCCGTAGCCGTGCCGGTAGGCTTCCCCGGTGCGTGGAATCCTACTTGCCGGCGGCACCGGATCCCGGCTCTGGCCGATCACCCGGGCGGTCTCGAAGCAGCTGATGCCGGTCTTCGACAAGCCGATGGTCTACTACCCGCTCTCCACCCTGGTGATGTCCGGGGTCCAGGAGATCCTGGTGATCACCACCCCGGAGGATCAGGACCAGTTCCGTCGGCTGCTCGGCGACGGCAGCCAGTTCGGGCTGCGGCTGGACTACGTCACCCAGGAGCGCCCGGAGGGCATCGCGCAGGCGTTCATCCTCGGCGCGGACTTCATCGGCGACGAGTCGGTGGCGTTGATCCTCGGCGACAACATCTTCCACGGCGTGGGTCTGGGCCGGCAGCTCGCCGACCACGGTGACCCCGTCGGCGGGCGGGTCTTCGCCTACCAGGTGGCCAACCCGCAGGAGTACGGCGTGGTCGACTTCGACGCCGACGGTCGGGTGCTCTCGATCGAGGAGAAGCCGGCCCGGCCGAAGTCCCGCTACGCGGTGCCCGGTCTGTACTTCTACGACAACCGGGTGGTCGACATCGCCCGCAAGCTCACCCCGAGCGCCCGGGGCGAGCTGGAGATCACCGCGGTCAACGAGGTGTACCGGGAGACCGGCGAGCTGTCGGTGACCGTGCTGGACCGGGGCACCGCCTGGCTGGACACCGGCACGTTCACCTCGATGATGCAGGCCGCCGAGTTCGTCCGGGTGGTCGAGGAGCGGCAGGGCCTCAAGATCGGCTGCGTCGAGGAGGTGGCCTGGCGGGCCGGCCTGATCGACGACGACCAGCTGCGCGCGCTGGCCGCGCCGCTGACCAAGAGCGGGTACGGCGACTACCTGCTTCGCCTCCTGGACGAGCGCGACGGCAGCCACGGGGTGTCCCGGTGAAGCTGCGGGAGCTGAGCATCGAGGGCGCCTGGGAGATCACCGCGCAGCAGCACGGTGACGCGCGCGGCATGTTCATGGAGTGGTACCGCTTCGACCGGCTCGCCGAGGCGGTGGGGCACCCGCTGCGCCTGGCGCAGGCCAACCTGTCGGTCTCCGCGCGTGGCGTGGTGCGTGGCGTGCACTTCGCCGACGTGCCGCCCGGCCAGGCCAAGTACGTCACGTGTGTGCGTGGCGCGGTCCTCGACGTGATCGTGGACCTGCGGGTGGGCTCGCCGACGTTCGGCCGGTGGGAGGGTGTCCGGCTCGACGACACCGACCGCCGGGCCGTCTACCTCAGCGAGGGCCTGGGGCACGGCTTCTGCGCGCTGACCGACGACGCGACGTTGAGCTACCTCTGCTCGGCCACGTACAACCCGACGGGTGAGCACGCGGTGCACCCGCTGGACGAGGAGTTGGGCATCGAGTGGCCCGCCGACGTCCCGCTGCTGTCGGCGCGCGACGACGCGGCGCCGACCCTCGCCCAGGCCCGCGAGCGGGGCCTGCTGCCGGAGTACGACGCGTGCCGGCGGTTCGTTTCGAGCCTCGGGGCGGACGGAATGTCGCACTCAGCCGGTATGTGACCGCCCCCGAGGCACGACCTGCGGTGTGACAGTGACGAACCGGGCCTCCGGGCGGCTAATGTCACACCATGGAGCGGCGAATCTTCGGCCTCGAGACCGAGTACGGCGTCACCTGCACCTATCGCGGGCAGCGGCGGCTGTCCCCGGACGAGGTCGCGCGGTATCTGTTCCGTCGCGTGGTCTCCTGGGGTCGGTCGAGCAACGTGTTCCTGCGCAATGGGGCCCGGCTCTACCTGGACGTCGGGTCGCACCCGGAGTACGCGACACCGGAGTGCGACTCGGTGACCGACCTGGTCGCCCACGACCGGGCCGGCGAACGGATCCTGGAGGGTCTGCTCGTCGACGCGGAGAAGCGGCTGCACGACGAGGGCATCGCGGGTGAGATCTACCTGTTCAAGAACAACACCGACTCGGCCGGCAACTCGTACGGCTGTCACGAGAACTACCTGGTCTCCCGGCACGGCGAGTTCGGGCGGCTCGCCGACGTGCTCATCCCGTTCCTGGTCACCCGGCAGTTGATCTGCGGGGCCGGCAAGGTTCTGCAGACCCCGCGCGGCGCGGTCTACTGCCTGTCACAGCGGGCCGAGCACATCTGGGAGGGCGTCTCCTCGGCGACCACCCGCAGCCGTCCGATCATCAACACCCGCGACGAGCCGCACGCCGACGCCGAGCGTTACCGGCGGCTGCACGTGATCGTCGGGGACTCCAACATGAACGAGGTCACCACGCTGCTGAAGGTCGGCACCGCCGACATCGTGTTGCGGATGATCGAGGCCGGGGTGGTGATGCGCGACCTGTCCCTGGAGAACCCGATCCGGGCGATCCGGGAGGTGTCGCACGACATCACCGGGCGTCGCAAGGTCCGGTTGGCCTCCGGTAAGGAGGTCAGCGCCCTGGACATCCAGCAGGAGTATCTGTCCAAGGCCACCGAGTTCGTGGAGCGCCGGGGCGGCGACCAGGCCGCCAAGCGGGTCGTCGAGCTGTGGGGCCGGGTGCTCAACGCCGTGGAGAGCGGTGACCTGGAGCCGGTCTCCCGGGAGATCGACTGGGTCAGCAAGCTGCGGCTGATCGAGCGCTACCAGCGCAGGCACGACCTGCCGCTGTCGCACCCCCGGGTCGCGCAGATGGACCTGGCCTACCACGACGTGCGTCGCGGTCGCGGCCTCTACGGTCTGCTGGAGCGGCGCGGCGAGGTCGACCGGGTGGCCACCGACCCGGAGATCTTCGAGGCCAAGGAGACCCCGCCGCAGACCACCCGGGCGCGGCTGCGCGGCGAGTTCATCCGGCACGCCCAGGAGAAGCGGCGGGACTTCACCGTCGACTGGGTGCACCTGAAGCTCAACGACCAGGCGCAGCGCACCGTGCTCTGCAAGGACCCGTTCCGGGCGTACGACGAGCGGGTGGAGCGGTTGATCGCCAGCATGTGACGGGTGTGCCGGCCCCGGCGGTGGTATCCGTCGCCGGGGCCGGCCGGCCCGGTAGGCTGGGCGCGCCATGACGACTTCTGGATCTTCCGACCGCCCCGAGCGCGGCACCGAGCGGCAGAACTGGGTCGAACGCCGGCGGGAGAAGATCCGCGCCGAGATCGACCGTAACCGCCGCGGCGAGTACACCGTGCCGACCTGGGTGCTGGCCCTGGCGCTGGTGCTGATCGTCGGCGGCTGGCTCGCCCTGATCTTCCTGGCCTGACCCCGCGGCGGGTGCCGGTACGCGGTGCGGGCTGCTGCGCGGGACCATCCAGCCCGCACCGGCGTACGCGCCGTCCGTGTCGCGCCGAGCGCTGGCGGACGTCAGGAGTCGAGGCGGCCCCGGACCGTGGGCGTGCGGCGGTGGGTTCCGCCGCCACCCGGGCTGTGGGCGGCCCCGGCCAGCCAGTCCTCGCCGCTCGTGTCGGCGGTCGAAGTGTGCCAGTCTTCGCCGGTGCCGGCCGCGCGACCGGTCGTTGCGGTGCCTGCCCAGATGACGTGTCGTCTCATGGGCACGACGCTAACGTCGACTTGTCAGAAACCCGTGAGGGTCCGGTTGGGATCTGTTGGCGCTGTCACCGTGCCCGCCACGGTCGGCAGCGCCGCGCGGTGGCGACGGACACCGGTCAGGGCAGCAGGGTGACGGCGTGCCGACCGGCCGCGGCGGCGGCCAGGAAGTAGGCGTGGTCGGCGTCGAGGCCACGGCCCATCGTGGACAGCGGCACGGTGCTGGCCCGCAGCGCGGCGTCGAGGCCGCCGGTGGGCACCCGGACGACGCGGTGCCGGGCGGCCAGGGGGGCCAGCGCGGCGTCCACCTCGGCGGCGAGGTCCGGCTCCAGGTCGTCGGGCAGCACCAGGTCCGCCGGGGCGAGCGCGACCCGGCCGTACGCGGTGAGGCTGTGGTGGGACACGCCCCGGTGGCGGGGGCGGGGGTCGGCGGCGGAGATCCGCAGCGATCCGACCGGCCGGCCGCCCAGCGTGGCGACCGCGTTGACGGCCTCGCCGACGGCCACCCCGGAGAAGCCCCACCGGGTGCCGGTGCCCAGGTTGCCGGGCCCCTGGGCGACCACGGCCACGTCCGCGTGCAGCACGTGTCGGGCGGCGAGCAGGCCGCCGTGCAGGGTGGTGGCCTCCAGGTCGCCGCCGAACGCCTGCCCGACGGTGATCGTGCCGGCCAGGTCGCCGCGGAGCCCGGCGAGGGTGCGGGAGAACCAGGCCGGCAGTGCCCCGCCGTCGGTGAGCAGGTACGCCACCCGGGCGTGCGGAGCGTCGGCCCGGATGCCGGCCAGGATCGCCGGCAGGGCCGAGTGCAGGTCGGCGGTGACCACCGGCAGGCCGGCCAGGTCGTCGGCGTCGGCGAGCACGTCGCGGTGCGGCGAGGCCTCCTCGTCGACGCCGAGCAGGATCGGTTGCAGCGGCGTGTACCGGGCCTTCACGAGGTGCCCGGCGTCGCGGGTGTCACCGGCGTCCGGCGGGTCCGGCGGCAACCGGTCCGGCAGGGCCACCACCAGGGCGTAACCGCCGGTGCCCAGCCCCATCAGCAGGGCTCCCGCGTTGAGCAGCACCCGGTCGCCGGGCTCGGGGGTGCCGACCAGTTCCGGGTACGCCAGCGCCCGCATCCGCGTGCCGTCGGGCAGGTCGACGTCCAGTTCCACCGCCCCGGTCCACTGCCGTCGCAGCGTCGCCACCGTCCCCGTACGCCATCGCACCATGACGGGCACGCTAGCCGCGCGTGCCCGGCGGCCCGCGCCCGGGTGCGGGCCGTGGCGTGGTTCAGGTCTGCTCGGGGCCGCCGCCGGCGTCCGGGCTCGGCCGGGCCTGGGTGTGCCGGGCGGTGCCGGTGGCGCCGGGCAGCGAACGGGTGGGGTCGAGGAAGACGAAGCGGATCTCCGGGTACCGCTCGGTGAGTCGCCGCTCGGCCTCGTCGGCGGTGGCCTCGATCTGCGCGCCGGTGGCCTCGTCGCGGAAGTCGACCTTCGCGGCGACCAGGATGTCGTCCGGGCCGAGCTGCATGGTGAGCAGGGTGTCGATGCGTTCCACCTCGGGCAGCTCGGCCAGCTCCCGCTCGATCTCCCGACGCAGCCGCGCCGGGACCGCCCGGCCGACCAGCAGCGACAGGTTGTTGGCGGCCAGGATCCCGGCGACGGTCAGCAGCAGCAGACCGATCAGGATCGACGCGACGCCGTCCCACACCTCGTCGCCGGTGGCGTGCGACAGGCCGACGCCGAGGCCGGCCAGCAGCAGACCGATCAGGGCCGCGCTGTCCTCCAGGAAGACCGCCTTGACGGTGGTGTCGGCGGTCAGCCGCAGGAACCGCCACGGGGTCGTCTCCCAGCGGCGGGACTCGCGACGTACCTGGCGCACCGCCCGGGCCAGCGAGATCGACTCGATGACGAACGACACCCCGAGCACGATGTACGAGATCAGGTAGTCGCCGCTGTGCTCGTGCACCAGGATCGTCGTGACGCCGTGGGTGACGGCGAACCCGGCGCCGGCCACGAAGGTGAACATGGCGGCGAAGAACGCCCAGACGTAGCTCTCCTTGCCGTACCCGAAGGGGTGCCGCTGGTCGGCCGGCCGGGCGCCGCGGCGCAGCGCCTGGAAGAGCAGCACCTCGGTGGTGGTGTCGGCGACCGAGTGCGCCGCCTCGGAGAGCATCGCGGCCGACCCGGAGATCAGTCCGGCGATCAGCTTCGCCACCGCGATGGCGAGGTTCGCGGCGCCCGCGACGACCACGGTGCCGACGCTCTCGCTCTCCGGCCTGGCCTCCGCTTGCGACATGAGAGCCACCCTATGACCGGTGGTGGCGGCGCGCCGCGGTAGTGGCCCGCGACACCACCGATCCGAACAGATGTGCGGCACGCCCGCGCGGGTGCACGGCTCGGGCGCGTCGGCTGCTAGCGTCTACCCGTGTCGCGGACCCGCACCGAACGCCTGGTCAACCTGGTGATCTGCCTGCTGTCCACGCGACGGTTCCTGACCGCCGCGCAGATCGCCGCGACCGTGCCCGGCTACGAGCACGATCCCGACGACGCGCGGGACCACGAGGCGTTCCAGCGCAAGTTCGAACGGGACAAGGCCGAGCTGCGTGAGCTGGGCGTGCCGTTGGAGACCGGGACGGCCAGCGCCTTCGACGCCGAACCGGGCTATCGGATCGCCCACCGTGAGTACGCGCTGCCGGACATCCCCCTGGAACCGGACGAGGCCGCTGCGGTGGGCATCGCCGCCCGCCTGTGGCAGCACGCCGGGCTGGCCGCCGCCGCGTCGTCCGGGCTGGCCAAGCTGCGCGCCGCCGGCGTGGACGTGGACCCGCAGGCCACCCTCGGCCTGGAGCCGATGGTCACCGTCGACCCGGCGTTCGCGCCGCTGACCGCCGCTGCCCGGGACCGCCGCGAGGTCGGCTTCGACTACCGGGTGCCCGACCGCGACGCGCCCAGCCGCCGCCGGCTCCAACCGTGGGGCGTGGTCTGCTGGCGCGGCCGGTGGTACGTGGTCGGCCACGACCTGGACCGCGCGGCGACCCGCTGCTTCCGACTGTCCCGGGTGGTCGGTGCCGTCCGGGTGACCGGCGCGCCCGGCGCCTACCAGCCGCCGGCCGGTGAGGACCTGATCAACCACGTGGCCCGCTGGTCGGGGCCGGTGGAACGGACCGGCCGCGCCACCGTGTTGGCCGTGCCGGGCCGGGCCGCCGGGCTGCGCCGCTGGGCGGTCGAGGTGACCGCCGGGCCCGACGGCGACCGGCTGGTCCTGCCGTACGCCGACCCGGACGGGCTGGCCGGGCACCTCGTCGGGTACGGCCCGGACGTGCGGGTGCTCGACCCGCCGGAGGTCCGCGAGGCGGTCATCCAGCGGCTCAAGGAGATCGCCGTGCGCCACGACGAGCTGACCGTGACCGGAGGTGCCCGGTGACCCGTCCCGCCGCCCGGGGTGGCTCCCGCGCGTCCGCCGACCGGTTGGCCCGACTGCTCAACCTGGTGCCGTACCTGCTGGCCCGGCCGGGCATCGAGATCGCCGAGGCGGCCGGTGACCTGGGTGTCACCGAGCGGCAGCTCCGGGAGGACCTGGAGTTGCTCTGGGTGTGCGGCCTGCCCGGGTACGGCCCCGGTGACCTGATCGACATGGCCTTCGACGGTGACCGGGTGACCATCACCTACGACGCCGGTATCGACCGGCCGCTGCGGCTCACCCCCGACGAGGCCCTCGCGCTCGTGGTGGCGCTGCGGATGCTCGCCGAGACGCCCGGGGTGGCCAACCGGGAGGCCGTCGAGCGGGCCCTCGCCAAGATCGAGGACGCGGGCGACCTGGTGGGCGCGCCGGTGGCGGTCCGGCTGCCCGGGGACAACCGGCGGGTGGAGGCGCTGCGCGCGGCCGTGGAGGGCGGGAAGGCGCTGCGGATCACCTACTACACGGCGGCCCGGGACGAGACCACCGAACGGGTCATCGACCCGCTGCGGGTGCTGATGGTCGGTGGCCGGGCGTACGTGGAGGCGTGGTGTCGACGCGCGGAGGCGGTCCGGCTGTTCCGGGCCGACCGGATCGACGCGATCACCGAGTTGGACGAGTTGGCGACGGTGCCGCCGCAGGCCGTGCCGCACGATCTCACCGAGGGCGTCTTCCGTCCCTCGCCCGACCTGCCGCTGATCACCCTGCGGGTCGGACGGGGTGAGCGGTGGATCACCGAGTACTACCCGTGCGAGCGGGTGGAGGCCGGCGACGGCGACCAGTGGCTCGTCTCGCTGCGGGTGACCGACCTGGGGTGGGCGCGTCGGTTCGTGCTCGGGCTCGGCCCGGAGGTCACCGTGGTGTCCCCGCCCGAGTTGGCCGAGCAGGTCCGGGCGACGGCGGCCGCCGCGCTGGACGCGTACGCGGTGCCCGCGGCCGTCGACCCGGCGGTGCTCGGTGGCGCGCCGTCGGGCGACCCGGCGGTGGCGGGCCGCACCCAGTAGGCTGGCCGCCGTGCTGATCTGGATCGTGCTCGCGGTGGTGCTGCTCCCGCTCGTGGCGCTGGCGCTGGCCGTGCGTCCGGTGCTGACCCGGCTGCCCCGTCTGCGCCGGGCGGCCGTGGCGTTGCAGCGGCGGGCCGCCGAGGCCGACACGCTGCGGGAGTCCGCCGAGGCGTTGCAGGAACGCGCCGAGGGGGTCCAGCGGCAGCTCGACACCGCGCAGCGGCGGCTCGCGGTGATCAAGGCCAAGCGCGGCTGACCGACCGGCGTCGCCGCACCCCACCCGCGGCGGTTGACGGATCATCACGCGTTGGTCGAGACTTCACCGGCCGGGGCGGACCACCACCACCCGGCGGGTGGCAACCGACCGATCCGCACGTACGATGGGCTGCGTACCACCCCCGGACACAGAGCGACTGGAGCTTCTCATGGTGGGTGCCCTCAAGCCGTGGCACATCGCAGTTCTCGTGGTTGTGCTGATCCTGCTCTTCGGTGCGAAGCGGCTTCCTGACGCGGCCCGCTCGCTGGGCCGTTCGCTGCGGATCATCAAGGCCGAGACCAAGAGCCTGCAGGACGACGACCGCGACCTCGCCGAGAAGGCCGACGCGCAGGCCGGCTACCAGCCGCTGCCGCCGCACGCCGGGCAGCAGGCGCCGTACGCCGGTCAGCCGCAGCAGGCTCCGTACCAGGCCCCGCCGCAGCAGCCGGTCGTCGACCCGGTGCACCGCGTCCGCGACAACTGACCGAAGGGCCCGAGTCCCGTGGCCTTCGCACTGCGTAAACGCGGCCCGAGCAGTTTCGAGCGGGCCGCCGACGGTTCGATGACGCTCATCGAGCATGTCCGCGAGCTGCGCAACCGTCTCTTCCGCGCGTCCGTGGCGATCCTGATCGGCTTCGGCCTGGGCGTGTGGCTGGCCAAGCCGGTGCTGCACCTGCTGCAGCAGCCCTACTGTGACCTGCCGCAGGCCCGGATCGTCAACGGCAAGTGTGAGTTCGTGCAGCTCGGCCCGGCCGACCTGTTCCTGCTCAACCTGAAGGTCGCGCTCTGGGTCGGCCTGATCGTGGCCGCGCCGGTGTGGCTCTACCAGCTCTGGGCGTTCATCGCGCCCGGGTTGCACCGGCACGAGCGGCGCTACGCGTACTTCTTCACCGCCCTGGCCGCGCCGCTGTTCGCGGCCGGTGCGGTGCTGGCGTACTTCGTCACGGCCAAGGGCCTGGAGTTCCTGCTCAGCATCTCGGACAGCGAGATCAGCACGACACTGGAGATCACCAAGTACATCTCCTTCGTCACCAACCTGATCCTGCTGTTCGGTGTGGCCTTCGAGTTCCCGTTGATCGTGCTGATGCTCAACTTCGTGGGCATCGCCAGCGCGAAGCGGCTGCTCAGCTGGTGGCGTGTGGCGATCTTCGTGTTCTTCGCGTTCTCCGCCGTGGTCACCCCCACCCCGGACCCGTTCGGGATGACCGCCCTGGCGATCTGCCTGTCCGCGCTCTACTTCGGTGCGGTGGGCATCGCCTTCATCAACGACCGGCGGCGCGGGCGTGGCAAGGAGATCTACGCCGGCATCGACGACGACGAGGTGTCGCCGTTGGAGTACGACGCGGATCCGGTCGTGGCCGGGCAGCGGGTCGACGCGTCCGCGCCGATCGGTGCGCCCGAGCCGATCGCGAAGCCAGCGCCGATCGAGCGTCGTTACGACGACATGACCTGACGGCTGCGCGCCGCCCGGTTCGCCGACGCCGTCCCCGTTGTCCGGGGGCGGCGTCGGCGCGTCACCCGCCGCGCCGGCGCCGGGACCGGCCGTGACGGTGCCTGCCCCCGGTGAACGGTGGGTGTCCGACCGGTACGGTGCTGCCCGTGACCGCAGACGATCACCTGCCCGGCCCGGTCGCCGTGCTCACCAACCCGACCGCGGGGCGGGGACGCCACCGCGCCGTGCTGCCCCGGCTGCTGGACGGGTTGGCCGCCGCCGGCCGGCCGGTCCGGCTGCTGTCGGCGTCCAGTCCCGCCGAGGCGGAGGCGGCGTGCCGTGCCGCGGTCGCCGAGGGCGCCGGTGCGCTCGTCGCGATCGGCGGGGACGGGACCGTGCATCGCGCGTTGCAGGCGGTCGCGGGCACCGGCGTGCCGTTCGGGCCGGTGCCGGCGGGCACCGGCAACGACTTCGCGCTGGACACCAGCTTTCCCGCCGATCCGCTCGCCGCGGTGGCGGTCATCGCCGACGCGCTGCGTGCCGGCCGGACCCACGTGGTGGACCTGGCCCGGATGACCGGCGCCGACGGCGTCGAACGCTGGTACGGGGCGGTCCTCGCGGCCGGGTTCGACGCGATCGTCAACGAGCGGGCCAACCGGATGCGCTGGCCGCGCGGCCCCCGCCGGTACGACCTGGCGATCGTGGTCGAGCTGGCCCGGCTGCGGCCCCGCCGCTACACGCTGCGCCTCGACGGGGTGCCGCACGAGCTGGACGCGGTGCTGGTGGCGGTGGGCAACTGCCCCACCTACGGCGGTGGGATGCGCATCTGCCCCGACGCCGACCCGACCGACGGGCTGCTGGACGTGGTGGTGGCGGGCCGGGTCAACCGGCGGACCCTGATCCGGGTGAAGCCGCGCATCTACCAGGGCACCCACGTCAGCCACCCGTTGGTGACCAGCTACCGGGCCCGCACCGTGGAGCTGGCCGGCGAGGGCATCACCACGTACGCCGACGGGGAACGCTCCCTGAAGCTGCCGGTGACGATCAGCGCCGTGCCGGGCGCCCTGAAGCTGCTGCGCTGACCCGCACCGCGCCGATGCTCGCCACGATGACCAGCACGATGGCGGCGCACTCCAGCAGGGTCAACGCCTGACGCAGCACCAGCCACCCGGCGAGCGTGGCGATGGCCGGGCCGAGGCTCATCAGCACCGCGAAGGTGGCGGTGGGCATCCGGCGCAGCGCCAGCAGCTCCAGCGTGTACGGCAGGCCGGAGGCGAGCACCGCGAGGGCCGTACCGAGTGCCAGGACCGGCGGGTCGAGCAGTACCGCGCCGCCGTCGACGATGCCCAGCGGCAGGGTCACCAGCGCGGCGACGGTCAGCGCCAGGGCCAGCCCGTCCGCGCCCGGGAACCGGCCGCCGACCCGGGCGCTCAGCACGATGTACGCGGCCCACATCGCGCCCGCGCCGAACGCGAACGCCACCCCGGCCGGGTTGAGCCGGTCGAAGCCGCCCTGCCCGAGCAGCGCCACCCCGGCCAGGGCGAGACCCGCCCAGCACCAGCTGACCAGCCGGCGGGCCGTGCACACCGACAGCGCCAGCGGCCCCAGCACCTCCAGGGTGACCGCCGGACCGAGCGGGATGCGTTCGATGGCCTGGTAGAACAGCGAGTTCATGCCGGCCAGCGCCAACCCGAAGCCGCCCGCCGCCAGCCAGGCCGACCGGTCGTGCCCGCGTAGTCGGGGCCGGCACACGACGAGCAGCAGCATCGCCGAGATCGTCAGCCGCAGGGTCACCGCGCCGGCCACCCCGGTACGCGGGAAGATCAGCGCGGCCACGGCGGAGCCGAACTGCACCGACAGCGCCCCGCCGAGCACCAGCCCCACGGCGGCGACGCCACCACGGCGCTGCAGAGGCGCGTCGGCCGGTCGCGGTGTGGGCAGCAGGGTGTCGGTCACGGGCACGACGCTAGGCGGTCGCCGTCGCCCACCTTCCGGCGGTGTCCACCATCCTGACGGCGGAGGGCGGCCGGTACGGCGACGGCGAGCTACCGGTGAGCCGCATGCCCGTCCGACGGCACCGCAGCCGCGGGTCAGGCGGGCAGGGCCAGGTCCAGGACGGCGCCGAGCCCGTTCTCCCGACCCGGGTCGGCGGCCGGGAGCACCAGCACCGCGCAGCCGGCGGCGACCGCGCCCGCGTCCGCCGGGGTGTCGCCGACCATCAGCGTCTGCTCGGGGTCGACGCCCAGCATCCCGCAGGCACGCCAGAAGATCGCCGGGTCGGGTTTGCAGCGCCCCACCTCGTACGACAGCACGAACGCGTCGACCAGGTCGGTCAGGCCCCAGGCGTCGAAGTGTGGCCGCAGGTCGAAGCCGATGTTGCTGACCACCGCCACCCGCACCCCGGCGTCACGCAGCGCGGCCAACGTGGGGGCGGTGTCCGGGTACGGCAGCCAACCCTCGGCGATCAGCAGCCGCTCGTAGAGAGCGTCGGCGAAGCCCTCGATGCCCGCGTCGACGGTCTCCGCGAGACCGGTGTACGCGCCCCGGTGGGCGTGCGGGTAGAGATCCCGGTCGGCCCACAGCTCGGCCAGCCGGGGCGGCACCCGCGCCGGCAGTGGCCCTCCGGCGCGCCCGGCGGTCAGCAGCCGGTCGGCCAGCGAGGTGGCCCGGACCCGGTCCAGGGTGACCCCACAGGCCGCCGCGGCCTCCAGCACCCACTGCCGGGGCTCCTCGACCTGGGCGAGGGTGCCGTGGAAGTCGAAGAGCACCGCCTTGACGGGCCGTCGGGACGCCCGCGGGGCGGCCGCGGCCTCGGCGCTGCCCGGCGCAGGGGTCTGGGGCGGTTCGGCATGGTCCGGCACGCCGTGCACCCTACCGACCCCCGCCGACGACCCCTCCGGACGGCCTTGTGGGGTGTCCTGTCCTGGCACGCACTAATCTTGGTGCCATGTCGAGCCCCGCCGAGCGGTACTCAGCGGCGCGCCGCCGAGCCGCGCAGGCCGCACAGCTCCCGGCGCTGGACGAGTTCGCCCTTGACCTGGGGTTTGACCTCGATGACTTCCAGCGGGAGGCGTGCCAGTCGCTGGAGCGGGGCAGCGGCGTTCTGGTGTGCGCCCCGACCGGAGCCGGCAAGACCGTGGTGGGCGAGTTCGCCGTACACCTGGCTCTGCGCGGGCGGCCCGGCGACCCGGCGGCGGCCGACGACGCGGCGACGCCGCCGACCCGGCGCAAGTGCTTCTACACCACGCCGATCAAGGCGCTGTCCAACCAGAAGTACCACGACCTGGTCGCCCGGTACGGCGCCGAGCAGGTCGGCCTGCTCACCGGTGACAACGCGATCAACGGCGACGCGCCGGTGGTGGTGATGACCACCGAGGTGCTGCGCAACATGCTCTACGCGGGCTCCAGCACCCTGCAGGGGCTGGCGTACGTGGTGATGGACGAGGTGCACTACCTGGCCGACCGGTTCCGCGGCGGCGTGTGGGAAGAGGTGATCATCCACCTGCCCGCCTCGGTCACTTTGGTCTCGCTGTCGGCGACCGTCTCCAACGCGGAGGAGTTCGCCGACTGGCTGGTCACCGTGCGCGGCGAGACCGCCGTGGTGGTCAGCGAGCACCGGCCGGTGCCGCTGTGGCAGCACATGCTGGTCGGCAAGCGGATGTTCGACCTGTTCCACGACGCCGACGCGGCCCGCAAGCACGACGTGCACCCGGAGCTGCTGCGCTACACCCGCGACCAGATGCGCCGCCTGGAGCTGGGGGAGGGCCGCAGCGCCGGGCCGGGCTCCGGTCGGCGCGGCCCCCGGTGGCGCGGCCCGATGCGCCCCGACATCGTCGACCGGCTGGACCGGGAGGGTCTGCTGCCGGCGATCCTGTTCATCTTCAGCCGGGCCGGCTGCGCCGCCGCGGTGCAGCAGTGCCTGGCCGCCGGCCTGCGGCTCACCTCGCCCGACGAACGCGCCGAGATCCGCCGGGTCGTCGAGTCCCGGGTCACCGCCATCCCCGGCGAGGACCTGTCGGTGCTGGGCTACTGGGAGTGGCTCGACGGCCTCGAGCGCGGTCTGGCCGCCCACCACGCCGGCATGCTGCCGGTGTTCAAGGAGGTCGTCGAGGAGCTGTTCGTCCGCGGTCTGGTCAAGGCGGTCTTCGCCACCGAGACCCTCGCGTTGGGCATCAACATGCCGGCGCGCTGCGTGGTGCTGGAACGCCTCGTGAAATACAACGGCGAGGCGCACGTCGACCTGACCCCGGGGGAGTACACGCAGCTCACCGGTCGGGCCGGCCGGCGGGGCATCGACGTCGAGGGGCACGCCGTCGTGGTGTGGTCCCCGGAGACCGACCCGCGGCACGTGGCCGGGCTCGCCTCCACCCGCACCTACCCGCTGCGCTCCAGCTTCCGGCCCTCGTACAACATGGCGGTGAACCTCGTCGGCACGGTCGGCGCGGAACCCGCCCGGGCGTTGCTGGAGTCGTCGTTCGCCCAGTTCCAGGCGGACCGGTCGGTGGTCGGCCTGGCGCGGCAGGTGCAGCGCAACACCGAGACCATCGAGGCGTACGGCGCGGAGGCCGCCTGCCACCACGGCGACTTCGACGAGTACTTCGCGCTGCGGGTGGCGATCGCCGACCGGGAGAAGGCCATCGCCCGGCAGGGGCAGACGCAGCGCAAGGCCGCCGCCGTGGCGTCGTTGGAGCGGCTACGCGTCGGCGACGTGATCCGGGTGCCGTCCGGCCGCCGCGCCGGCCTGGCCGTCGTGCTGGACCCGGCCACCGGCGGGTTCGGTGAACCCCGGCCGCTGGTGCTCACCCAGGACCGCTGGGCGGGTCGGGTCAGCCCCGGCGACTTCACCACCCCGGCCGAGGTGCTGGCCCGCATCCGGGTGCCCAAGCACTTCAACCACCGGTCGCCGGGTGCCCGCCGGGATCTGGCCGCCGAGGTCAGCGGCACCGGCCTGGACCGGCACGGTGGCCGCCGGGGCGGCCGTTCCCGGCAGGTGGCCGGCGAGGACCACCGGCTCACCCAACTGCGCGGTGAGCTGCGCCGCCACCCCTGTCACGCCTGCCCGGAGCGGGAGGAGCACGCCCGGTGGGCGGAGCGACGCCGACGGCTGGAGCGCGACACCGAGGAGCTGCGCGAGCGGGTCTCCGGGCGTACCGGGTCGCTCGCTCGCACGTTCGACCGGATCGTCGCGTTGCTGACCGACCGTGGCTACCTCGCCGGCGACGGTGCGGTGACCGACGCCGGCCGGATGCTGGGGCGGATCTGGACGGAGGCGGACCTGCTGGTCGCCGAGTGCCTGCGCCGGGGCGTGTGGGACGGCCTCTCCCCGGCTGAACTGGCCGCCGCGGTGTCCGTGGTGGTCTTCGAGGCGCGCCGCGACGTCGACGAGCGCGCGTCGTTGCCGCGTGGCCCGGTGGCCGACGCGGTCGACGAGACGCTGAAGCTGTGGGGCGAGATCGAGGCCGACGAGGCGGCCCGGGGCCTGACCGCGACCCGCGAACCGGATCTCGGTTTCGCCTGGCCGGTCTTCCGGTGGGCGCGGGGTGAGGCGCTGGCCAAGGTGCTCGGCAGCGGGCACGAGATCGACGGCGAGATGCCGGCCGGTGACTTCGTCCGCTGGGCGCGGCAGGTGGTCGACCTGCTCGGTCAGCTTTCCGACTCCGGGGGCGCGTCGCCGGAGCTGCGCTCCACCGCCCGGCAGGCGATAGCGGCCATCAACCGGGGTGTACTGGCGTACCACACCTCCGCCTGATCATCACTTTCGGTCAACGCCGCTATCGAATCGACGCATCGGACGGTCACCGCGACGGCACCCCCCGGATAGCCCGGGGGGCGCTGTTGCGGCTGCTCGGAGCACCCCTGATCATGGCCCGAGCGCCGTGTTTACGCGCCGGTAACGAATGGGGAGAAGACCGCCGTGGCGGAGATCAATCACTTTGAGTACGGGTGGATCACGCCCGCGCTGAGCTACGCGCTGTCCGTGCTCGGGTCGATCCTGGGGCTGGTCTGCGCCGGGCGCATCCGTACGGCCCGCACCGCCGGGCAGCGCGCCTGGTGGGGCCTGCTGGCCGCCTGGGCGCTCGGCGGCACCGCCATCTGGGCCATGCACTTCATGGCCATGCTCGGCTTCGCCGTCGACGGCACCCGGATCCGCTACGACGTGCCGCTCACCGCCGCCAGCACCGCCATCGCCGTGGTCGCGGTCGGCATCGGCCTGGCCATCGTCGGCACCGGCCGCCTGAACCCGGCACGGCTGATCGCCGGCGGCATCTTCACCGGCGCCGGCGTCGCCGCCATGCACTACACCGGCATGGCGGCGATGCGCCTCAACGGCGACCTCGGCTACGACACCACCCGGGTCGTGCTCTCGGTGGTCATCGCGGTCGTGGCGGCCACCGTCGCGCTGTGGCTCGCGATGACCGTCCGCCGCGCGGTGGCCATCTTCGGCTCCGCGCTGGTGATGGGCGTCGCCGTGAACGGCATGCACTTCACCGGCATGAGCGCGGTCTCGGTGCACCAGCACGAGACCCGTGGTGCGGTGACCGGCGCCAGCGTGGGCGCGCTGCTGGTGCCGATCGTCCTCGCGGTGATTTTCGGGGTGGTCGGTCTGCTCTACGCGCTGCTCGCCGCCCCCACCGACGACGACCGGGCCGCCGCCGCGTACCTGGACGCACGGCGGTTGCCCGAGCCGGCCCCGGCGGCACCCACCGCGGCACCGGACCCGGTCGGGCTGCGTGCCCGCTCCACCCTCGGCCAGCCCGGCACTCCGTTCCCGTCCCGGCGGGACAACCCGCCCCGGTAGGCGATCCCGGCGTCAGGTCTCCCGCTCTGCCATCCGCAGGTGGTGTCGGTGTTGAATGTGAGAGCCGCTCGACAGCGGCTCGGCACCGGCAACCACAGAGGAGACAGAGTTGAACTTTCTGCGCCTCGGCCCGGCCGGTCGGGAGATCCCGGTCGTCCAGCGTGACGGTACGACCTTCGACCTGCGCACCCTCACCGCCGATCTGGACGGGGCGTTCTGGTCGTCGGACGGGATCGCGCGTACCCGGGCCGCGCTCGACCGCGGCGAGTTGGTCGAGCTGCCCGACGCGGACACACTGCGGGTTGGGGCGCCCATCGCGCGCCCCAACAAGATCGTCTGCATTGGACTGAACTACCGTGACCACGCCGCGGAGACGGGTGCGCCGCTCCCCGCCGAGCCGGTGGTCTTCATGAAGGACCCGATGACGATGGTCGGGCCGTTCGACGACGTCCACGTCCCGCGCGGCTCGACGCAGACCGACTGGGAGGTCGAACTCGCGGTCGTCATCGGTACGACCGTTCGCTACGCCGGGTCCCCGGAGCACGCTTTGCGGCACGTCGCCGGGTACGCGGTGTCGCACGACGTCTCGGAGCGTGGTTTCCAGCTTGAGCGCGGCGGTCAGTGGGACAAGGGCAAGAGCTGCGAGACGTTCAACCCGCTGGGGCCGTGCCTCGTGCCGGCGGACGAGGTGGACGATCCGCAGGCGCTGTCGCTGCGGTTGTGGGTCAACGGGCTGCTCCGCCAGGACGGCACGACCAAGGACATGATCTTTCCGGTCGCGCACGTCGTCTGGTATCTCAGCCAGTTCATGGTCCTGTATCCCGGCGACGTGATCAACACGGGGACGCCGGCCGGGGTGGCACTCGGGCTGCCGGATCATCCGTACCTGCGCGCCGGTGACGTGGTGGAGCTGGAGATCACCGGCCTGGGGCGGGCGCGCCAGACGCTGGTGGCGGCATGAGCGGGGAGTTCGCCGGGCTGAGCGCGATCGTCACGGGTGGCTCGTCCGGCATCGGTCGCGCCACCGCCGAGGAGCTGCGCGCCCGGGGTGCCCGGGTGGCCGTCCTCGACCTCGACCCGAGCGGGCTCGCCGAGGACATCGCCGGCTTCGCCGCCGACGTGGCGAGCCGTCCGTCGGTGGCGACGGCGGTTGCCGCGGCCGCCGACGCGCTCGGCGGCATCGACGTGGTGGTCAACAACGCCGGGGTCGGAGCGACCGGCACCGTCGTCGACAACAGCGACGACGAGTGGCACCGCGTGCTCGACGTCAACGTGGTCGGCATGGCGAGAGTCGTCGGCGAGGCCCTGCCGTGGCTGCGCCGCTCCGAGCACGCGTCGGTCGTCAACGTCTCGTCCATCGCCGCGCTCAACGGCCTGCCGGGGCGGGCGCTCTACTCGGCCAGCAAGGGTGCGGTGCTGTCGCTGACCCTCGCCATGGCCACCGACCACGTCCGCGAGGGCATCCGGGTCAACTGCGTGTGCCCCGGTACGGCGGACACACCGTGGGTCGGGCGTCTGCTGGCGCAGGCGGAGGATCCGGCCGCCGAGCGGGTGGCGCTGCGGGCCCGCCAGCCGATCGGACGCCTGGTGACGCCGGAGGAGGTCGCGAACGCGATCGTCTACCTCGCGTCGCCGAGGGCGGGTTCCACCACGGGTACGGTGTTGGACGTCGACGGTGGAGTCACCCACCTGCGGGTGCGGCCGTGACGACGGTCGGGGGTGTGCCGTGCGGATCGCGCTGTTCGTGACCTGCCTGGCCGACACCATGTTCCCGCAGGCGGCGACGTCGACGGTGCGCCTGCTGGAACGGCTGGGCCACGAGGTGGTCTTTCCGCCGGGGCAGACCTGTTGCGGGCAGATGCACACCAACACCGGCTACCGGTCCGACGCGGTGCCGTTGGTGCGCCGGCACGTACGGGTCTTCGACCCGTACGACGTGATCGTCGCGCCGTCGGGCTCGTGCGTGGGGGCGGTGCGGCATCAGCACGCGATGGTGGCCCGGCACGCCGGCGACCGGGCGTTGACCAGTCGGGCCGAGTCGGTGGCGGCGCGCACCTACGAGTTGTCCGAGCTGCTGGTCGACGTGCTCGGGGTGACGGACGTCGGCGCGTACTACCCGCACCGGGTGACGTACCACCCGACCTGCCACTCGTTGCGGATGCTGCGGGTCGCCGACCGGCCGCGGACGCTGCTGGCGGCGGTGCGCGGCCTCGACCTGGTCGAGTTGCCGGCCGCGGAGCAGTGCTGCGGGTTCGGCGGCACGTTCGCCGTGAAGAACGCGGAGACCTCCACGGCGATGCTGGCGGACAAGATGCGCCACGTGCTCTCCACCGGCGCCGATGTGTGCACCGCCGGCGACGCCTCCTGTCTCCTGCACATCGGCGGCGGGTTGTCCCGGCTGCGGACCGGCGTGCGGACGGTGCACCTCGCCGAGATCCTGGCCTCGACCGAGCAGGAATCGGCGGTGCGACGGTGACCCGCCGGACGTTCCTCGGTATGCCGACGACCGCCCCGCCCGGCGTGGGGCACCTGCGCGGCGACGAGTCGTTCCCGGCGGCCGCGCGACGCAGCCTGACCGACCCGCAACTGCGGCGCAACCTCCGGCACGCGACGACCACGATCCGCGCCAAGTCCGCCGGCGTGATCGCGGAACAGTCGGACTGGGAGCAGTTGCGGGCGGCCGGCGCGGCGATCAAGGCCGACACCCTGCACCGGCTGCCGGAGCTGCTCGAACAGCTCGAGGCGAGGGTCACCGAGGCCGGTGGGGTGGTGCACTGGGCGGCGGACGCGGTGCAGGCCAACGCCATCGTGACCGACCTCGTCCGGACGGCCGGCGCGGACCGCGTCATCAAGGTCAAGTCGATGGCCACCCAGGAGATCGGCCTCAACGAGGCACTGCACGCCGCCGGCGTCACCGCCGTCGAGACCGACCTGGCGGAGCTGATCGTGCAGCTCGGCGACGACCGGCCGAGCCACATCCTGGTTCCCGCGATCCACCGCAACCGGGCCGAGATCCGGGAGATCTTCCTGCGCGAGATGCCTGGCGTCGACCCGGAGCTGACCGCCGATCCGGCGGCCCTCGCCGCCGCCGCGCGCCGCTTTCTGCGGGAGACGTTCCTGAGTACGCCCGTCGCGGTGTCCGGGGCGAACTTCGCCGTCGCCGAGACCGGCACCCTGGCCGTGGTGGAGTCCGAGGGCAACGGGCGGATGTGCCTCACCCTGCCCCGAACGTTGATCACGGTGATGGGCGTGGAGAAGGTCGTGCCGACCTGGCGGGACCTGGAGGTGTTCCTCCAACTGCTGCCCAGGGCGTCGACGGGGGAGCGGATGAACCCGTACACGTCGATGTGGACCGGGGTCACCCCGGGCGACGGGCCGCAGGCGTTCCACCTGGTCCTGTTGGACAACGGGCGCAGCGCGGTGCTCGCCGACGAGGTCGGGCGGCAGGCGTTGCGGTGCATCCGCTGCTCGGCCTGCCTCAACGTGTGCCCGGTGTACGAGCGTGCCGGTGGGCACGCGTACGGGTCGGTGTATCCGGGGCCGATCGGTGCCGTGCTGTCGCCCCAGCTCACCGGCATCGACGACAACGCCTCCCTGCCGTACGCGTCGACGCTGTGCGGTGCCTGCTACGACGCCTGCCCTGTGAAGATCAATATTCCGGAGGTGCTGGTGCACCTGCGTGCCGAGGCGGTCGACGCGCGTCGCCGGCCCACCGCCGAGTCGATCGCGATGGCCGCCGCCGCGTACACGATGGATCATCCCCGGCTGTACGAGGCCGCGCAGCGCGCCGCCCGCATGAGCCGGGTCGCCGGCCGGCGCGGACGGGGTCTGCCGCCGCCGTTGAACGGCTGGACCGGCAGCCGGGACCTGCCGGAGCCGCCGGCGCAGACGTTCCGCGAGTGGTGGGCCGACCGATGAGCGCCCGGGATCTCGTCCTCGGCCGACTGCGGGCCGCACTCGCCTCCGGCGCCCATGCCCCGGTCGAGGTGCCGCGCGACTACCGGCACACCGGCACACTCGACCTCGACCAGCTGGTGGAGCGGCTGACCGACTACCGGGCGCACGTGCACCGGGTCGTCGAGGCCGCCGTCGCCGACACGATCGCCGACATCCTGCCGGCCGGTGGCACCGTCGTCGTACCCCCGGGTCTGCCCCCGGCCTGGCTGCCGCCGACGGTGACCGCCCTGCCCGACGACGGCCTCGACAACATGCGGATCGGCGCCGCGGACGCCGTCGTCACCGGCGCCGCCGTCGCCGTCGCCCAGACCGGCACGGTCGTCCTCGACGGCTCGCCCGACCAGGGGCGGCGGGTGCTCAGTCTGCTGCCGGACCGGCACGTGTGCGTGCTCCGGGCCGACCAGGTGGTGGCCACCGTGCCGGAAGCGCTCGCCCGGCTGACGCCGCACCGTCCACTGACCTGGATCAGCGGTCCCTCGGCCACCAGCGACATCGAACTGATCCGGGTGGAGGGTGTGCACGGCCCGCGCCAGCTGCACGTCATCCTGCTGCCCTATCGTGAATGAATGATCACGTGCGTCGTGCACTACACCATCGACCCGGCGCAGATCGAGGCGTTCGAGCGTTTCGCCCGCGCGTGGATGGAGCTCGTGGCCCGGCACAGTGGTGTGCACCACGGCTACTTCCTGCCGGCCGAGGGCGCCAGCGACCGGGCCGAGGCGCTGTTCAGCTTCGAGAGCCTGGCGGCGTACGAGCGGTACCGGGTCCGTTTCGGCAGCGACCCGGATTTCGTGGCGGCGGACCGCATCCGCGACGAGTCGGGCTGTGTGCTGCGCTACGAACGAACCTTCATGCGTCCACTCCTGCCGGACGACGGAGCGGCCGCCGCGCGCTGACGCGGACCGTGCGGGGAAGGGTGGACCCCGCACGGTCCGTGTCAGCTCAGCGGCGCGGCCTGGGCGTGCCGCGGGGCAGGACGTACGGCGGCCCGGCGACGATCAGGTCGGACTTCAGCTCCTGGTACGCCCGCTTGGGCTGGTAGTTCTCGTCATAGATGGTGGCCAGACCCTCCGGGGGGTCGTTGAACCAGTCCGGCACCCACGAGTACCTGTCGGTGAAACCCCAGACGGTGTACGACAGGCAGCTCCGTACGGCGAGGCACGCCTTCATCAGCACGCTGAAGTTGGCGGCCGACGCCTGCAGACGGGGGTTGATCTCGTTCGCGTCGCCGGCCTGGACCGCCTCGGTCATCTGGCTGCGGACGTCCACCTCGGTGAACGCCGTGGCGAGGCCCAGCGCGGCGAACCTCTTCAGCGCGGCGGTCACCTGGAGGGTGTCGAAGTTGCCGTACTGGGTGCCGAGGTGGCCCTGTGAGCCCACGCCGTCGATCGGGACGCCCTGCCGGAGCAGGTCTCTGGCCATGTCGTACACGAACTGCGTCTTGTCGTCGGCGGGGTTGCCGGAGCCGAACGTCTCGATGTTGTAGTCGTTGTAGAACAGCAGCGCCTTCGGGTCGGCGGCGCGCGCCCAGCGGAACGCGTCGGCGATGTAGCCGGGGCCCAGGTTCTGCGCCCAGAAACCCTTGTAGTGCAGCGTGGACGGGGTGTCCCACGGGTCGCTGACCGCCTCGTTGACCACGTCCCACTGCCAGATCTTGCCCTTGTAGCGGTTGACGACCGTGGTGATGTGCTTGCGGAGCAGCTCGCGGAGCTCCTGCTTGCTGATGGAGCCGTCGGCGACGCCGCTGGTCAGCCAGGTGGGCAACTGGTTGTGCCAGACGAGCACGTGACCGCGCACGCTCTGCCGGTTGCGTTTGGCGAACTCGACGAGCTGGTCGGCCTCGGCCCAGTTGTAGGTGCCGCGGGTGGGCTCCAGGCTCTCCCACTTCATCGCGTTCTCCGCGGTGACCGAGGAGAACTCGGTGCTGGCCAGCCGGCGGTACTGCGGGTCGGTGGCGTCGTTGAGGGCCGTGGCGTTCACGGCGGTGCCGATGTGCAGGCCGTGGCGCTGGCCGAGCGTCGCCAGGCTCTGCGTGGTCGGGTCGTACGGCCGGCTCGCGGTGGCCGGCACGGTGTTCAGCGCCGCGACGGTCGCGACGGCGACCACCCCGACGGTGAGCCACTGCCTTGGCTTCATCTGCCTTCCCTTCGACGTTGATCGACAATCTTCGATCATGGGCGCGAGAGTTCGGGTCCGGTGCGGATGTGCGGGGCCGGTGCCGGTCGTTCCGGAGCGGGGCCGGAAACGTGCCCGAAACGTTAAGCCGATCGATGTCCGGCGTCAACCGTGGAAATTTTCGGAAATACGTCCGATGACCTGCGATCCGGTCGGGTGGAGCGCGACCGAAAGTTTCGGCGGCGGAGGGCGCGGTGTGGGCCAGCGGACAGAATCGCCGGGCAGGACGCGGGGCACTGACGGGACCGGCCATGATGGTCCGGTGAAGATCCTGTCCATCCAGTCGTCGGTCGCCTACGGCCACGTCGGCAACTCCGCCGCCGCATTCCCCCTGCAACGGCTGGGGCACGAGGTCTGGCCGGTCCTGACCGTGCACTTCTCCAACCACACCGGGTACGGCGCGTGGCGCGGGCCGCTGCTGGATCCGGCCCAGGTGGCCGAGGTGATCGCGGGGATCGCGGACCGGGGGGTCCTCGGCAGCGCCGACGCGGTGCTGTCGGGCTACCAGGGCGACCCGGCGATGGGCGCGGTGATCCTCGACGCGGTGGACACCGTCAAGGCGGCCAACCCGGACGCCGTGTACTGCTGCGACCCGGTGCTGGGCGACGTCGGCCGGGGCATGTTCGTCCGCCCGGGCATCCCGGAGTACATGCGCGACGTCGTGGTCCCGCGCGCGGACATCATCACCCCGAACCACTTCGAGTTGGACTTCCTCGCCGGCCGCGCGACCACCACCCTGGCCGAGGTGCTGGACGCGGTCGACGCGGTACGCGCGACCGGGCCACGGCACGTGCTGGTGACCAGCGTGTTGCACGCCGACGTGCCGGCGGGATCACTGGAGGTGGTGGCCGTCTCGGACGACGGCGCCTGGTCGGTGACCACGCCCCTGCTGCCGATCAACCCGAACGGTGGCGGCGACGTCACCGCGGCGCTCTACCTCGCGCACCTGTGCACGACGGGTTCGCCCGCGACGGCGCTGGAACGCACCGTCTCCTCCGTCTTCGCCGTCCTGGAGGCCACCCTCGCGGCGGGCACCCGGGAGATCCAGCTCATCGCTGCCCAGGACGAGATCGCCGCGCCGCCGGCGCGGTTCGCCGCCCGGCGACTGCGCTGAGGCGACCTACGAGGTGATCCGGAAGGTGGCGTCCTGCCGGTCACCGGCGCTCGAACTGCCGCTGAGCGGGTCGATGCGCGGCAGGTAGGTGGCGTGTCGCAGGTAGCGGGTCGGGACGTTGTAGGAGCGCAACGACGTCCAGGTGGCGTCGGCGAGGCCGGGCACCGTTCGCCACATCTGGATGGGTAGCGGCTCGGGTGGGTGCGAGCCCTGGCAACCCCTTGTCGGTCGGCACCGACGCCGCCCGGGGTGCCACCGCGGCGATGCCCCCGGGTGCGCACCGGCCGCAGGCCCGGACGGCGGCCGATCCGGGGCGCGGTCGCGCCGCGTGTCGACGCCATCCGCCGTCGTCCGTGACGGAGGGTCAGCGCGAGAAGTGCGGTTCCTCCGTTGACGGCCGGCGTGCCGCTCAGTACGGTCCATCGTAAATCTTAGATGTCAGCGTCGATACGACAATGCGGCAACGCGATTACGTCGTTGATATTGCACACCCTGAAATCCCAGGTCAAGCAGGCGACAATCGGGCTCGGGAGGTGCCCTTGGCAAGGTGTTAGCGCTAACAGATCACGAGCAATCACGCCGATCACGGTCCGGGATGGGATCCGGTCGATCGGCAGCCGGCGTCGCGGCAGGCGACCCGCGACCCTCTCAGGGAGTAACCGTGAAGGTGGCACACCGAACCACAGCATGCAGCAGGTCCGGCGCCAGGCGCGGCATCGCCTGGCTGATGAGCCTGGTCTGCGTCCTCGCACTGGTCCCGGGCACGGCCAGGGCGGACAACCCGATCGTCCAGCACATCTACACCGCCGATCCGGCCCCGTTGGTGCACAACGGCAGGGTGTACCTCTACACCGGCCACGACGAGGACGGCTCCACGTACTTCACGATGAAGGAGTGGCGGGTCTGGTCCTCCGCCGACATGGTCAACTGGACCGACCACGGCTCGCCACTGAACATCAGCACCTTCAGTTGGGCGAGCGCGAACGCGTGGGCCGGCCAGGTCGTCGCCCGCAACGACAGGTTCTACTGGTACGTGCCGGTGACCAACCGGGCGACCAACTCGATGGCGATCGGCGTGGCGGTGGGCGACAGCCCCACCGGACCGTTCCGCGACGCCATCGGCCGACCCCTGGTGGGCAACGGCGAGATCGATCCGACCGTGTTCATCGACGACGACGGTCAGGCGTACCTGTACTGGGGCAACCCGAACCTGTGGTACGTCAAGCTCAACCCGGACATGATCTCCTACTCCGGTGCGGCGACGAGGATCGCTCTCACCACCGCCGGATTCGGCACCCGAAACGGCAACGCGAGCAGGCCCACCCTCTACGAGGAGGGGCCCTGGGTCTACAAGCGCAACGGCACGTACTACAACGTGTTCGCGGCGGAGTGCTGCTCCGAGTTCATCGCCTACTCGACGGCCCCCGGCCCCACCGGACCGTGGACCTACCGGGGCACCATCATGCCCCGGCAGGGCGGCAGCTTCACCAACCACGCCGGCGTCGTCGACGTCAACGGCGGCTCGTACTTCTTCTACCACAACGGCGCCCTGCCCGGTGGTGGCGGCTACACCCGTTCGGTCGCGGTGGAGAAGTTCAGCTACAACTCCAACGGCACCTTCCCGACGATCAACATGACCACCACGGGTGCGCCGCAGGTGGGCACGCTGAACCCGTACGTGCGGCAGGAGGCCGAGACGATCGCCTGGGGCTCCGGCATCGAGACGGAACCGTCCAGTGAGGGCGGGATGAACGTCGGCTGGATCGAGAACGGCGACTACATCAAGGTCAAGGGCGTCGCGTTCGGCGCGGGCGCGACCTCGTTCGCCGCCCGGGTCGCCTCGGCGGGCAGCGGTGGCCGCATCGAGGTGCGGCTCGACAACAGCACCGGCCCGCTGGTGGGTACCTGCACCGTTCCGGTCACCGGTGGCTGGCAGACCTGGACCACCAGCACCTGCGCGGTGAGCGGGGCGACCGGGACGCGCGACGTGTTCCTCCGCTTCGCGGGTGGCAGCGGCAACCTGTTCAACGTGAACTGGTGGCAGTTCAGCGGCACCGGCGGCAGCGGTGGCAACCTGCTGACCAACGGCAACCTGGAGAGCGGGACGACGGGTTGGGGTGTGGTGGGCAGCGGCACATTGTCGTCGAACACGGCCGTCGTGCACGGCGGCACCGGCTCGCTGTCGATCACCGGCCGGACCGCGTCGTGGAACGGCCCCGGCCAGGACGTGACGTCGAAGCTCACCAACGGCAAGAGCTACACCACGAGCGTCTGGGTACGGTCGCAGAGCGGAACGCCGTCGGCGACGGCGACCCTCTCCCTGACCGCCAACGGCACGACGAACTACCTGCAACTGACCCCGGCGACCGGGGTGAACGCCAACGGGTGGACCCAGCTCACCGGCACCGCGACCGCGTCGTGGAGCGGGACGCTGACCGGTGCCACCTTCTACGTCGAGACCGCGGAGGGGACCGACAGCCTCCTCGTCGACGACGTCTCGTTGCAGTGACGCACGGGGTGCCGGGGTCGCCTGCGTGCGGCTCCGGCACCCGACGCACCGCCATTCGTTACGACTTGACGAACGGCATGTTATCGCTCACAGTCGATGGTTGAGGACGGCCGCACCCGAGGTTCACCGGGCGAGCCCGCTGGCCGTACCTCGGAGCACGACGTCCGCCCAGGGCATGCCGGGCGTCGTGTCAGGACTCCCATCAGTGGGTGCCGTTGACGGCGACCGGGCTCTTGCCCGTCATGGTCTCGCCAGCTTGGGACGAAAACGTGGTCGGACCGGCGTCGACATCGTCGACGCCTCCGACGCCGCACCTTCACCGCTGGAACACCACCACAGAGAAGGAACCCACATGAACCACGCAAGAGCCCTGCGAGCGGCGGTGACCATCGCCGTCACCGGCGTGCTCGCCGCCGGGATGGCGATGACGCTGTCCACCGCCGCCAGTGCCGGGACGACCCTCGGGGCGTCGGCGGCCGAGAAGGGCCGCTACTTCGGCGCGGCCGTCGCGACCGGCAAGCTGTCCGACAACACGTACGTGACCGTCCTGAACCGCGAGTTCAACAGTGTCGTGGCCGAGAACGAGATGAAGTGGGACGCCACCGAGCCGCAGCAGGGCCGGTTCAGCTACACCGGTGGTGATCGTCTGGTCAGTCACGCGCGCGCCAACGGGATGAGCGTGCGGGGTCACACCCTGCTCTGGCACCAGCAGCAGCCGGGCTGGGCGCAGGGGATGTCCGGCAGTGCGTTGCGCAGTGCGGCGATCAACCATGTCACTCAGGTGGCGACGCATTTCCGGGGGCAGATCTATGCCTGGGATGTGGTGAACGAGGCGTTCGCCGACGGTGGCGGCGGTGGTCGGCGTGATTCGAACCTGCAGCGCACCGGCAATGACTGGATCGAGGCGGCGTTCCGGGCCGCGCGGGCCGCGGATCCGGGTGCGAAGTTGTGTTACAACGACTACAACACCGATGGCATCAACGCGAAGTCGACCGGCGTCTACAACATGGTGCGGGACTTCACGTCTCGTGGCGTGCCGATCGACTGCGTCGGCTTCCAGTCGCACCTGGGCACCACGATTCCCGGTGACTACCAGGCGAACCTGCAGCGTTTCGCCGATCTCGGCGTGGACGTGCAGATCACCGAGCTGGACGTGATGACCGGCGGCAACCAGGCCAATATCTACGGCACGGTCACCCGGGCCTGCCTGGCCGTCACGCGCTGCACCGGCATCACGGTGTGGGGCGTGCGCGACTGCGACTCCTGGCGAGGATCGGACAACGCCCTGCTGTTCGACTGCGGCGGCAACAAGAAGGCCGCGTACACCTCCGTCCTCAATGCCCTCAACGCCGGCGGCACCACGCCTCCGCCCACGACCCCGCCGCCGGGCCCGGGTGGATGCTCCGCGTCGGTGTCGCTGAACTCGTGGACCGGTGGATTCGTGGCCACCGTGACGGTGACCGCCGGTTCGTCCGGCACGAACGGCTGGACCGTCAGCATGACGCTTCCGGGTGGTGCGAGCGTCACCAACACCTGGAGCGCCACGGCCAGTGGCTCCACCGGCGCCGTCCGGTTCACCAATGTGGACTACAACGGGCGGCTCGGCGCGGGCCAGGTCACCGAGTTCGGCTTCCAGGGCAACGGCAGCGGAGCCGGCCTGACCCCCACCTGCTCGGCCAGCTGAATTACGGCGTCGGTGCGGAGGACCACCACCGGTCCTCCGCACCGACCCGCCTGTTGCGGGGGCCGCCTCACTCGGACGCGACGGGCAGTCCGATCGCCGTGGCACCCACGACGGCCTGGTTGCCGTCGTGCTGCACGTAGCCGACCACCGCGGCCTGCCGGGGGTCCAGGTCCGGCGGCGTCCGCAGATCCACCCGGCCCTGCCCCGCGTTCAGCGCCGCTCGGCCTGGTAGTCCACCTCCACCCGACGGCCCCCGTCACGGTTCCGCACCGGCAGCGCGAGGGGCGTGGTGGCGGCCGACGTCAGCACGGACGCGATCGTGTCGGCCGCCCGTCGCCGGTCGGACCCGACGAACTCCGCCGTGCCGTTGACGATCATCTGCGGGGTGTAGAGGCGCCCGGGGCCGAACGCGCGGGCAACTCGAGCCTGGGAGGTGAACAGCCCCACGACGGCGAAACCGGTCGACGGGTCCGTCACGGCGCGTCTTCTTCCACGGGCCTGCTGGCGGGTCTGCGGTTCCCGTTACGGGGCGTTGCCACGTAGCGTGACCTCCCCACCAGCGCCGGCGCGGTTGAGGTCGTGAACCGAAGCGCGCCCTATCTCGTTGTATCGTTGGTGGTGCAGTGCTCGCGGTAGGCGTGGCAGGGGGAGCAACACGACGCTTGGGTTGGTCGGATGCCATAGCGCGCATAGCTAACCTGCACGACTGACAGTCGAAAGTGGCAAGTCCTATTTGTTGGGGGGGTCATGCATCAAGCTGAAAAGCCCAGAGGCAGCGATGAACAAGAACCGTATGTCCGAGCGGGCATGCTTTACAGGGCCTTTACTGAAGAATCATTCTTCGAATCAAAGGACAAGCGCAAAGGGCGCCTTGAGCGTTTGTTGTACGCGGTTTTTTCGCGGAGTGGTGGTGATGAGGCGGAAAAAATCGGGAAAATTCTTGGGCACCAGGAGTTCAACCCGACTCGGCTGGAACTCTCTGATGCTGTCGCCGAAATCCGCGATGACTACACCGCGCTTGCCGGTATTCAGATAAACAAGCTCTGCCCGCCTGTGGGCGTCTCTTTGATTCCGCTGGAAGAGGTGCAGTCAGCTCTCTCGCGCCTGAGTAGAATGGAGGCCCATGCGGACAGGGAAACAAAGCTCGATGTGACTAAGGAGGCCAAATCTGATCTCGAGTCATACCGCAATCTTGCGAGAGGAAAGGCAGCCGTAATCGATGAAGTCGCAATTTACCGGTATGCCAGTGTCCAGTTGGTTACATCAAACGCGAGTAGCTTCACCAGGGGCTTCAAAGAGGCGAGTGGTCCTGCTAGAGTGGCGAACGTAGCCGGCTTGAGCTCGTCGATCGGATACGGGGGCCGGCCCCCAAGCGGGAGCGTCGTTAGTCGTCCGGCTGGGGCGCAGCAATTCCCTGCATCGTCGAGTCAGTCGCTGCGGTGACCAGGGCGTTCACAAGGGATCTGTTGGCTAACTCGCTGTGATCTTGGCTGTCTGGCAGAGGCTCTTTAAGGGTGTTCGGGGCCGGGCCGGGCCGGGCCGGGGCGGGTTGGTTGTTGCGGTGGGACCGGGGCGGAGGCTCAGGGCGATTGCGTAGTCGATCGGTGGGTGCCCTGAGCTGGGTATCTGCGGGTTGAGTGGCCTCTGTGGAGGCAGGAAGAGCGGGTGAGATCGCGTTGGTGATCGTGGAGTTCTCTTGGCTTCACGACACCCCGAGGACCTCACCCGCCGATGTCATCGTGCCCGATCCCCGTGCTGTCTTCGGTCGTCGGCGCCCCTGGCACGTCCTCATGGTCTGTTACTGCGGGTGAGACGAGGGGACTGCTACACGCCGTGGCGGCGGTCCCGGATCCTCGAGATCCACGGGGAGTGCGTTACCCGCTGTCGGGCTTGCTCGCGGTTGCGGTGTGCGCGG
Organism: Micromonospora sp. NPDC050695; assembly: GCF_040654415.1. Classification (NCBI taxonomy): domain Bacteria; kingdom Bacillati; phylum Actinomycetota; class Actinomycetes; order Micromonosporales; family Micromonosporaceae; genus Micromonospora; species Micromonospora sp. NPDC050695. Next base: position 77,052 of record NZ_JBFAHZ010000018.1, read on the forward strand.
TCCTCGCGGGGGCGTCGTCGTTCGCCGCGATCACCGATTGGTTGCACGATCTGGATGAGTAGGCCCGCGACCGGTTCGGCTTCGGCCGTGGGGTGCCGGCGGGTACGACGGTATGGCGGTTGGTGACCGGCCTCGACGATCAGTTGTTGTCTACTGTCCTCGCGGGTTGGCTGGAGGTCCGCGCCCGGCCGGTCACACCCCGGCCGCACCGATATCGGACGGTGATCGCCGTGGATGGGAAAACGCTGCGGGGAGCCCGCGGTGTTGACGGCGGTCAGGTTCATCTGCTGTCCGCGCTGGACACCAGCACCGGCATCGTCCTGGCCCAGGTCACCGTGAGCGCGAAGAGCAACGAGATCGGTGCGTTCGCATCGCTGCTCGACGCGGTCGAGTCAGTGTTGGGCAGCCTGACTGGTCTGCTGTTCATCGCCGACGCCCTGCACACTCAGACCGCCCACGCCGAGGAGATCGCCGCCCGCGGCGCCCACCTGATGATCCCGACGAAAGGCAACCAACCCACCCTGTTCAAGCAGCTCAAGACCTGCCCTGGCCGGAGATCCCGATCGGGCACCGCCACCGCGACACCCGCCACGGCCGCCGCGAGATCCGCACCGTCAAAGCCATCACCGTGGCTACTCCGGCCGGCATCGGGTTCCCCCACGCCGAGCAGGCCGTCCGGATCACCCGCACCCGCACCCGCAGCGGGAAGACCAGTCGCGAAACCGCCTACTACACGGTGTCTCTGCCCGCCGAGCAGGCCCAACCCGCCGACCTGCAGCACTGGGCCCGCCTCGAATGGCATATCGAAAACCGCGTGCATCACGTCCGGGACGTCACTTTCCGTGAAGATTTCCGCCAAGCCCGGACCGGCACCGGACCCGCCGTCCTCGCGACCCTGCGTAACACCTCGATCGGCTACCACCGCACCAACGGCGAGGCCAACATCGCCCGCGCCACCCGACGCCCCCACGACCTCATCACCGCCGTGACCAGCAGCATCCCGACAACGCAATGACCCTGCCCTGCCGCCCGGTGCGGGATCGGCCCAGGGACTCGCGGTCCTTGGGCTGCTCGCCCGCGGCGGCCAGCGTTTTTGGGTGGCGCTTCGAGGCGCGCGACGAGGCGGGCGTGGTCGCCGGGTTCGTCACGTACCAGCTGACCGGCGGCATCGTCGCCTACACCCACACCGAGGTCGATCCGGCGTTCGAGGGCAGGGGCATCGGCTCGACGCTCGCGCGCGCGGTGATGGACGACGCGCGAGCCCGGCGCCGGACGGTGGTGCCCATCTGCCCGTTCCTCGCCGAGTGGCTGACCAAGCATCCGGAATACGAGGACATCGTGGCCCGATCGACCCGCAAGGTGAAGTAGGGCACCGAAGGACGTGACCGCCGTCGCCTTCCGTGCCCTGCACCATGCCCGTGCCGCTCAGGCGTCGGCGCGGGCGGCGAGGGCGTCTACCAGGCGGCGGGCGGAACCGGCCAGGTTCCACCTGGAGGCCAGGTCGAGCAGCCGGTCCGGGTCGGCGGGCGCGGTGGGCAGCGCGGTGGGCAGCTCCGGCAGGGGGACGTCCAGGGCGACCCGGACCACGGTCGGTGCCACACCCAGGTAGTCGCGGGCGGCGACCAGCTTGGTGCGCAGACCTGGAGCGAAGGACGAGTCGGAGTCGTCCAGCGCGGCCAGGATGCCGGCGATACTGCCGTAGCGCTCGATGAGCCGAGCGGCGGTCTTCTCGCCGACACCCGCCACCCCGGGCAGGCCGTCGCTGGGGTCGCCGCGCAGCGCGGCGAAGTCGGCGTACCGGTCGGCCGGCACGCCGTAGCGCGACCGCACGGCGGCGTCGTCGCAGTCATCGAGCTTGGCCACGCCACGCCCGATGTAGAGCAGCCGGACGCCCCGGGCGTCGTCGACGAGTTGGAACAGGTCCCGGTCGCCGGAGACCACCTCGACCGGACCCGGCTGCGTCACCGACAGTGTGCCGAGCACGTCGTCGGCCTCGTAGCCGGTCGCGCCGACGGCGGTGATGCCGACGGCCTCCAGCACCTCCAGGATCATCGGCACCTGCGGGGAGAGCGTGTCCGGTACGACTTCGCCGCCCTGCGGCGCCACCCGGTGCGCCTTGTACGACGGCAGCAGGTCGACCCGCCACGCCGGCCGCCAGTCGTAGTCCAGAGCGCAGATCATCCGGTCGGCGCCGCGCCCCCGGATGAGGGTGGCGAGCATGTCGAGGAAGCCGCGCACCGCGTTGACGGGGGTGCCGTCCTCGGCCCGGGCGGCGGACTCCGGAATGCCGAAGTACGCCCGGAAGTAGAGGCTGGGTGCGTCGATCAGCAGGATCGGGGATCGGTGTGCCACGCCGGACAGCCTGGCACAACCCTCCGACGATCAGGGGTACGCCCGGCCGTCGACGTGATCAGCGCTGCTCGTCGTGCCGGTAGACGGTCTCCCGCCGGGCCAGGTGCTGCACGACGTAACTGGTCACCAGCAGCAGGATCGCGACCAGCACCTCGACCCAGGCCGCGACGCCGTCGGCCACGGTGAGGCCGATGATCAGCAGCACCAGGCCGACGAGCGCGAGCACTCCGGCCCACAGTTGCCAGCGACGGCGTGTCGCCGCCCGGTTCGCCTCGTTCGCTGCCACTGGTCCTCCCGGTCGGGCCTGCCCGCGCGGGCGACCCGATCCCAGGCTATGGCCCCCGCTGCCGTCCGACCAGGAAAACCACCGCGCGGGCCGGCCCACACACCGCGCGGCGCCGACCGGTACGTGTTCGGCGACGCGACCGGGGTTCGCCGGGTGGCCGACGGCCTGTGGTCGGGCGCCGAGGTCACCGATCGCCGAGGGTGGGCGCGGTCAGTGGCCGGGCTGGGCACGCCGACCGCCGACCCGACCATGCTGGTCGTGCCGGCGGTCCACCATCGCCGGAACACTCCGGTCCGTTCGTCGACGCGCGTGTCGCCGGCCCCCGTCCGCCGTGCCGACGCGTTCCCGACGTCGATGCGTTTCAATCTGGAACGGACTATAGTCGCGAGAGACGAGAGGGGGAAGCGGGTGCGACGAGAGGATCTCGCCGACGCGGACTGCGGCATCGCGCAGGCGCTCGGCGTGCTGGGGGACTGGTGGACGTTCCTCATCGTGCGCGACGTCGCCGGCGGTACGACCCGCTTCGACGCGCTCCAACGCGACCTGGGGGTCAGCCGGCGGGCGCTGACCGAACGTCTCACCGCCCTGGTCGAGCACGGCGTGTTGCGACGCCGCCCGTACTCCGCGCACCCGCCACGGCACGACTACCTGCTCACCGCGAAGGGCGAGGGACTGCTGCCGGTGCTGATCGCCCTGCAGGACTGGGGAACGAGGCATCTGATGGGTGACGGTGATCTGACCGCGACCGCCGACGCCGCGTCGGCCGAGGCGCGCCGGGTGCGGGACCTGGTCGGGCGGCGGCTACCCGAGGTCGCCCTTCCCGGCCCGGACGGCCGGCCGGTCCCGCTGACCACGTCGGACGCCTGGAGCGTCCTCTACCTCTTCCCCGGGGCGTACGCGCCGGACGCGCACGACTATCCGCCCGGCTGGGAGGGAATCCCCGGCGCCCGCGGCTGCACCCTCGAATCGAGCACCTACGCCGACCGGCACCCGGACTTCCGGGCCGCCGGGGCGCGGGTGTACGGGATCAGCACCCAGCGGCCGGACCAGCTCGCCGCCTTCACCGCGTACGCCGGGTTGCCGTTCCCGCTGCTGTCCGACCAGGATGGTCGGTTCGGCGCCGGGTTGCTGCTGCCGGTCTTCCGGGCCGGAGGGCTGACCCGGTTCAAGCGGATGACGCTCCTGGTCGACCCGGGGTCGGTGGTCCGGTCGGTGCAGTTCCCGGTCACCGATCCGGCCGGTTCGGTCGACGAGATGCTCGCCCTGGTCCGCGAGTACGCAGAGGTTCCCGGCTGACGCCGGGCGTCGACCGGGGACCTCTGCGGAACGCACCGTCAGGCCGGGAGGGTCCAGCGCTGGTTGGCGCCGGCGAAGCAGTCCCAGATCTGTAGCCGGGTGCCGTCGGCCGAGCTGTTGTCCGTGGCGTCCAGGCACTTGTTCGACTGCGGGTTGCGCAGCGTGCCGTTGGACTGCGCCTGCCACACCTGGGCGCCGCCGCCGGTGCAGGCCCAGAGCTGGACCTTGGCCCCGTTGGCCGTGGAGTGGTCGGTGACGTCGGCGCACTTGCCGAAGGCACGCAGCGTGCCGTCGCTGGCCACGGTCCAGGTCTGCGCGGCGGTGCCGTTGCAGGCAAAGAGCTGGATGGCGGCGCCGTTGGTGGTGCTCGCGCCCGCCACGTCGACGCACTTGCCGCCGATGCCGGTGATCCGGCCGGTACGACCGGTCGGCGGCGGGGTGGTGCCGCCCATGATGGTGTCGTACATGGCGCTGACCAGTGAGGTCGAGCCGGTGGTGTCCTGCGACAGCTCCCAGTTCATCACGCCGCCGGCGTTCGCGAGGGCCCACTGCGTCTTGCGCTTGACCGTCGGGACGCCGTTGTAGCACTGCTGCGCGCCGCCGGCGGTGGTGCAGTCCCGGTTGGCGTTGGCCGGGTCCATCGCGACCAGCGCCGAGTAGGTGTAGTAGCCGGGGCGGCTGTAGAACGGGATGCCGAGGACGGCCTTGCTGGCCGGCAGTCCGCGGGCCTTCCACAGGTTGATGCTGTTGATCGACCAGTCGTAGTTGGAGTGCGGGCTGCCGCCGTCGTACGCCATGATGTTGAGCCAGTCGACCTGGCTGAACACGGCCGTCGGTACGCCGTCGAGGTAGTAGCCCTCGGAGACCACGGCGGCGGTGAGCAGCTTGCCGCGGCTGTGCATGGCGCTGCCGAGCTGCGTCATGAGCTGGGTGTAGTTGGTGGCCGAGGCGCCCGGGTCCGGGTACTCCCAGTCCATGTCGACGCCGTCGAGGTTGTACTGGTTGACGAAGTTGACGAGGTTGTTGACGAAGGTGGTCCGGCTGCCGGAGTTGGCCGCGAGGGCCTCGAACGCCGAGTCGTTGCCGTCGTTCCAGCCGCCGACGGCGATCGACACCTTGACGTTGTTGGCGTGCGCGAGAGAGACCAGCGAGGAGAGCTTGCTCGGGTTCTCCACGGCGCGCAGGCTGCCGTCGTTGTTGGGCAGCACGAAGGCGTAGTTGATGTGGGTGAGCTTGTTGTACTGGATGCTGTTGACGTTGCCGGCCCACGAGGGCATGTAGCCGACGCTCTTGAAGTTGTTCGGCAGCACGACGGCCTGCGCCGCGGTGGGTACGAGGGTGAGGGTGGCGCCGGCCGTGGCCAGCGCGAGCAGGCCGGCGACGAGGGCGCGGCGCAGTGGTGAGGACATCGGGGGCCTTCCCGTGGGCGGGGGACGACGCCCGCCCGCGCAGGGTTGTCGCGGGCGGGAGGTGCGGGAGCAGAGACGGGTGGGCCTCGAGGCAACCAAATCTTAAAGAGTGTTAACTGTCGACGTCAATCAACGTCGGTAGATTTCCTTCGTGCCGGTTGTCCGAATTCGGATCAGGCCCAAACGACCGTTAAGCTGACGGGGTGGGAACCGACGAGCTGTACCCGCCGGACCGGCTTTCCGCCGCGCGACGCGCCACGGCCGCCGCCGGCCTGGACGCCCTGCTGCTCACCCCCGGCTCCGACCTGCGCTACCTGACCGGGTACGACGCCCACGCCGGTGAGCGGCTGACCTGCCTGGTGCTGCCTGCCGAGGGTGAGCCCACGCTCATCGTGCCGAGACTGGAACGTCCGGCGGCGGAGGCGGCACCGAACACCGGCGTCCGCATCGTCGACCACCCCGACGGCACCGACCCGTACCCCCTGGTCGTGGCCGCCCTCGACGGCCCGCCGGCGGCGGTCGGGCTCACCGACCGGATGTGGGCCGAGCAGGTCCTCGCCCTGCGCGCGGCGCTGCCCGGCGCCGCGCAGCGGCTCGCCGGCGAGGTGCTGCGCGAGCTGCGGATCCGCAAGTCCCCGGCGGAGGTCGCGGCGCTCGCCGAGGCCGGCGCGGCGATCGACGAGGTGCACCTGCGGATGGGGGAGTGGCTGCGCCCCGGCCGCACCGAGGTGGAGGTGGCCGCCGACATCGCCGCGGCGATCCGGGCGGCCGGGCACGTCAGCGTGGACTTCGTCATCGTGGCCGCCGGACCGAACGGGGCCAGCCCACACCACGGCACCTCGGGCCGGCCGATCGGCGCCGGCGAGCCGGTGGTGGTCGACATCGGCGGCACGATGGCGTCGGGCTACCGCTCGGACTGCACCCGCACCTACGTGGCGGGCGGGCCGGCGCCGGCGGACTTCCCGGACTACTACGCGGTGCTGTGCGACGCCCAGCGCGCGGCGGTGGCGGCGGTGCGGCCCGGCATCACCGGCGCGCAGGCCGACGCCGCGGCCCGCGAACCGATCGCCGCCGCCGGCTACGGCCCGGCGTTCCTGCACCGCACCGGGCACGGCATCGGCCTCGACGGTCACGAGGAGCCCTACCTGGTGGCCGGCAACGACCGGCCCCTGGAGGCCGGCATGGCGTTCTCCATCGAACCGGGCATCTACCTGTCGGGCCGCCACGGCGCCCGCATCGAGGACATCGTCGTCTGCACCACCGACGGCGTGCAACGGCTCAACACCACCCCCACGGAGCTCATCGCGCTATGACTGTCGACCGGATCCTCCCCACCGCCGAGGCCCACGACCTGCTGGACCTCGCCACCGAGATCGCCGACCGCGAGCTCGCCGGAAAGGCCGCCGCCTTCGAGGAACGCGCCGAGTTCCCCCGCGAGGTGCTGCGCACGATCGGCCGGGCCGGCCTGCTCGGCCTGCCGTATCCGCAGGAGCACGGCGGGGCGGCCCAGCCGTACGAGGTGTACCTGCAGGTGCTGGAGGTCCTGGCCAGCCGCTGGCTGGCGGTCGCCGAGGCGGTCAGCGTGCACACCCTGTCCTGCTACCCGGTGGCCGCGTTCGGCACCGACGAGCAGCGCAAGCTCCTGCCGGACATGCTCGGCGGCGAGCTGCTCGGCGCGTACTGCCTGTCCGAGCCGCAGGGTGGCTCGGACGCGGCGGCGTTGAGCACCCGGGCCGTACGCGACGGCGACGCGTACGTCGTCTCCGGTACCAAGGCGTGGATCACGCACGCCCGGACGGCCGACTTCTACAACATCTTCTGCCGCACCGGCGGGCCCGGCGCGAAGGGGATCTCCTGCCTGCTCGCCGACGCCGGCACCGCCGGCATCGCCCCGCAGGCGGCCGAGCGGACGATGGGGTTGCGGTCCTCCCCGGTGGCGCAGATCGCGTTCGACGGGGCGCGGGTGCCGGCCGACCGGTTGATCGGCGGTGAGGGCGTCGGTTTCACCATCGCGATGTCCGCCCTCGACTCGGGTCGGTTGGGCATCGCGGCGTGCGCGGTCGGGCTGGCCCAGGCGGCGCTGGACTACGCGGTCTCCTACGCCCGGGAGCGGCAGCAGTTCGGCCGGTCCATCATCGACTTCCAGGGGCTCGGCTTCCTGCTCGCCGACGCGGCCACCCAGATCGCCGCCGCCCGCGCGCTGACCCTCGCGGCGGCCCGGCTGCGCGACGCCGGCCGGCCGTACTCGATCGAGGCGGCGAAGGCGAAACTGTTCGCCACCGACATGGCGATGCGGGTGACCACCGACGCGGTGCAGGTGCTCGGCGGCGCCGGCTACGTGAGCGATCACCCGGTGGAGCGGTACATGCGTGAGGCCAAGGTGTTGCAGATCGTGGAGGGCACCAACCAGATCCAGCGGCTGGTGATCTCCCGTTCGTTGGCGAAGGGCTGAGGACGGTACGTGGTGGCGCGGCTGCGGTGGGTCCACCGCGGCCCGCCGTCCGCGCGTGCGGCGGGTGCTTCGTCGCCGTCGGGCCGTTTTCCCGGTAGGTTGCTCGCTGTGGAGGAGATCGACCGCGCCATCGTCGCAGCGTTGACCGCTGACGGCCGCCTGTCGTACACGGATCTGGCCGAGAAGGTGGGCCTGTCGGTGTCCGCGGTGCACCAGCGGGTGCGCCGGCTGGAGCAGCGCGGGGTGATCAAGGGGTACGCCGCCCGGGTGTCGTTCGAGGCGTTGGACCTGCCGCTGACCGCGTTCGTGGCGATCCGCCCGTTCGACCCGTCGCAGCCCGACGACGCCCCGGAGCGGCTCGCGCACCTGCCCGAGATCGACTCCTGCTACTCGGTGGCGGGGGAGGACTTCTACCTGCTGCTGGTGCGGGTGGCCAGCCCGGCGGACCTGGAGCGGGTGCTGCAGGAGATCCGCACCTCGGCGAACGTGACGACCCGGACGACGGTGGTGCTGTCCACCCCGTACGAGAACCGTCCGCCGAAGATCAGTGCTGGGGCGCCGAGTCGGTCGCGGTCCCGGGTGCCGGAGGAGCCGGCTGGTTCCACCGCAGGATGACCTGCCGTCCGTGTTCGTGACCGAGCACGCTGACCGTGGCGGTGTCCAGCCGCAGTCGGCCGCCGGCGGACGGGGGCAGGCCGATCCAGCGGGCGCCGAGCACCCGCAGGCTGTGCGCGTGGCCCACCAGCGCCACGGTGCCCCGGTCGAGCAGCGGGGTGACCCGGGCCAGCACGCGGTCGAGCCGTTCACCCACCTGCGCGGGTGACTCCCCGCCGGGGCAGCCGTCGGTCCAGATGTTCCAGTGCGGGTCGTCCTCGTGGATGTCGACGGTGGTGCGGCCCTCGTACTCGCCGTAGTTCCACTCGCTGAGGTCCTCGTCGACGGTGTCGACGGTGAGCCCGGCGAGCTGCGCGGTGCGCAGCGCCCGGGAGCGGGGGCTGGCGAGGACGGTGACGAACCGGCGGCCGGCCAGGAACGCCGCGAGGGTGCGGGCCTGGCGCTCACCGTCGGGAGTCAGCTCCAGATCGGTGTACGAGGTGTGCCGCAGGCTGGCGCTCCAGGTGGTCTCGCCGTGCCGGATCAGCAGGAGCTCTCCCATGCGGCCAGTTAACCATCGGTGGGCGGGCCGACATGCGGCCCACCCTCAACCTATCTTCCTAGGATGCCCTAGCGGGTGTGCGGACCGGCACCGCCGGTTTCGGCACCCGAAGACCGGGCAACCGAACCGGGACACACGCCAGACCGAGGAGGCGCGATGAGCTTCACCGAGAAGGCACGGAACAAGGCCGAGCAGATGGCCGGTGCCGCGAAAGAGCGGGTCGGCGACCTGACCGACGACGAGCGGATGCGTGGCGAGGGTGCCAGCCAGCAGAGCGACGCGCGCGCCAAGCAGGCCGGTCAGAACGTCAAGGACGCCGGCCGCAACGTGAAGGACTCCTTCACGAAGTGACCTGAGCGGTTGGCGGGTCCCCGGGCGGCACGGTCGTCCGGGGACCTGCCGTGCGCGGCGGTTAGGGTCGCGGGGTGACGGTGCTGCGTTCCCTGGTGTTGTTCGCGTTGGCGGCGCTGGCCGAGATCGGTGGCGCCTGGCTGGTGTGGCAGGGCTGGCGTGAGCAGCGGGGCCTGTGGTGGATCGCCGCCGGTGTCATCGCGTTGGGTTGTTACGGCTTCGTCGCCACGTTCCAGCCGGACGCGAACTTCGGCCGGATCCTGGCCGCGTACGGCGGGGTGTTCGTGGCGGGCTCGCTGGTCTGGGCGATGGTGGTGGACGGGTTCCGCCCGGACCGGTGGGACGTGACGGGCGCGGCGCTGTGCCTGCTCGGCGTGGCCGTCATCATGTACGCCCCGCGCGGCGGTCCCGCGTAGCCGGTGCAGCCTCCTGGATCGACTGCGATCGTCAGGGCGACTCGCGCGGGACACTGAGGGATCCTCGCGTCTGCGATGATCGGCGGCGTGATCGGACCCCGGCTTCGCCCGTTCTGGTGTGGCGTACTGGTTGTGGTGGCCGTCGTCGCCACTGCCGGATGCACGGCGTCGCGGGTGCCACCGCCGGACCAGCCGGTCTTCGTCGGCACGTCCGCCTCTGCGCCCGCGCCCTCGACCTCGCCCTCGACCTCTGCGACCGCGGCCGCTCCGGCCTCTGCAGCCATGCCGTCGGCCGGACCGACGACACCGCAGGTGGCTCCGACGGCCATGGCGTCCGGGGCGACGTGGGTGGGGACCAGGGCACCGGTGGTGGACCACGGGCCGCGCACCGGCAACCGGGTGGCGTTGACGTTCGACGCGGACATGACCGACGGGATGTTGGCCAACCTGCGGGCCGGTCGGGTGAAGTCGTACGCCAACCTGCGCATCCTCGACCTGCTGGAGCGGGAGCAGGTGCCGGCGACGTTCTTCCTGACCGGCAAGTGGGTGCAGCGGTATCCGGAGGTCACCCGGCGGATCGCCGGCAATCCGCGCTTCGAGTTGGCCAACCACACCTACGGGCACGCGGCGTTCACCGACGACTGCTACGACCTGCCCCGCCTGCCCGTCGGCGAGTTGGCCGACGACGTGGCGAGGACGTTCGCGGTGATCGAGCCGTACGGGGGTCGGCAGACCCGGTACTTCCGCTTTCCGGGGCTGTGCCATGACGCGGCGGCGCTGGACGCCCTGGCGCCGCTGGGCGTGACGGTGGTCGACGGGGACGTGGTGAGTGGCGATCCCTTCGCGACGGCGTGGAAGCCGTTGGTGCGGGCGGTGTTGGACGGCGTGCGCCCCGGGTCGGTGGTGATCATGCATGTGACCGAGGCGAACGCCGCGATGACCGATGAGGCGCTGCCGCACATCCTGGCCGGGTTGCGCGAGCGGGGTCTGGCGCCGGCACCGTTGTCGGAGGTCCTGGCCGGCGCCTGAGGTTCAGCCTCCCGTGGCCTGTCACGGTTGAGGTCGCCCCGGACATGGAGTTGTTGTGAGTTCCGGGGAGATGAACGACGAGGATCGCTTCCAGCGTGTCTACGCCGAGGACTTCGAGTCGCTGTTGGCGTATGCGTTGCGGCGGGTGGCGCACTCCGAGGACGCGGCGGATGTCGTCGCGGAGACCTTCCTCGTCGCGTGGCGCCGCAGGCGGGACATTCCGGTTGAGGGGTGAGGCGCGGCTGTGGTTGTACGGGGGTGGCCCGTCGTGTGCTGGCCAACTATCACCGTGGTGGTGTTCGCCGGCAGCGGCTCGGTGAGCGGTTACGTCAGCAGATTGTGGCGGCGGTCGCCGATCCGGGTGGTGAGGTGCCGGAGCGGCTTGCGGTCCGGGCGGCGTTGGCGGGTCTGGCCGAGTTGGATCGGGAGGTGCTGATGCTCACCGTGTGGGAGGGATTGCGACCGCAGGAGGTGGCCGAGTTGCTGGGGGTGGAGCCCGCTGCGGTGCTCGAGGGTGTCGTCGAGGTGCCGCGGCGGCGGTCCCGGGTGCGTCGCTTCGCCGGCGTGGTGACGGCGGCTGCCGTGCTCGTGAGCGTTGTGCCGATGTCCGTGGTGATGCGGGGGCAGTCGGTGGATGGCGGGGTGTCGCCCATTGCGACCGCTGACGCTCAGGCGGTCTATTCGCCGCTGGCGGTGGCGGCGGCGCAGAGGCACCCGCGGTTGCTGATCAACCGGTCCGGCTGGAAGGTGACCAGCCTGTACGGGTTCGTCGAGGAGCATGGCACGGTCGTGTTCCGCCGGGGTGGGCAGGAGTTGGAGATGAACTGGTATCCGGCGTCCGGGTATGCGGAGCGCCGGACCGACCGGCTCGGTGTCGGGCCCGCGACGTCGGTGCAGGTCGACCGGTGGCCGGCTGATCTGTTCCAGTACTTCGCCGGTGATTTCGCGGTGCTGGTGCGTCCGCGTGACGGGGTGTTCGTCGAGATGCGTACCTCGGGCAACTGGTCGCGTAAGGATCTGGACCGGTTGTCGCATACATTGTCCGGGTGGATGCGCGGACGTGGTTGGCGGCGCTTCCGGCGGAGATGGTCGCGCCGGTGGGGGAGCGGGCGGCGGCGGTGCTCGCCGATGTGCCGTTGCCACCCGGGTTCGATGTCGCCGCCCTGGAGGACATTGGTGTGAGTGACGCTTACCAGTTCGGTATGGGTGTGATGTCCCGGGTCGGGTGTGGGTGGATCGCGGAGTGGCAGCGGGCGCGGGTGAGTGGGGATGAGGCGGCGGTGCGGCGGGCCGCGGACGTGCTGCGCGGTAGTCACGGGTGGCGGGTGCTGCGCGAGTTGGACCGGGCCGGTGACTGGCCGGAGGTGTTCTGGGGGTACGCCGATGAGGTCGCGGCGGGGACGTTGCGGGCCGGTTACTCCCAGGGTCTGGGCTGTGCCTGACCTGGCCGGAGCGGGGGTTACGCCGGCGGTCGGGTGAGTTTGGCGGCCACGGCGTCGAGGACCCAGTCCAGGCCGGTGGCGAAGGATTGCTCGGCGTCCGCGTCTGCGCCGTCGTGCACGGCCTTGGTGAGGGCGGGATAGCGGCCCGTGGCCAGCATTGTCGTCAGGCGCGGGCCGGAGGCGCGCTGCCAGTCGCTTTTGGACAGGCCGGTGGCGCGTTCGGCTCGGCGGTTCGCGATCTCGCGCCTGATCGCGCCGGTGACGTAGGCGCTGACAGTTTCCGTGGCGCGCAGGACGGTGTCGATGTCGGCGAGGCCGTCGAGGGCGGCCAGTTTTGTCTCGGTGAGGGCGAGGCCGTTCGGGCCCAGGGATGGGCGGCCGCCGAGCAGGTCGGTTAGCCATTCGTGACGCAGGGCGGCCTGCCTGGTGCGGTGGGCGAGGGTGCGCAGGGCGTCCCGCCAGTCGTCGGGCTGTTCTGCGGGGAGGATCTCGGCGTGGACCCGGTCGAGCATGAGGTCGAACAGGTCGTCCTTGGTGGAGATGTATCCGTACAGGCGCATCGGGCCGGCGTTCAGCCGGGCGGCGACCTTGCGGACCGACACCGCCGCCAGGCCGCCCTCGTCGGCCAGCGCGATGGCGGCGGCGATGATCTGTTCCCGGTCGAGCGGCACGGGGGGATTCGGTGGTTCCGGCCGGTCCCACACGGTCATGGTCACTCCCTGCTGTTGCGGCACAGTGTACGGCCCCGATACAGTGTATCGCCATGAGACACCGTATAGCCGTGGTCGGGGGTGGCCCCGGGGGCCTCACCTTCGCCCGTGTCCTGCGCCGCCACGGCCACCCCGTCACCGTCCTCGAACGCGATCCGGCACCCGACTCCCGTCCTCCGGGCGGCACGCTGGATCTGCACGAGGGGCTGGGCCAGCTGGCACTGGACAAGGCGGGGCTGCGGGCAGAGTTCGAGGCGCTGTCTCGTCCCGAGGGGCAGGCCATGCGCATCCTGGACACCGCCGGGACCGTTCTGCGGGACTGGCGACCGTCTCCGGATGAGCGGGCCCATCCGGAGATCGACCGCGGGCACCTGCGTGACCTGCTGCTCGGCTCCCTCGACGTGCGGTGGGGCAGCGAGGTGACGCGGGTGGTGCCGGGCAGCGGGGATGGCGTGCTGGTCCAGTTCGCCAACGGACGGCAGGAGACGTTCGATCTCGTGGTGGGCGCGGACGGCGCCTGGTCCCGGGTCCGCCCGGCGGTCTCGCCGGTGACGCCGCAGTACACCGGCGTCACCTCGGTCGAGACCTCTCTCGACGACGTCGACGCCCGCCACCCCGATCTCGCCCGGTTGATCGGTGACGGTTCGGTGGCCGCGTACGGCGTGAATCGGTCTCTCGTCGCCCAGCGCAACAGCGGCGGTCACGTCAAGGTGTACGCCAAGTTCCGCGCGCCCCTGGACTGGCACGCGGACCTGGACCTGGCCGACGCCGAGGCCACGCGATCGGCCCTTCTGGCGCTGTTCGACGGCTGGGCCGAGCCCGTGCTCGACCTGCTTCGCCGCGGCGGCGCGTTCGTCCACCGCCCGTTCTTCGTCCTGCCCGGATCCCACACCTGGGCGCACGTGCGTGGCGTGACGCTCCTGGGCGACGCCGCCCACCTGATGCCACCGTTGGGGGCGGGCGCGAACCTCGCGATGCTGGATGGTGCCGAGCTCGCGGAGTCCGTCGCTGCCGACCCGGAGGAGCTGGACGAGGCCGTCCGCGCCTTCGAGGAGCGGATGTGGGCACGGGCCGGCAGGTGGGCGGAGATCACGACGGCCGGTCTGGAACGCCTCGTGAGCCCGGACCCTGCCGAAGCCGTCGCCCTCTTCGACCACGTTCAGCCGTCCTGACCGGTGGTCAGTCGTCGCGGTGGTCGGCCCACCACTGCTGCCCGCCCTCGGGGAGGGTGTCGATCGGGTCGTAGTAGGCGTAGCGCTTGTTGAGCGCCTCCAGGTCGGCGGACTCGATGGAGGTGCGGTAGTTCTTGGTCCAGTAGGAGATGCCGCGCTCACGGTCGTAGTCGGTGAGCATGTGCACCCACCGCTTGCCGACGAAGGGGACGTCGCAGACGATGCGGGGGGTGGCGTAGCCGGGCAGGTAGCCCATGATGTCGTGCTGGAGTTGCTGGGCGTGCCAGACGGGGACACGCCAGTGTTCGGCGTTGGGGATCATGTCGCACATGTAGAAGTAGTAGGGCAGGATCCCGGCCTCGCCCTGCAGCGCGAAGCAGAGGTCGAGCAGTTCCGGGGTGGTGGCGTTGACGCCGCGCATGAGCACGCCCTGGTTGCGGACGTCGCGGACGCCGACGTCGAGGGCGGTCTGGGCGGCCTTGGCGACCAGCGGGGTGAGCGACTGGGCGTGGTTGACGTGGGTGTGGATGGCGAGGTTGACGCCGCGTCGGGCGGCGGTGCGGGCCACGCGCTCCAGGCCCTCGACGACGTCGGGCTGCAGCCAGTGCTGGGGCAGGCCCATGAGGGCCTTGGTGGCGAGCCGGATGTCGCGGACCGTCTCCAGTTCCAGCAGGCGCATGAGGTACGACTCGAGGTTGCGCCACGGCACGTTGGCGACGTCGCCGCCGGAGACGACCACGTCGCGGACACCGGGGTGGGCCTTGAGGTAGGCGATGTGGGCGTCGTAGCGCTCGACGGGCTTGAGGGTGAGCTTCAGCTTGTCGACGGCGGGGGTGGAGTTGCCGACCAGGTCCATGCGGGTGCAGTGCCCGCAGTACTGCGGGCAGGTGGAGAGCAGCTCGGCGAGGACCTTGGTGGGGTAGCGGTGGGTGAGGCCCTCGGCGACCCACATGTCGTGCTCGTGGAGGCTGTCGCGGCTGGCGTAGGGGTGTGACGGCCAGTCGGTGCGCCGGTCGGAGGCGACCGGGATCATGTAGCGGCGGATGGGGTCGGCAAGCAGCGCCTCGGTGGTGAGGGGCGCGAACGGCACCATCGTGTTGATCATCTGGGGTGGCACCAGCATGGACATGGTGGCCAGGGCCTTCTGATCGGCCTCGAGGTCGGTGTAGAAGCTGTCGTCGATGAGGTCACCGAAGACGGTGCGCAGCTGCTTGATGTTCTTGACGCAGTTGACGCGCTGCCACTGGGCGGACTCCCACTGGTCGCGGGTGACGTGACGCCAGCCGGGGAAGCGGGTCCAGTCGGGCTCGACGAGGGGGCGGCGGTGGTATTCGTACGGCTGCCCGGCGGTCGGCGCGTCGACCGGGGCGTGACGGGGGTGCGGGATGGTGTGGGTCACGGCCCCTCCTTGGTGCTGCGGCTGATCATCGAAGCTCGAAGGCTACTGGAAAATATTCGGCAAAGAAATTAGTCTGCCGTAAGTTTTCCCGTTACGCGAGCCTTGACCGGGGCTTCGGGCGGCTGGACAGGGGAGGTCGGCGTGACGTCACCGGTGGGACTGCACCGCGTCGTACAACCGGCGGGGGTGCTGCCGCAGGCGGCCTGGCGGCTGGACGCGTCCGCCGCCATCGCGCCGAACGAGGTCCGGATCCGGGTGCAGCGGCTCAACCTGGACGCGGCGAGCTTCCGGCAGTTGTCGGAGAAGCACGGCGGGAACGGCGACGCGGTCCGCGCCGAGGTCCTGGAGATCATCTCCACGCGGGGGAAGATGCAGAACCCGGTGACCGGGTCCGGTGGGATGCTGATCGGCACGGTTGAGGAGGCCGGCCGGCGGTCCCCGCTCGGGCTCAAGGCCGGTGAGCGGGTCGCAACGCTGGTGTCGTTGACGCTGACGCCGCTGGTGATCACCGACGGGCTGGCGCGCTGGGACGGGCGCAGCGAGCAGGTGCCGTGCGACGGGTGGGCGATCCTGTTCGCCCGTTCCATCGCCGCGGTGCTGCCCGACGACGAGGACCCGCAGTTGTCCCTCGCCGTGCTGGACGTGTGCGGGGCACCCGCGCTGACCGCCCGGGTGGTGTCGCGCTACGTCGAGGACCGTCGGCGTACCGATGATCCGACGCCGGTGCGGGTCGCGGTGATCGGCGGGGCCGGCAAAAGCGGATCGCTGTCCCTCGCCGCGGCGCGGCGCGCGGGCGCCGCTCGTACCGTCGGGGTGGTGCCGGTGGCCACGGAGCGCGACGCGCTGACGGCCGCCGGTCTGGCCTCGGTGGTGGCGCTGGCCGACGCGCGCGACCCGGTGGGGCTGTCCACGGCGGTGACCACGGCGCTGGGCGCCCCGGCCGACGTCACGGTGGTGTGCGTGGACGTGCCCGGCTGCGAGCACGGCGCGGTCCTGGCCACCGCGGACGGCGGCACGGTGGTCTTCTTCTCGATGGCGACGAGTTTCTCCGCGGCGGCGCTGGGCGCCGAAGGGCTCGCGGCGGACGTGACGATGCTGGTCGGCAACGGGTACGTGCCGGGGCACGCGGAGCTGGCGTTGGGGCTGCTGCGCGCCGAGCCGGGGGTGCGTCAGCTGTTCGCGGCGCGGGTCGCGGCAGACTGAGGCCATGACGAACCCCTCGACGTTGTACCGCGGCGGCGTGCTGCACTGCCCCGCCGACCCGAGCGCGACCGCGCTGCTGGTGTCCGGTGGGCGGATCACCTGGTTGGGGACCGACGGTGACGCGCCGCCGGCGGACAGGGTGGTGGACCTGGACGGGGCGCTGGTGACGCCGGCGTTCGTGGACGCGCACGTGCACGCCACCGACACCGGGTTGACGTTGTCCGGGCTGGAGTTGTCCCCGGTGCGCTCGGCCGGGCAGCTGCTCGACGCGGTGGCGGGCTTCGCGGCGGGTCTGCCGGCGGACGCGGTGGTGCTGGGGCACGGCTGGGACGAGTCGGGTTGGCCGGATCCGGCGTTGCCGGACGCGGCGGCGCTGGACCGGGCGGCCGGGGGCCGGCGGGTGTACCTGTCGCAGGCGTCGATCCACTCGGCGCTGGTGTCGTCGGCGCTGCTGGCGGCGTGTCCGCAGGCGGCGCAGGCGGCGGGGTTCGACGCGTCGGGCTGGTTGCGGCGCGACGCGCACCACGTGGTGCGGGCCGCGGCGCAGGCGTCGGTGAGTCGGGCGCAGCGGGTCGCCGCGCAGCGGGTGGCCCTGGCGCACGCGGCGTCGCTGGGCATCGCGGCGGTGCACGAGTGCGGTGGCCCGGAGATCTCCGACGAGGAGGACTTCACCGGCCTGCTGGGCATCTCCGGCGCCGGGCTGCCGGAGGTGTACGGGTACTGGGGTGAGCTGGGCGGCGCGGCGCGGGCCCGGGAGCTGGGTGCGGTGGGCGCCGGTGGTGACCTGTTCGCCGACGGGGCGTTGGGGTCACGCACGGCGCACGTGTCGCAGCCGTACGGCGACGGGGACGGCTGCGGGCACGGTTACCTGACGGTCCAGCAGGTGCGCGATCACCTGCTGGACTGTGCGGCGCACGGCCTGCAGGGCGGGTTCCACGCGATCGGTGACGCGGCGATCGGCACCGTCCTCGACGGGTTCGCGCAGGCCGCCCGCACGGTGGGTGTGGAGCGGCTACGCGCGGCGCGGCACCGCGTCGAGCACGCGGAGATCATGAGCAAGGCGATGATCGCCCGGTTCGTGGAGTACGGGATCGTGGCGAGCATGCAGCCGGCGTTCGACCGGTTGTGGGGCGGCGCGGGCCGGATGTACGAGTCGCGGTTGGGTCTGGACCGGTCGTTGGAGTCCAACCCGATGGGTGCGATGCACTCGGTCGGGGTGGCGTTGGCGTTCGGGTCGGATTCGCCGGTGACGCCGCTGGACCCGTGGGGTTCGGTGCGGGCCGCCGCGGCGCACCACAACCCGGCGCAGCGGATGAGTGTGCGGGCGGCGTTCGCCGCGCACACCCGCGGTGGGTGGCGGGCGGTGCACCTGGACGTCGAGGGTGTCCTGGCCCTGGGCGCGCCGGCGACGTTCGCGGTGTGGTCGACGCCGGCGGGGGTGGAGCGGGGCCTGCCGGTGCTGCTCGCCGAGGACCCGGAGGTGCGGGGTCCGGACGATCCGACGCCGCTGCCGGTGTGCCGGCGTCTGGTGCTGCGCGGTGAGGTCATCTACGAGGAAGGGTCGTCGTGAACGAGCGGACGAGCGGTGTGGCGGGGGCGACGGCGTGACCGGCAAGCTTGATCTTGACCCGGTGTTGGTGGCGCGGGCGCGGGAGTTGGCGCGGCGGGCCGGCCAGCCGGTGGTGGACCTGGCGCGCAGCCACACCACCGTGTCGGTGGAGCGGGCGGTGTTGCGGCTGGCCGGGGTGACCGGCGCCGACCCGGACGGCATTCCGTGGGTGAACCGGCTCGTCGACGCGGTCGTCGCGGACGTCGGGTTGGGTCACGGGGTGGCGGTGCCGGTGTTCGATGCCCTCGCCCGCGAGGGCATCACCGACGTGACGTTGCTGGCGCAGAAGGCCGCCGCCGGGTCGGTGCGCTTCGCGCTGCCCACCGGACGGGCGGCGACGGCGGCCCGCTCGGCGGCCCGCAGGGCCGTCGGCGCGGGTGTGCGGCGCATCGACCGTCGGCGCGCCGAGCGGGACCGGCTCGTCACGCGCCACGGTGACCCGCGGCAGCGGCCGTGGATCTACCTGATCGTCGCGACCGGGGACATCTACGAGGACATTCCGCAGGCGCAGGCGGCGGCGCGCGCCGGCGCGGACGTGATCGCGGTGATCCGCTCCACGGGGCAGTCGCTGCTGGACTACGTGCCCGAGGGCGCGACGCGGGAGGGGTTCGCCGGCACGTACGCCACGCAGGAGAACTTCCGGCTGATGCGCGCCGCGCTGGACGAGTCGTCGAAGGAGTTGGGCCGCTACGTGCGGTTGACCAACTACGCGTCGGGGCTGTGCATGCCGGAGATGGCGACCCTGGCCGGTTTGGAACGCCTCGACATGATGCTCAACGACTCGATGTACGGGATCCTGTTCCGCGACATCAACCCGGTGCGCACGTTCGTCGACCAGCGGTTCTCCCGGCAGGTGCACGCCCGCGCCGGGATCATCATCAACACCGGTGAGGACAACTACCTGACCACCGCCGACGCCGTCGACGAGGCGCACACGGTGACGGTGTCGCAGCTGCTCAACGAGTTCTTCGCGCACGAGGCGGGCCTGGCCGACTGGCAGTTGGGGCTCGGGCACGCGTTCGAGATCAACCCGGAGGTGCCGGAGTCGTTCCGGTTGGAGCTGGCGCACGCCCTGCTGGCGCGGGAGTTGTTCCCGGACGCGCCGCTGAAGTGGATGCCGCCGACGAAGCACATGACCGGTGACGTGTTTCGGGGCAACCTGCTCGACGGGTTCTTCAACCTGGCGGGCACGCTCACCGGGCAGGGCATCCTGCTGGTGGGGATGATGACCGAGGCGGTGGTGACGCCGTGGCTGTCCGACCGCGACATCGCCCTGCAGAACGTGCGCTACGTGCTGGGCGCGGCCGGTGGGCTGCACGAGGACTTCGTGCCCGCGCCCGGCGGGTTCATCCGCCGCCGCGCCAACCAGGTCCTCGGTGAGGCGTTGGACCTGCTGGAGCGCATCGGGGAGCAGACGCTGCTCACCGCCATCGCCGAGGGCACGTTCGGGATCATGAAGCGGCCGGCGGACCGGGGCAAGGGCCTCGACGGGGTCGCCGCGCACGAGGCCGACTACTGCAACCCGGCCACCGACATCCTGGAGGCGGCGGCGTGAGTGGGCAGATCGTGCGGCCGTACGGGGACACCACCGGCGACGGGATGGTGCAGGTGTCGTTCACGCTGCCGGTGGCGCACGACAAGCGGGCCGAGGGCGCGGCGGTGCAGTTGGCCAACAAGATGGGCATCGACCCGGCGATGGTGGTGCACGCCAAGCCGATGGGCGACGGGTTCACCTTCTTCGTCGTGTACGGGCGGGTCAACCACCTGGTCGACCTCGACGCGGTGCAGGTGGTGGAACGCGACTTCGCGCTGCTGTCGGCCAAGGAGGTCAACACGGTGGTCAAGCAGCGGCTGCGGCGCAAGCTGTCCGTGGTCGGGGCGTGCATCGGCACCGACGCGCACACCGTGGGCATCGACGCGATCCTCAACGTCAAGGGCATCGCGGGGGAGAAGGGCCTGGAGTACTACCGGGAGTTGAAGGTCACCAACCTGGGCGCGCAGGTCAGCGTGCCGGAGCTGGTGGAGGCCGCCCGGGCGGAGAAGG
Organism: Micromonospora sp. NPDC050695; assembly: GCF_040654415.1. NCBI lineage: Bacteria > Bacillati > Actinomycetota > Actinomycetes > Micromonosporales > Micromonosporaceae > Micromonospora > Micromonospora sp. NPDC050695. The sequence goes on from NZ_JBFAHZ010000018.1 coordinate 97,378, forward strand.
CCGACGCGGTGCTCGTCTCCCAGGTCGTCACCCAACGCGACGCGCACCTGCACAACACCCGGGAGATGTCCGCGGCGTTCCGTGAGGCGATGCCGGCGGGACGGCGTCCGCTGCTGATCGTCGGCGGTCCCCGCTTCGACGAGACGATGACCGACGAGTTGGGCGTGGACCGGATCTTCGGCCGGGGCACCACGCCCGGCGAGGTCGCCAGCTACCTGGTGCACGCCCTGATCACGCAGCGGAAGGCGATGGCATGACCGACGCAAGGCTCGGGTTGACGGTGACGCACCGGCGCTACGTGCCGTACGCGCACGCCCACTACGCCGGCAACCTCGTCGACGGGGCGTACGCCCTCGGGCTGTTCGGCGACGTCGCCACCGAGGTGTGCATCCGCACCGATGGTGACGAGGGACTGTTCGCCGGGTACTCCGACGTGCGGTTCACCGCGCCTATCCGCGCCGGCGATGTGGTGGAGGTGACCGCCCAGGTGTCGCGGGTGGGTGCCCGCAGCCGCACCCTGGAGCTGAGCTGCGCGGTGGTGTGCCGGGGCCGCCCGGACCGCTCCGAGTCCGCCGCCGAGGTCCTCGACCCGCCGATCGTGGCGGTCACCGCGACCGGCACCGTGGTCGTTCCCGCCGCCAGCGTGAGTCGCGAGGAGTGAGCCGGGGTTGCGAGCCCCGCAGTCGCGAACACCAGAGGCAGCGTGAGTCGCGAGGAGTGAGCCGGGGTTGCGAGCCCCGCAGTCGCGAACAGGGACACTCGTGACCCTGGCGGTCTGCGCCGACGTCGGCTCCACGTACACGAAGGTGGCCGTGGTGGACGTGGCCGCCGGTGTCCTCGTCGGCGCGGCGGCCGCGCCCACCACGGTCGGCAGCGACGTGCTGCACGGCCTGGACGCCGCGGTCACGGCGGCCACCGCCGGGCTCGGGGTCCGTGACGTGCCGTGGTACGTGTGCTCGTCGGCCGGCGGTGGGCTGCGGCTGGCCGTGATCGGCTACGAGCCGCTGGTCACCGCGCAGGCGGGTCGGCGGGTCGGGTTGTCCGCCGGCGCCCACGTGGTGCACACCGCCGCCGGGCGGCTCGGCGCGGCGGACCTGACGGCGCTGCGGGCCGCCCGATGCGACGTGGTGCTGCTCGTCGGCGGCACCGACGGCGGTGACGCCGACACGATCACCCACAACGCGACCCGGCTGGCGCGGGCCCGCTGGCGGATCCCGGTGGTGTACGCGGGCAACGCCGACGTGCGGGCGGAGCTGACCGGGCTGCTGGAGGCCGCCGGGGTGCCGGTGACCGGCGCGGACAACGTGCTGCCCCGCATCGGGGTGCTCGCCCCGGATTCGGCGCGCGCCGCGATCCGGGCGGTGTTCCTGCACCACGTCATCGGCGGTAAGCGGCTGTCGAAGGGCGGCCGGTTCGCGCGGCTGGTGCGCGCGGCCACCCCCGACGCGGTCCTCACCGGCGTGGAGGTGCTCGCCGACACCATCGGCGGGGACCTCGCCGTCGTCGACGTGGGTGGCGCCACCACCGACGTGTACTCGGTGCTCACCCCCGACGAGCGGGCCACCGGGCCGGGCCGGGAGGTCGCCGGCAGCCTGTGGCGGGCCCGCACCGTGGAGGGTGACCTGGGGATGCGGTGGAGCGCGCCTGGGGTGGTGCGCGCCGCCGCCGAGGAGCGGCTGCTCGCCGCCGGTGAAGCCGAGATTCTCGCCGGTGCCGCGGCACGCCGCGGCACCGACCCGGGGTTCATCGCCGTCGATGACGCCGAACGGGCCGTGGACGCCCGCATCGCGGCCCTCGCGGCGACGGTGGCGCTGCGCCGGCACGCCCGCGGCGCCGCCACCGGGGAACGCGCCGGACGGGACCTGCGCGACGTGCGGCTGATGGTGGGCTCCGGCGGGGTGCTGCGGCACGCGCCGCCGGACGCGGCCGGGCGGGTGCTGGCGGCCGTCCTCGGCGACTACGCCGGCGGGTGGCCGCTGCCCCGCGCCGCGGACGCGGTGGTGGACGTCGACTACGTGCTGGCCGCCGCTGGGCTGCTCGCCGAGGAACACCGGGCGGCGGCGGGGACTCTGCTGCGCCACCATCTGCGTACGCATTGAGACGTGCCGACCCGACACGCCGTGTCGGAACACACGACAGGCCGGCGTGGGTTGACAGGAGACGGGGTGCAGCACGTACCGTCTTTGAGTCCTACCACGGGAAGCGGCTGTTGTTCGCTTCGTCCCTTCGTCCGCTGGCCGAGCGACATTTTTGAGCGTCATCGTCGCGGCGGCCAGGTCCAGCGGGCGGGGGTCGGCGGGGCGGCGCGAACCGGTCGCGGTTACCGGTGTACGGGCAGGGTGAGGTGCACGGCCAGTAGACAACGGCCCGGCGGGGGCAGCCAGTCCGCGTCCGGTCGGTCCGAAGGTCGGCGTGCCACATCCTCGCCACACCGGCCGGGGAGGGCCTGGGAGCATCGGGGCGCGGCGCGAGCCGCGCCCCGATTTCATGTCCGCCGGGCGGATCGTCCCCCACGGCCCGATGCGGCCGACACCACCGCCGGCCAGGTAGCCTTCGCCGGGTGATCGAGGTGAAGCTGCGGTGACGACGCTGGACCGGGACGAGACCCACACCCCGCAGGCGTCGACCCGTCCGGTCGTCGCCGCCGCGCCGCTGCCGTTGCCGGCCGCCGCGCTGATGGCGGTCGCCGCCGGGCTGGCCCTGCTGGTGGCGTTCCCGCCGTACGGGGTGTGGCCGCTCGCGCCGGTGGGCGTGGCGTTGCTGGCCGCCGCGGCGCACCGCCGACGGTTGCGCGCCGGCGCCGGCCTGGGCTTCCTCACCGGCGTGGCGTTGTTCGCGCCGCTGCTGGCCTGGACGAACCTGCACACCGGCTACCTGCCGTGGGTGTTGCTGTCCCTGTTGCAGGCCGGCTACCTGGCGCTGCTGGGCATGGCCACCGCCTGGGTGTCGCCGCTGGCCGACCGCGGCCGCTGGGCGTGGCCGGCGCTGACCGGCCTGCTGTGGGTGGGGCAGGAGGCGCTGCGCGACCGCACCCCGTTCGGGGGGTTCCCGTGGGGCCGGCTGGCGTTCAGCCAGGACTCGTCGCCGCTGCTGCGCCTGGCCGCGCTCGGTGGCGCGCCGCTGGTCACCTTCGCGGTGGCCCTCGTCGGTGGTCTGCTCGTCACGGCTGTCTGGCGGGGCTGGGTCGCCGCCCGCACCACCGCGCGCAGCGAAGGCCCGCCGGCCGCCCGGTGGGCGCCGGTGGCCGCGCCGGCCGCCCTGGCGGTGGCGCTGACCGCCGCGAGCCTGCTCGTGCCGGTCGCCGCCACGGGCGGCGGCGACACGGTCACCGTGGCGATCGTGCAGGGCAATGTGCCGCGCCTGGGCCTGGACTTCAACGCGCAACGCCAGGCGGTGCTCAACAACCACGTCGACGCCACGCTGCTGCTGGCCGCGCAGGTCACCGCCGGCGCGCAACGCCAACCCGACCTGGTGGTGTGGCCGGAGAACTCCAGCGACATCGACCCGCTGCGCAACCCCACCGCCGGGGCGCGGATCTCGCAGGCCGCCGACGCGGTCCGCGCGCCGATCCTCGTCGGCGCGGTCCTGCAGGGCCCCGGCGCCGGTCAGGTCCGCAACGTGGGCATCCTGTGGCGGCCCGGCACCGGCCCCGACCTGGGCCAGCTGTACGCCAAACGCCACCCGGTGCCGTTCGCCGAGTACGTGCCGCTGCGCGACGTGGCACGGATGGTCAGCGACAAGGTCGACCTGATCCGGTCGGACTTCGTGGCCGGCAGCACCCCGGGCGTGGTGCGCGCCGGCCCGACGGTGCTCGGCGACGTGATCTGCTTCGAGGTCGCCTACGACGAGGTGGTCCGCGACACCGTCACCGGCGGCGCCCAGCTGCTCGTCGTGCAGACCAACAACGCCACCTTCAACGTGGCGGAGGCCCGCCAGCAGCTGGCGATGGTGCGGCTGCGGGCGGTGGAGCACGGCCGGCCGGCGTTGATGGCCTCCACGGTCGGGGTGTCCGGGTTCGTCGCCCCGGACGGGCGGGTAAGCGATGCCACCGGGTTCAACACCCGGGAGGTCGTGGTGCGGCAGATGCGGCTCGACGGCGGACGTACCCTCGCAACCCGCCTCGGCTGGTGGCCGGAGGTGGCGCTCGCCGGGCTGGCCGCAGCGGCCCTGGTCGGCGCGGCCGTGCTGCGCCGGCGGCAGCGGGTCATGCCCGGATAGCAGCAGCCGGTACGCCGGCGGGAGCGGAGGAACCGTGATCCAGGCGACCGATACGATCCGGCGTCCCGACGAGGTGCCCGGCGTGGGCCGGGTGCTGGTGGTGATCCCCACCTACAACGAGGCCGACAACGTCGCCGCGATCGTGGGGCGGGTCCGCCGGGCCGCCCCGGCCGTGCAGATCCTCATCGCCGACGACAACAGCCCCGACGGCACCGGCGCGATCGCCGACGCCCTCGCCGACGGCGACGCGCACGTGCAGGTGCTGCACCGCGAGGGCAAGCAGGGCCTCGGCGCCGCCTACCTGGCCGGGTTCGGGTGGGCGCGGGAGCGCGGCTACGACGCGGTCGTGGAGATGGACGCCGACGGTTCGCACGCCCCGGAGGACCTGCCGGCGCTGCTGACGGCCGCCCGAGACGCCGACGTGGTGATCGGGTCACGGTGGACCAGCGGCGCGCGGGTGGTGAACTGGCCGCTGCGGCGGCTGCTGCTGTCGCGCTGCGGCAACCTGTACGCGCGGCTGGCCCTGGGCATGCCGATGTCCGACGCGACCGGCGGCTACCGGGTGTACCGGATCAGCGCGTTGGACGCCATCGACCTGGATTCGGTGTGCTCCCAGGGCTACTCGTTCCAGGTGGAGCTGTCCCGGCTGGCGCATCAGGCCGGCGTGCGGATCGTGGAGGTGCCGATCACGTTCGCCGAACGGGAACGCGGGGACAGCAAGATGAGCCCGCGCATCGTGGCCGAGGCGTTGTGGCGGATCACCACGTGGGGCGTGCAGGACCGGCGCCAGGCGGTACGCCGCGGCCTCAACGGCACCCCCACCGGTCAGGTGCGGTGGCCGTGAGCGCGGCCGTGTCATGCTGGATGGGCGGGACACGCCCATGGTGTCGCGGGAATGGCGATGAGGTGAGATGCGCCGAGGACTGAGGTTCGTGCCGTTGGCCCTGCTGCTGACGGTGGTGCTGGAGTTGGCGGTGTTCGTCGCGGTGGGGCGGGCGCTGGGGTTCGGCGCGGCGGTGCTGTTGGTGTTCGCCGCGTCGCTGCTGGGGCTGGTGCTGCTGCGCCGCGAGGGCATGCGCGCCTGGCGGGGGTTCCGTTCCGCCGCTGCGGCCGGGCAGCCACCGGGGCGGCAGGTGACCGACGGGCTCGTCGGGTTGGCCGGTGCGCTGCTGCTGGCGGTGCCGGGCCTGGTCAGCGGTCTGGTCGGGTTGCTGCTGATGGTGCCGCCGCTGCGACGGTTGGCCCGTTCCGGGGTGCAACGCACCGCGGAGCGGCGGGTGTCGTCGATGGTCGCCGGTGACCTGTTTGGTCCACGGACGGTGCGGGTGCGCCAGGGTGCACCGCAGCCGACGCCGAGCGCGCAGCCGCAGCAGCCGGTGGTCGTCGACGGTGGCCGGGCCATCGAGGGCGAGATCATCGAGCCTGGCCGCAACTGACGCTACGACACGACGGCGCCCCCGGGGAGAACCCCGGGGGCGCCGTGTCGTGCGGTGTGCGGCTCAGGCGCGGCCGCGACGGGTACGAACCTCCTGGAGCCGTTCGGCGAGGATGTCCTCAAGCTCGGCGATCGAGCGCCGCTCCAGCAGCATGTCCCAGTGGGTACGCGGCGGCTTGGCCTTCTTCTGCTCCGGCTCGCTGCCGTCGACGAGTCGGGCGACGCTGCCGTCGAACTTGCATTCCCAGGTCGTCGGGACCTCGGCGTCGACGGCGAACGGCACCTCGAACTGGTGGCCCTTGGCACAGAGGTACTCGCGGGTCTGACGCGGCGCGAGCTCCGTGTTGCGGTCGGATTCGTAGCTGACCGCGCCCAGGCGGCTTCCGCGCAGCATACGCTCGCCCATGATCGACTTCCCCTCGTTCGTGGTGCTGGTCTTCTGGGTGTAACGGTGCGTGCCCGTCGCCCCATTCCCGCCCGAGGGCGTGAGGCGTCCACGGGTGGGCCGCGACCAAGGGTAGCCGGCCGGGGCGGCCACCCGGCCAGGTGATCCCCGGGCGGGTCGCGTTGGTGGAGTGTTTCGGCTGCCACCGGGGATGTTAACCGCCCGAGCGCAGTGGAGGTTGCGATGGCCCAGGACGTCCCGGTCGAACGCCGAGCCGCAACCGGGCGCACGTTCTTCGGGCATCCCCGGGCCCTGGCGACGCTCTTCCTCACCGAGATGTGGGAGCGGTTCAGCTTCTACGGGATGCGGGCGATCCTCGTGCTGTATCTCACGGCCGAGGTCTCCGACGACGGGTTGGGGCTGGGCGAGGCCAGCGCCAACGCGGTCTACGGCACGTACAACGCGATGGTGTACCTGCTGGCGCTGCCCGGCGGGTGGGTCGCCGACCGGCTGATCGGCGCCCGCCGCAGCGTGCTGTGGGGCGGGGTGGTGATCGCCGCCGGGCACTACGTGATGGCGGTGCCGGTGCGGTGGAGCGTGTTCGCCGGGATGACGCTCATCGTGCTGGGCACCGGGCTGCTCAAACCGAACATCTCGACGATGGTCGGCGCCCTGTACGACCGGGACTCCCCGCGCCGCGACGCCGGCTTCTCGATCTTCTACATGGGCATCAACCTGGGCGCGTTCCTCGCCCCACTGATCACCGGCTTCCTCGGCGAAAAGATCAACTGGCATCTGGGGTTCGCCGTGGCCGCGGTCGGCATGACCGCCGGCGTGATCCAGTACGTGCTGGGCCGGCGCAACCTGGGCGACACGGGGGACCGGCCGGCCGACCCGCTGCTCGGCGCCGACCGCCGGCGGGCGCTGACCCGGGCCGGCCTGGCGCTGGTGGCGCTGCTCGTCGTCGTGGCCGTCCTCGCCCTGCTCGGGCTGTTCACCGTCAACACGGTGGTGAACGTGCTCACCGCGGTCACCGTGCTCGTCGCCATCGGCTACTTCGCCCGGATCATGACCGACCGGGAGCTCAGCACGACCGAACGTCTGCGGATGAGGGCGTACCTGTGGCTGTTCGTGTTCGCCGCCGCGTTCTGGCTGATCTACGACCAGGCCGGCTCGGTGCTGAACATCTTCGCCGCCGACCGCACCGACCGGGACGTCGCCGGGTTCACCTTCCCCGCGTCGTGGTTGCAGTCGGTCAACCCGATCCTGATCATCATCGGCGCGCCGCTGTTCGCGCTGCTGTGGCTGCGCGCCGGCAACCGGGTGTCCACCCCGGTGAAGTTCGCCGTCGGGCTCATCCTCAACGGCCTGTCGTTCGTGCTGATGGCCGCCGCGGCGCAGGCCGCCGTCGGCGGCGAGCGGGTGTCGCCGTGGTGGCTGGTCGCGGTGTACGCCATCCAGGTCGCCGGTGAGCTGTCGCTGAGCCCCGTCGGCCTGTCCGCCACCACGAAGCTCGCGCCGGTGAAGTACGCCAGTCAGATGCTCGGGCTGTGGTTCCTCGCCACCGCCGTCGGCGACGCCATCGGCGGTCAGGTGGCCCGGCTCGCGCAGACCTGGTCCGAGTCGACCTACTTCCTCACCTTCGGCCTGGCGTCGGTGGCGTTCGGGGTGGGCGCGGTGATGTTCGCCCGACACATCCGCGCGTTGATGGCCGGCATCCACTGACCGGCCCGGCGGTCAGCCGGTGGCGTCGTCGGGCGTGGCGGCGCCGAGGCGGGCCAACGCCAGCGCCAGGTCGCTGACCTGGTCACCGAGCTGCGCCACCTGCCGCTGGGCCACGTCCCGGTCGGCTTCGGCGGCGTCCAGTCGTACCGTCAGGGTGCTGACCTGGCCCTCGGCGGTGGCCGCGGCGTGCCGGGCGGCGGTCAGCTCGGCGGTCAGCGCGTCGCGGTGCGCGAGGGTGGCGGTCAGCTCCGCGCGCAGCCGCACGGCCAGTTCGGCGGCCTCCTGACGGGCCGTGTCGGCCTGGTCGGCGGCGACCTGCGCGCGGTCACGGGCGCGTTCGGCCTGCTCGCGGGCGCGGGCCGCGTCGGCGGCCTCGGTGCGGGTCCGCGCGGCGTCGGCGCGGGCCTGGTCGATCTGGCGACGGACGTCCTGCACCTCGGTCTGCCACCGCCCGGCCCGCTCGGTGGCCTCAGCGGCGGCCCGGGTGGCCCGCTCGGCGTCGGCGCGCGCCGCGTCCCGGTCGACGCTCAGATCGGCCGCCCGCTGCCGCTCGGCGTCGCGTGCCACCCGCAGCTCGTCCGCGTCGCGGCGGGCCTGGTCCCGATCGAGTTCGGCCTGGGCGCGCAGCGCCTGCGCCGCGCTGGCGTCGCGGCGGGCCTCGTCCCGGGCCGCCTCGGCGAGCCGGGCCCGCTCGTCGGCGGCGGTGACCTGCTGCCCGGCCCGCTCGGCGCGCTGGCGGGCGTCGTCGGCCTCGACCCGGGCGGTACGGGCCTGCTCCCGCGCCCGCGCCGCGTCGGCCGCGGCGGTCTCGGCGTCGTCGCGGGCCTCGTCGCGTTCGGTCTGCGCCGCCGCGATCTCGGTGGTCGCCTCGGCGCGGGCCTGTGCGAGTTGTCGCTGCACCCCCACCGGGGACAGTTCGGCGTGCAGCGCCTCGGTCAACGTCTCGACGATCTGGTCGAGCCGGTCCACGGCCTCCCACGTGCGGGCCACCTGCCCGGGCAGGCCGGGGGCGTTGCGGTGGCGCATCCGGCTGTTGCGCGACGCGCGTTGGCAGGCGCCGTCGTTGTCCCGGCAGTAGCGAAACGGCCGACCGGCGCCGACACGCTGCGCCACCGGCCGTCCACAGTGGGCACACGGACGGGTCTCGGCGGGGGTGAGCTGCGCGTCCATCGAGGGCGAAGTCTAGTGCCGGCCGTTCAGCTGGTGGCCCGGGCCGTCGCGTCCAGGGTGTAGCGGCGTTGCAGCAGCAGCGCCGCGAGCATCGCCACCGCCGGCAGCAGGCCGAACCCGTAGCGGACCGCCGCGAGCGCCGCGTCCGGCTGCGTCGGCGACTCACCGGCCGTCGAGGCCACGAAACCGCCGATGGTCAGGCACAGGGCGTACGCGTACGGGCCCAGGGCTGCGCCGGTCGCCTCGGTGGCCGTCCACACCCCGGTGTAGGTGCCCGCGCCGGTCGCGCCGGTGTCGGCGGCGCTGGTGTCGGCGGCGCGGATCACGTCGGGCAGCATCGAGAACGGCAGCAGCTGCATGCCGGCGAAGGCCACCCCGAGCACCGCCACGGCGCCGATGAGCACCGCCAGCCCGGCCGGGCGGCCCACCGCCAGCACCACCGAGCCGAGCGCGAACGCGCCCTGCGCGCCGAGCAGCGCCCGCTGCTTGCCGACGCGGCGGGCCAGCACCAGCCACCCCGGGGTGACCAGCAGCGCCGGGGCGACGAACGCGGCCACCAGCACCGTGGTCAGTCCGGGCGCGCGCAACTCGTACTCGGCGTAGTAGGGCACCCCGGCCAGCACCAGGTGGTTGGTGGTGGACATGGCCAGGTAGGCGGCGACGAGCCAGCGGAACTGCCGGTCGCGCAGCGCCGTGCGCAGCGCCCGCCACCCGCCGTGCCCCGCTGGGGCGGGGTCCGCCGCCCCGGCGCGCAGCCGGGCGATGCCGGCCACGCCGATCAGCATGGCGACCAGCATCCCGACGGCGAGGACCAGCCCCATCCGCTGGTATCCGGCGCGGGTCGCGGCGTCCCCGCCGGTGAGCAGCGGGGCCAGCAGCCCGGAGAGCAGGATGCCCAGGGTCAGCACGACCATCCGGAACGCCATCAGCCGGGTGCGTTCGTGGTAGCCGATCCGCAGGTCGGCCGGGGTGGACAGGTAGGGGACCTGGTAGGCGGCGAAGAGCAGGTTGCCGGCGACGAAGAACACCGCCACCCACCCGGCGGCCGACGCGCCGGTCAGGCCGCCGGGCACCGCGAACAGCGCGGCGAACACGACCGGCAACACGCAGCCGAGCAGCAGCAACCGCCGCCGGTCGCCCCGGCGGGCCTGTTCGACGTCGGCGCGGTGCCCGACCCAAGGGTGCAGCAGCACGTCGGCGATCTTCGGCAACAGCAGCGCGAGGCCGGCCAGCCACGGCCCGACGGCCAGCACGTCGGTCAGGAAGTAGAGCAGCAGCAGGCCGGGCACGGTCACCCAGACGCCCATGCCGATCGAGCCGGCGGCGAACCCCGCCAGGGGGCCACGGGGCAGCCGCGTGTCGGTGGCGGCCGCGGGCCGCCGGTCGAGCCCGGTCATCGCCGCTTCCTCTCCGCAATCCAACGGTTGCTGGATTCTAGGGGCAGAATGGCGGCCATGACCATGCCCCGCCGCCGTCCCGGTCGGCCCCGGCGCGACGAGACCCGACCGACGCGCGAGGTCGTGCTCAACGCGGCCACCGTGCTGTTCGCCGAACGTGGCTTCGACGCCGTCGGGCTGCGGGAGGTCGCCGCCGCCGCCGGCGTCGACGTGGCCACGGTCGCCCACCACACGGGTACGAAGGCAGCGCTCTACGACGCCTGCTTCGCGCGGGTGTTCGCCGCCGAACGGGAGGTGCTGACCGAGGCCGCCGAGCAGGCCCGCCGCGCGTTGGACGCCGGCCCGGACGCCGCGCGACGGGCCCTGCACGATCTGGTCGACGTCTTCGTCGACTTCCTCGAGGACCGGCCGGAGACCACCGCGTTGTGGCTGCGCCGCTGGCTGGAACCGCAGCGGCACGCCGACCTCGACCAGCGCTACGCCGAACCGCTGTACCGGCTGGTGGCGGAACTGCTCACCGCCGCCGCGTCGGCCGGCGCGCTGGCCGAGCCGACCCCGCACATCACCGTGCGCAGTCTGGTGTGGGCGACGCACGGGCACGTGGTGGCGCTGGCCGCCGGAGCGCCGGGCGCCCGGGAGCGGCGCGAGTTCCGGGTGTTCGTGCACCGCCTGCTGGACGGGCTGTACGGAACCCCGGCCCCTTGACGGGCCGCCACCACGCGACGATTATCCATCGGACGTTGGATTAGTGGGGGCGGCAATGGGCGTACCACCTCAGGTGGCGGTGATCGGCGCCGGCGCGGCCGGGCTGGCCGCCGTCAAGGCACTGCGCGACGCCGGCCGGCCGACGGTCTGCTTCGAGGCCACCGACCAGGTCGGCGGCCTGTGGGTGTACGGCGCGCCCGACTCGCCCGCGTACCGCACCCTGCACCTGAACACCAGCCGTGGCCGCACCGAGTTCGCCGACCACCCGATGCCCGGTGACTGGCCCGACTACCCCGACCACCGTCGCGTCGCCGGCTACCTGGCCGACTACGCCGACCGCTTCGCCCTGCACGACAGCATCCGCCTGCGACACACCGTCGAGCGGGTCACCCGGGATCCCGCCGGCCGGTGGACGGTGCGCGCGAGTGGACCGGACGGGCCCGTCGAGGTCACCGTCGACGCCGTCGTCGTCGCCAACGGCCACAACCGGGTGCCCCGGCTGCCCCACCCGCCGTACGCCGGCACCTGCACCGCCGAGCAGCTGCACAGCCACGACTACCGCGGCCCCGAGCAGTTGGCCGGCAAACGGGTCCTGGTCGTCGGAGGTGGCAACTCCGCGATGGACATCGCCGTCGACGCCTCGTACGCCGCCGGGCGCACCCTGCTGTCGCTGCGCCGCGGCGTCTGGGTGGTGCCCAAGTACCTGCTGGGCCGCCCCTCGGACACCCTCAACGGCGCGCTGGCCCGCCGGCTGCCGTGGCGACTGCGCCAGCGCATCAGTCAGACGATGCTCACCGCGACCGTCGGCAGCCCCACCCGCTACGGCCTGCCCGCGCCGACGCACGGCTTCCTGCAGGACCATCCGACGCTCTCCGACGGGCTGCTGTCCCGGCTCACCCACGGCGACATCGAGGCGCGGCCCGGCGTCGCCGCGCTCGACGGCGACCGGGTCGAGTTCACCGACGGGCGCAGCGACCACGTCGACCTGATCGTCTGGTGCACCGGTTACCGGGTGGAGATCCCGTTTCTCGACCCGGAACTGCTCGGCGGCGGCGCCGACACTGTGCCGCTGTACCGGCACGTGTTCCACCCCGACGCGCCCGGCCTGACGTTCGTCGGTCTGATGCAGTCCACCGGTTCCGCGTTCCCCCTGGTGGAGGCGCAGGCCAAACTGATCGCCGCGCAGCTCGCCGGCCGGTACGCGCTGCCCGAGCCGGCGCGGCAGCGCGCCGCCTGCCGAGCGGAGCTGCGCGCGGCGACGGCCCGCTGGGGCCAGCGCCGGCCGGCGATGCGGGTGGACTTCGACGCCTACCTGGCCGAGCTGACCCGGGAGCTGGCCTCGGGCGCCCGCCGCGCCCGCCCGAACGCGTCGACCGGTGCCGGGCGGTGACCGGTCTGACCGGCCGGCGGGTGCTGGTCACCGGGGCGAGCGGCACGTTCGGCCGGCACCTCGGCGCCGCCCTGCGCGCCGGCGGCGCCCGGGTCGTCGGGCTCGACCTGCACCCCGCCGACGACCCGCCGGTGCTCGGCTGCGACCTGACCGACCCGGCGGCCGTGCCCGCGGCGGTCCGGTCCGCGGTCGAGCGGCTCGGTGGGCTGGACCTGCTCATCAACAACGCCGGGGTCGGCGGCCCCGCGCCCGCCGAACTGCCGCCCGACGAGGTGGTCCGCCAGCAGCTGGAGGTCAACCTGCTCGCCGCCTGGCGGACCACCGCCGCCGCGCTGCCCCCGCTGGTCGCGGCACGCGGGCGGGTGATCTTCGTGTCGAGCCGGATGGCGGTGCTGCCCCTGCCGCTCGCCGCCGCGTACGGAGTCAGCAAGCGGGCCCTGGTCGCGTACGCCGACGCGCTGCGCCACGAGGTGGGCACCCACGTCGGGGTGAGCGTCGTCTACCCGAGCATGGTCGCCTCCCCGATCCACGACAGCACCGCCGCGGCCGGCCTGTCCCTGCGCGGGGTGTCCCGCCCGGAACCCGTCGACGGGGTGGTCACGGCGATCCTGCGGGCCGCCACCGCCCGCCGCGCGCCCCGGGACGTGGCGACCACCCGGCGTGGACGACTGGAGATGGCGGTGGCCCGGCACGCGCCGGCGCTGGCCGACCGGATGGTGCGCCGTACCCTCGCCGCCCGGCTCACCGCCGGCGACCTGGACGCCGCACCGCTGGCCGCCGGGATGCTGCGTCGCCACCGGGGGCGGTGAGCGCCGGGTCAGGTCGCGGCGACCGGCCCGGCGGCCCTGCGCCACCGAACGGGACACCAGGTAGACCATGGTCGGGCCGGGCGTGAGCACCAGCCACCAACGCGATGCCCAGCAGCGCACCCGGACCCACCATCACGCGTCTCCCGTTCGATAGTCCCCACACCGACCGCAATCAGGATGAACATCCCGGTCCAGGTCCACCCGGCAGGCCGTGGCCCGCGGCCCAGCGTGCTCCGCTCGGGTGCGGTGAGAGCCCGGGACCTGCGGCGGGAATGGTCACCGTCGCGGGCGCGCTGACCCCTTGCGGGTACGCGTCGCCGGCCGGAGGTGGCGCGTTACGGTGGCCAGGGAGGTGCCGCACGGTGACCGAGGCATGGGAAGCGTCCGTGGAGGCGAAGATCCAGGACGCCGTGCAGCGCGGCGAGTTCGACAACCTGCCCGGCATGGGCAAGCCGATCCCCGGGCGCGGGATGCCGTACGACGAGGCGTGGTGGATCAAGAGCTTCCTGGAGCGCGAGGCACTGTCCAGCGACCTGCTGCTGCCCACCTCGCTGCAACTGCGCCGACGCGTCGAGCAGGTCCCCGACGAGGTCCGTGACCTGCCCACCGAACAGGCCGTCCGCGACTTCGTGGGGCAGCTGAACGCGCAGATCGTGGCGTGGCTGCGCTTTCCCGACGACGGACCCCGGGTGACGGTGCGTCCGGTGAACACCGAGGACGTGGTCCGCCGCTGGCGTGCCGAGCACACACCGCCCCGCACCGTCACCCCCACGACCGAGCCGGTGACCGCCGCCGCCGCGCGCCGGTCCCGCCGCACCTGGTGGCTGCCGTGGCGGCGCCGGCCGCGCTGAGCGGGCTGGCCGGTCGGGTACGCCACCGGCAGACTGTGCGGATGATGATCGAGCTGCGGGCGTCGGGCATCTCCGCGACGCCGGACCTCACCCTGCGACCGTGGCGAGACGATGATCTGCGGGCGCTGCTGGACGCGTACCGGGACCCGGTGCTGCGCCGGTGGACCTCGGTGCCGGTGACCAGCCTCGCCGAGGGACGACGGTGGCTTGACCGCGCGCGGCAGGACTGGGACGACGGCCGGCGGTACACCTTCGCCGTGCTCGAGGAGCAGACCGACGGGCCCCGGCTGGTGGCCAACGTGGTGCTCAAGGGGATCACGCCGCAGCGTCCGGTCCCGGAGGTCGGCTACTGGACGGCGCCGTGGGCACGTGGTCGCGGTGTCGCCCCGCGCGCGGTCACCGCACTGAGTCGCTGGGCGTTCGACCGGTTCCCCGACGTGGCGCGTCTGGACCTGCTGCACCAGGTGGACAATGTCGCGTCCTGCCGGGTGGCACAGAAGTCTGGCTTCGTGTTCCAGGAGCTCGTGCCGGCCCGGCCGCCCTTCCCGCTCGACGGTCACCGGCACACGCTCGACGCCGGTTAGCCGGGCGGCACGACACCTCCCCGCCGGCCGTCCGAACCCGCCGCGAACGGATCCGAACAGCTCCGAACGCCTGCTCGCCCGCCCGACGGCGCGAACGCGGTTACGGTCTGGGCCGAGCGCCCGGACGAGAGCCGGCGCGGGAGGAGACGGGGCGACGTGACCGAGCGCACCGCGACGTACGCCGAGGTGTTCGCGGTGCGCGAATACCGCCACCTGTTCGGGGCGTACCTGCTGTCCCTGGCCGGCGACCAGCTCACGGCCGTGACCGTGGCGTATCTCGTCTTCAGCGAAACCGGCTCGGCCGCACTGGCGGCGGCCGACTACGCCAGTTCCTATCTGGCCTGGCTCACGGGCGGACCGCTGCTGTCCGGTTCCCCGGGCGAAGCGTGATGATCGCGTGCGACTGTGGTCGCGCGGCGCTCATCCCGCTGGCGGCGCTGCCGGACCTGCCCGCGCCGGCCCTGGTGGTGCTCCTCTTCGTGGTCAACCTGATGCGACCGCCGTTCGTGGCGGCGCGGGCGGCGCTGATGCCGGACGTGCTCGACGGCGACCGCTACGCGGTGGCCAACGGCGTGGACAACATCTGCGCCCAGGTCGTGCAGGTGGTCGGCTTCGCCGTCGGGGGGAGTCTGGTGGCGCTGCTGTCGCTGCGCGGTGCCCTGCTGGTGGACGCCGGCACGTTTCTGGTCTCGGCACTCCTGATCGGGATCGGCGTGCGGTCCCGACCCGCGCCTCGGCCATCGTCGAGCCCGACCGGCCACGGCCGGGCGGACGGTCTACGGGTGATCTTCGCTGATTCCCGGCTGCGGTCCTACGTTCTCGTCCTGTGGACGGCCAGCGCCTTCACCTACGCCGCCGAGGGGTCGATGGCACCGCTGGCCCGACAGTACGGCGGCGGCGCCGGCACCGTCGGACTGTTGCTGTCGGCGGCGCCGTTGGGGATGTCCCTCGGCGGGGTCGCGCTCACCCGGCTCTGTGCGCCGGCGGCCCGACCCCGGCTCATCCTGCCGCTGGCCGCGATGTCGGCCGGGGTACTGGCGCTGACCTGGCTCGTCCCTCCGCTGTGGATGATGCTCCTGCTGTTGGTGCTGGCCGGTGCCGCGAGCGCCTTCGCCATCCCCCTGAACGCGTTGTTCGGCCGGGCGGTGCCGACGCGGTACCGGGGACACGCCTTCGGGGTGGCCATCACCGGTCTCAGCGGGCTGCAGGGGACGGCGATGGTCCTGGCGGGTCTGGCCGCCGACCGTTGGCCGGCCACCACGGTGATCGGGTTCAGCGGACTGTCGGGCGCGGTGGCGGTCCTCGCGCTCGTGCCGCTGTGGCGGCGACCTGCCCACGCACCCGTGCCGTTCGAGTCCCCGGCCGTACAAGCCCGAACGACTCCGAACGCCGACACCCCTACCGCCGCGGCCGGGCGCGACCGACGCTGAGGTCACCTGGCGGGCACGGGGGCCGTCACCGAGGGGAGAGGGGAAGGGCATGCGCAGCGTTCGCAACCGTGGCATCAGCTGGACCTGACCGTGACGCTCTAGCGTGGGTGGTCGCCCGGGGGGAGGCGACCACCCACCCCCTCGCCGCCGGTGCGTGTCAGTCCACCGCGGCCCGCCAGGTCCAGGATGTGCGCCTCGCCCGGCCGGGCAGTTCGCCGCGGCCGGTCATCCAGAGCAGCACCTCGGGAGCCGCCCCGGCCGGAGCGTCCGGGAAGAGTCTCCGCAGCACCAGCGCGCTCAGCCGCTGCGGCGGCTGCCAGGGCACGTCGAGGCCGAGGGTGATGTCGTGGGTGTGCAGCAGGGTCTCGGCCACACCCATCGCGGCGAACCCGGCCGGGTCGCAGGGGCCGTAGTGCCAGGCCCGCACGTCCGGTCCGGCGGCGTCGACGGCGACGGCGAGCAGACCAGCGCAGGCCCGCACCACGGCGAGGGTCTGCGCCGGGCTCGCGGCGGGGGAGACCCGCAGGTCGTACGGCAGGTAGCTGTCATCCGGGCGGCCGGTGACCTGGCCCGCGTACGCGAGGAGGTCGTGCGCGACGTGCGCGGCGGTGGTCCAGCAGCTCCACGTCAGCGTGCCGGCGGGCACGGACCAGTCTCGTTCGCGGTGCGGCATCAGCGTCCGGGTCATCTCGTCGGCCGCCGCGAGCAGGTCGGTGCCGATCACCGCTGCCACCCGCCAACTCGCGAGGTGGCACCGGTACGCGTCGGGAACGCTGTGCTGGGCAGGACAGATCGAAGCATGCGAGAATCCTCCCTCGTACCTGGGGGAGGTCAGCATAGTGTTGCCCAACCTGCTGGTGGACACGACGGTGTTGCCGCCCGCGGAGAGGTTCGACTTCTGGTACGCCCTGGTCGCTCGGGAGACGGCGCCGGCGCACATCACCAGCGCCCACCTGGACAACTTCGTCGGGTACGCCCGGGCCATCGATCTCGGCCGGATCCGGCTGACGTCGTTGCGGTACCCGTCGCTGGATTCGACTCGACCCTCGCAGCTGGTCCGCCGAGCCGAGGCCGACGTGTATCAGCTGGCGCTGCCGCTGACGGGGCGCAGTGTGCTGACCCAGGACCGCAACGAGTCCGCTCTGGAGGCCGTCACCCACTTCACGCTTCTGGACACCGCCCGGCCCCACATCGCCCGGCACAGCGCCGACGGTCCCGGACTCGCCGCGACGATCACCGTGCAGATACCGCGCGCGGCGCTGCCCGTCGCGCCGGACCGGCTGCGCCGACTGCTGGCCGTGCCGATGCCGGCGCACCTCGGCGTCGGCGGGCTGTTGGCTCACCACCTGCGCAGCATCGCGGCGCATCCGGAGCAGTACCAGCCGCCCGAGGCCGAGGCCCTGGGCCGGGTGGCTCTGGACCTGCTCACTGCCGTCCTCGCTCAGCAGCTCGACATCGAGGGCACCCTGTCGCCGCAGACCCGGCAGGCCGCGCTGCGAGCCCGCGTCGTCGACTTCATCGACCGCCATCTTGGCAGTGACGAGCTCAGCCCTCGGAGCATCGCCGCCGCCCACCACATCTCGCTGCGGTCGCTGCACCGTCTCTTCGAAGGGGAGTCGGCGACGGCCGCCGAACTCATCCGCGCCAAGCGGCTGGAGCGGTGCCGGCGTGATCTCGGCAATCCGCTGCTCCGGCAACTGCTGCTGGCCCTACCGGCGTCGGTGCTGATCGCGTACGCCTTTGCCGCTGGCGGGCTGGCCGTCACGACGTACCTGCGCGACTTCCCCGACTTCCAGTACATCCAGCTCGTCATGCTGCCGATGTACCTGTTCGCGACGACGTTCTACCCCCTGTCGGTCTATCCGGCGGCGGTGCAGCCCCTGATCCGGGCGCTGCCGCTCTACCACAGCATCGAGCTGGTCCGGGAGCCCGCGTTGGGCCACCTCGGCTGGGACCTGCTGATCCCGGTGGTCTACCTCGTCGCGTTCGGCTCGATCGCCACGTACGTCGCCACCCGCCGGATGACCCGGGCGATGCTGCGCTGACCTGCCTCGGTCCGCGGGCGCGCCCAGCTCAGCGCCGGCGCGCCCGCGGTCGGCCTGCCCTACCTCCGCAGGTCGGTCGGGTCGTCCACCCGGAAGTCGCGGATGGCGGTGCGGATCGCCTCGCCGTACGGGTCGTCCGGCAGATGCCCGAGATGCTCGCGCGCCCGGGACAGGTGCTCGATGGCGAGTGCGGTGTTGCCCAGACGCCGGTGGCAGTCGGCCAGGTTGAGGTGCAGAGACGGCAGGAACGCCTGGACCCGGAGCGAGGACAGCTGGTGCTGAGCCCGTTCGTCGGTCAGGTCGGACGCGGCCGCCAGGGCACGCTCGTCCCAGCTCAACTCCGCTTCGGTGCTGTCCTGCAGGTCGGCGAGGTAGTGGGCGAGGGTGCAGCGGTGCAAGGCGTCGCCGTCGGCACCGATCTCGTCCCACAGGGCGGTGAGGGTGTCCCGGGCGAGGGCCTTCTGCCCCGATCGGCCGAGCTGCACCGCCGCACCGATGCGGGTCATGGTCGGGTCTGATGTCGGCTCGTTCATGCCGCCGATGTTCGGGCCTCGACCAGGTCGACGGTCAACCGAGGGACGTACCGCCGGGACGCCTCAGGCGTGGGCGACGATGGCCTTCAGCACCGAGCGGGCGGATGCCGGCCGGTGACCG
The DNA here is from genome assembly GCF_040654415.1 of Micromonospora sp. NPDC050695. Lineage (NCBI taxonomy): Bacteria > Bacillati > Actinomycetota > Actinomycetes > Micromonosporales > Micromonosporaceae > Micromonospora > Micromonospora sp. NPDC050695. The sequence continues at coordinate 116,176 of NZ_JBFAHZ010000018.1, forward strand.
ATGAGGGTTTCCAACGTCGGGTCCGTCACGGCGAACTCTCCGCGTCGCGCCGCGCGGTACATGCCGAGGGTGAAGTCGGCTGCCGCCGCGGGCATGCCACGGACGACGGCGGCAGCCTTCCACTCCTCGTCGTCGAGGACCACTCGGGTGATGGCGCGTCCGGTGATCTCGGTGAGGATGCCCGCCACCGCTGCGAGGTCGAGCATCTCCGGTGCGGTCAGCGCAGCCGTGACCCCGTCGAGGACGTCCTCGGTGAGGGCGATGGCTGCGGCCTCGGCCAGGTCGGCGTGCGCGGTCCAGGAGACCGGGCCGTCCGACGGCGCCACCAACTGTCCGGTTTCGAGTGCTCCTGCGATGGAGAGGCTCAGGGTGTTGGCGTAGAACCCGTTGCGGAGGGCGGTGAAGGGCACCCCGAGACCGGCCAGGTGCTCCTCGGTCGCGGCGTGCGTGAGCTGGGCGGGGAAGAGTGAGTCTCTGGAGGCGGCCTGGTGACTGGTGTACAGGATCCGCTTGGCGCCCGCGGCGTGGGCGGCGTCGATGGCGGCGCGGTTCGCGGCGACCGCGCCGCTGCCACGGATGGAGGCGGACACGACGAGGACCTTGTCGGCTCCGTCGAAGGCGTGCGTCAGCGTGCTCGGGTCGGTGAAGTCTCCCGCACGTACCCGCACGCCGCGTTCGGCCAGGCCGGCGGCCTTGCCGACATCGCGCACGCTCACACCCACCTCGCTGGCGGGTACCCGTTCGAGTAGCCGGTCGACGATCTGGGATCCGAGCTGACCAGTGGCACCGGTGACGACGATCATGACGCACTCCCTGCTGTTATCGGCGATACAGCTAGAACGTTAGCACCGATAATTCGTGGATAACAAGATGCTGTTAGCATTGGTTCATGGCCACGGCGCAGGACACCGCATCCCGGGACGACGTCCGGTCCGGCATCATCGCGGCAGCCACCCGGCTGCTGCGCGACAAGGGCGCGAACGCGGTGACGACGCGCGCCGTCGCCGAGGCGGCGGGCGTGCAGGCGCCGACCATCTACCGGTTGTTCGGTGACAAGGACGGCCTCATCGACGCCGTCGCCGAGCACGTCATGTCCACCTACGTCAGCAGCAAGTCGGCCGTGGCGGAAGCCGCGGACGGCGACCCGATGGCGGATCTGCGCTCCGGGTGGCGGACGCACCTGGAGTTCGGGTTGGCAAACCCCGAGCTGTACGCGCTCATCGCTACGCGAGGACGCGGCGCGCCCTCGCCGGCGGTCGTCGCGGGCATGGCGGTGCTCCGTGCCCGCGTACGACGACTCGCCGCGGCCGGCCTGCTCCGCGTCGACGAGCAGCGCGCGCTCATGATGATCCACGCCGCGGGCAACGGAACCATCCTCGCCCTCCTGGGCATGCCCGCCGACCAGCGCGATCCCGGTCTCGGTGACGCTATGTTCGATGCCGTGCTCGGCGGCGTCCTGGCGACCGCTCCGGCGACACCCGACACGAGCACGAACGCGATCGCGGTGACCTTCGCGACGGTGGTGCCCGACCTGCCGGGGCTCAGCGACGCCGAACGCGCGCTGATGGCCGAGTGGCTCGGCCGATCGCTGACCCGCCCGTAGCCCGCCCCGGGGCTGGCTGCCGTGCAGAAGAGTTGCCGGGATGGTGTCGTGTTCGGGCACAGCCGTTCGTGGACCTGGTGTGTGGCGGCCGGTCGGGCCGCCGTGTGCGAGGAGTTGGCAAGGCCCTCGTCCGGGGACTGAGAGGAGACGACGGTGACGGAGTACCTGATCACTTTCAACGACGAGTGGGTGCCCCCGCACACGGCGGAGGAACTCCGCGAAAAGGGCGTGGCCAGCAGGGCGGTGATCGCGGAGATGCGAGCCGAGGGTGTCCTGATCTTCACCAACGGCGCGCTCGACCGGTCGACCGCGCTCTGCAGTGTCGAGTCGGTGGACGGCAAGCCCGTCTTCATCGACGGCCCGTACGTCGAAACCAAGGAGCACCTCGGCGGCTTTGCCGTGGTGGACGTGCCCGACGACGCGGCGGCGCGGTACTGGGCCGGCAGGATCGCGACCGCGCTCGACTGGCCGCAGGAGGTTCACCGGTTCCCCCGTCCCGGGCACAAGTGAGCGCGGCGGGCGACGTCCGGGCGGGAGCCCCGATCGGCCCCATCGTCGAGCAGGCGATCAGCCGCGCCCACCGAGAGGAGTGGGCGCGGCTGGTCGCCCGCCTCGCGCGCCGCTTCGGTGACCTCGACGTCACCGAGGAGGCGACGGCCGAGGCGTTCGCGGCGGCCGCGGAGCGGTGGCCCGCGATGGGCGTACCCCCCAATCCTGGCGGGTGGCTCGCCACCACCGCGATCCGCAAGGCGATCGATCGGCTCCGCCGCGAGTCGCAGCGCGACGCCAAGCACCGGGCGGCACAGATCGTGTACGACGACAGCCCTCCCGGGACGACCGGTCCGGTCGAGGATGACCGGCTCCGGCTGGTCTTCATCTGCTGCCACCCCGCGCTCGCGCTGGAGGCTCGGGTGGCGCTCACCCTGCGTCTGCTCGGCGGTCTCACCGTTGCCGAGATCGCCCGCGCCTTCCTGGTGCAGGAGACGACGATGGCGCGACGGATCACCCGCGCCAAGGCAAAGATCACGGCGGCCCGCATTCCCTACCGGGTGCCCCGGGCCGACGACATCCACGAGCGACTCGCCGGCGTGCTCGCGGTCGTCTACCTCGTCTTCAATGAGGGCTATCTCGCCAGTGCCGGCGGCGAAGCGGTGCGTGTCGACCTGACCGACGAGGCGATCCGGCTCGGCCGCCTGCTCCGCACTCTCCTCCCGGGCGACGGTGAGGTGACCGGCCTGCTCGCCCTGATGCTCCTCACGGACGCCCGGCGGCCGGCGCGGGTGTCCCGTACCGGGGAGTTGGTGACCCTCGACGAACAGGACCGCGGGGCCTGGGACCGGGCCCTCATCGCCGAGGGCAGAGCACTGATCCGCGAGCGGGTCGAGGCGGTGGCGGCCGGCGGTGACCCGCCCGGGCGCTACCAGCTGCAGGCCGCGATCACCACGGTCCACATGGACGCTCCCTGCGCCCGTGACACCGACTGGTCCACGATCGTCGCGCTCTACGGCCGCCTGGTGCTGCTCGACCCCTCGCCGATCGTGCGGCTCAACCGGGCGGTGGCGGTCGCCGAGGTCGACGGCCCGACAGTCGGGCTCGCCGAGATCGACCGGCTCGCCGAGGCCCTCGCCGGCTACCACGCGTATCACGCCGCGCGCGCCGACCTGTTGCGGCGACTCGGGCGCAGCGGTGACTCGCGAGCGGCGTACGACCAGGCCATCGACCTGGCCGCCAACCCCGCCGAGCGGGCCTACCTCACCCGCCGCCGCGACCAGCTCGCCGGCTGACCTCCAGGCCAGGTGATCGGGGCTGCACCGTCGAGGTGCCCCTGCGGTTGCGGGACCTGGCTGGAGGTCCCCGAGACCCTGGGTGGGGAAAACCCGATGCCGGTTGTCGAAGCGGGGTGGTAGAAAGCCGCGGTGGAAAGGTCTCTGGAGTTCGCCGACCTGTTGCGGCTGATGGACGACCGATCGACCGCGTTCCGGGCGGCGGTCGCCGCAGCACCCAGCCTCGACGTACGGGTGCCGACCTGCCCTGAGTGGACGTTGTTCGACCTGGTGCAGCACCTGGGCGAGGGGCGCCGCAGGTGGGCCGCCATCGTGGCCGCAGGGCCCGCCGACGCTCCGCCGGCCTGGTCGGCCCCGATGGCGCCCCGGGAGCGTGACGCCCTGCTGGCCTGGTTCGCCGCGTCGACGGAGGAGCTGCTGAACGCGCTGCGGGAGGCCGGCCCGGATCGTGGTTGCTGGACGTGGTGGGGTTCGTCGCAGTCACCGCAGACGACTGGTGCCGTCGCCCGGCACCAGCTTCAGCAGGTCGCCGTGCACACCTACGACGCCCAGGTCGCCGTGGGTGCCCCGCAGCCGCTGCCGGACGAGGTGGCCCTCGACGGTGTCGACGAGTTCGTGACCACCTGCGTCGCAACGACGTCCGCGTGGCCGCACAAGCCCGCGGTCGTCGACTACCACGCCACCGAGGGCCGCTCCTGGCGGCTCTGGTTCTCCGCCGACGGCGCCCGGGCCGCCCGCCTCCCCACGCCGGTCGCCGCCGAGGGCCCGGAGGTGGCCTATGTCTCCGCCCGGGGCACGGCCAATGAGCTGGTCATGTTCTGCTACGGCCGCATGCCGATGGACTCGCTGCAACTCGACGGCGACCGGCGCGTCTTCGACCAGCTGATCGCCTGGGAGCCGGAGGATTAGGACGCGGCCCGGTACGTGGTAGGCCGCTATCAGGGGCGACCTTCCGGCGACGAGCTCGCGATGCGCGGTGCTGCGTCGACGGTCCCGTCTGGTCCAGCGACGTGACCCCGACCTCGGTGACGAGGACGTGGCGCGCTCCTCGGTCAACTCCTGAGGAAGCTGTCGCTTCTCGTTCGAGGTGGCGAGGATGAGTCGGTCTGACCTGCGGTTCGCCATTCGGGTGTGGTGTGGTCACTGGTCATTGTCTCTCACTTGAAGTGGCGGATTTCCGGAAAGGGTGTGCTTGTGGCGTGGCTGGCGAAGTGCTGTTGCCAGAATTCGGTGCGAAGCTCCAGATGCTTGTGACGCAGTTGGTTGATCCATCCCGGCAGCGGGCGGCGTATGCGGTGGTTGCGGTTGGGCGAGTTGTGGAGCAGGTATGCGCTGGTCAGCCAGTCGGCGAAGGTGGCCGGCTGGTTCATCCGCTGGGCGACGTGGCGGAAGAAGCGGTCCATGTCGGAGTCGCGGTGGACCATGGCGACGTGGCGGAAGAAGCGGTCCATGTCGGAGTCGCGGTGGACCATGGCGACGTGGCGGCGCCAGTTGAGGTCACTGAGTACTTCTGCGAGGGCGACGGCTTCGGGAAAGACCAGCAACGGGGTGGGGTTGTAGGGGCCGTGGCCGATGCCGAGGGCGTCCGCCCGGGTCTGCCATCGGTCGTGGAGGGGGCGGGCACGGTATTTGCTGTGTCTGGCCCAGTCCATGGCGATCCAGGTGGCTTGGCGTAGTTGGATGTGGGTCCAATGATGGTCGCGGTTGGCTGCCCGGAGCTGGCTGTAACGCCGGTGAGCGGTGACGATCTCTGGGGTGTTGCTGAGGTTGACCTGTCGGGGGATTCCCGCTGTTGCGGGATCGAGCCAGCGGCGGTGGCGCTGACAGAGCTGCGGGAAGAGCAACCTGTGGACCCGGATCGTGGGTTTGCCGGGGATCCGGGCGACGCAGTGATCGCAGTGGTTGAGCAGGTCATGGCCTTTGTAGAGCCAGATCGTGGGGTTGTCCTCTGGTGTAGCGGAGATGCGGTGCAGGTTCGTCAGCGCGGCGCGGAGTTGTTCGGATGACCGCCCGGTGACGGTCTCCAATCGGCGCAGTGCGAGTTCGTTGAGGCTGACTTCGTAGTCTCGGTCCAGCGCGAACCGGGTGACCGCGGCATTGGGACGGCCGAGCGCCCGCAGTAGAAGGGTGGGCCGGTCGAGATCGTTGGCGTGGGCCAGGCGGAAGACGTAGGACAGCACTGTTTCGCCGAGGACCGGACGGACTCGGATCGGCAGCTGGTGGACGGGCATTTGCCAGAGCTTCACCGCGCCTCCGATCGCCGGCGTTGGCGAGGCGGGGTGAACTGGGTTTGAGCGGCGACGTCGAGGATGACCGCGTCGAGATGGGCTTTGGTGATCTTCTCGGTGCCGTCGGCGATGGCGTCGTTGGCGGCTTCGTGGATGAGCTGGTCGAGGCTGCCGATCATGCCGCCGGTGCGGTCGTGCAGGTAGCTGGCCTGCTCAACCAGGGCTCCGGGTTGATGCTGGTGCAGCCGTAACGGCCCGTCCGTAGTTTCCAGACCGAAAACAACGCCAAGCGCTACTACCGGCCGCCCAGACCTCGGTGGAATCCCATGCGGCCGGCCTGCCTGGCGGTAGCGTGGGCCCGCCGCCGTGCCTCAGCGGGGATCGCCGCAACCGCCTCCAGGGCT
>NZ_JBFAHZ010000019.1:0-107899 GCF_040654415.1 Micromonospora sp. NPDC050695
GCCCGGTAACATTCCGAACCCGGAAGCTAAGCCCTCCAGCGCCGATGGTACTGCACTCGTGAGGGTGTGGGAGAGTAGGACGCCGCCGGACAATCATTCCAGAAAAGGTCACCCCGCAGGGGGTGGCCTTTTCTGCGTTTCCGAGGCTTCTGCGCAACCCTGGTTGTGGTGACCGACTCGGTGATATCGGGGTGTCCCGGGGCGGGGCTCCCCCGATATCACCGAAACCGAGTCGGTCAACGAGATTCGGGCGGGTGGGTCAGTCGCGGGTCTGCATTCCGGCGCGGAGGTGGCGCATCAGGCCGCCGGCGTCGCTGACCGAGCGCCCCGGAAACATCGCCATCACCACGCTGCCGTGATCGGCCCAGCCGCACACCGCGAAGTCGCCGCCCTCGCCGCTGGTGCTGCCACACTTCATGACGCCGCCCAGGTCGCCCGCGGGCAGCTCGCGCAGCCCGCTCACCGCGCCCGTCTCGTCGGACATCAGGCCGAACAGGCTGTCCAGGTCCCGTTCCGGCTGCCAGAGCAGGGTGGTGCCCCCGAAGATCAGGACGGACCGCTTGTCGTCGGCCGGGTCGCGGTAGACCGCGCCGAAGCTGCGGTCCAGCTCGATGTCGGCCGCCAGGCCGCTGCGCAGGTAGTCGGCGGTGCTCTTCGCCCGTTCGCTGTCGTCGCGGGTCAGGCCCGCCACCTGGTCCGGCGAGGTCAGGGCGGTGTCCTTCTGCTGCGCCACCCGCCACCCGCCGACGCCGAGGACCCCGGCTCCGGCCAGACCGACCACCAGCGCCACCGCCCAGCCGACCTTGCGTCGCCGCGACCAGCCGGCCTGCCGCTCGTCGGGGTCGCCCCCGGGGTCACGGGTGCTCAGCCGGATCGGCTCGTCGGTCAGCTCGACGGGCTCGCGACCGCCGTCGAGCGGGCGCTCGGTGAGATGTGCGTCGGACATAGCCGACACCGTACGCGAATGGCAGGTGGCGCACGTCGGGTCCGCCGAAGCCCTCCGTAGACTTTCACGAGTGACCGACAGACTCGATGCCCAACGCCCCGATGCACCCGCCCTGGCCGGCCAGTACCAGCCCGGTGAGGTAGAGCAGCGACGGTACGAGCAGTGGGTAGCCGCCGGGCACTTCCGGGCCTCCGCCGACAGCGACAAGCCGCCCTTCACCATCGTCATCCCGCCGCCGAACGTCACCGGCTCCCTGCACATGGGTCACGCGTTCGAGCACACGCTGATGGACGCGTTGACCCGTCGCAAGCGGATGCAGGGCTTCGAGGCGCTGTGGCTGCCCGGCATGGACCACGCCGGCATCGCCACCCAGAACCTGGTCGAGCGTCAGCTCGCCGCCGAGGGCCTGTCCCGCCACGATCTCGGGCGGGAGAAGTTCGTCGAGCGGGTGTGGCAGTGGAAGGCCGAGTCCGGTGGGGCGATCCTCGGGCAGATGCGGCGCCTCGGCGACTCCGTCGACTGGGACCGTGAGCGCTTCACCATGGACGAGGGTCTGACCCGCGCCGTCCAGACGATCTTCAAGAAGCTCTTCGACGAGGGCCTCATCTACCGGGCCAACCGGATCATCAACTGGTGTCCGCGGTGCCTGACCGCGCTCTCCGACATCGAGGTCGAGCACACCGACGACGACGGTGAGCTGATCTCCATCCGGTACAGCGACGAGGTCGTGGTGGCCACCACCCGGGCCGAGACGATGCTGGGCGACACCGCCGTCGCGGTGCACCCCGACGACGAGCGGTACCAGCACCTGATCGGCACCGAGGTCGAGCTGCCGCTCACCGGCCGCCGCATCCCGATCGTCGCCGACGCGCACGTCGACCCGTCGTTCGGCACCGGCATGGTCAAGGTGACGCCGGCGCACGACCCGAACGACTTCGAGATCGGCCAGCGCCACGACCTGCCCGCGCTCACCGTGATGGACGAGCGTGGCGTGATCACCGTGCCCGGCCCCTTCGAGGGGCTGGACCGGTTCGAGGCGCGGCCGGCGATCGTGGCGGCGCTGCGCGAGCAGGGCCGGATCGTGGCCGAGAAGCGGCCGTACGTGCACGCGGTCGGGCACTGCTCGCGGTGCAAGACGACCGTCGAGCCGCGGCTGTCGTTGCAGTGGTTCGTCAACACGGCGCCGCTGGCCCAGGCCGCCGGCGACGCGGTGCGCGACGGCCGGGTGCGTATCGAGCCCGCCGAGCTGGCCAAGCGCTACTTCGCCTGGGTCGACAACATGCACGACTGGTGCATCTCCCGCCAGCTGTGGTGGGGGCACCGGATCCCCGTCTGGTACGGCCCGCAGGGTGAGATCGTCTGCGTCGGCCCGGACGAGCAGCCGCCGACCGGGGACGGCTGGCGGCAGGACGAGGACGTGCTGGACACCTGGTTCTCCAGCGCGCTGTGGCCGTTCTCCACCCTCGGCTGGCCCGAGCAGACGGTGGATCTCGCGAAGTTCTACCCGACGAGTGTCCTGGTCACCGGCTACGACATCCTCTTCTTCTGGGTCGCCCGGATGATGATGTTCGGCCTGTACGCGATGGACGGCAAGCAGCCGTTCGACGTGGTGGCCCTGCACGGCATGGTCCGGGACGAGCACGGCAAGAAGATGTCCAAGTCGTTCGGCAACGTGGTCGACCCGCTGGACTGGATCGACCGGTTCGGCGCCGACGCCACCCGGTTCACCCTGGCCCGCGGCGCGAACCCCGGGCAGGACGTGCCGGTCAGCGAGGACTGGTGCCAGGGCTCCCGCAACTTCTGCAACAAGCTCTGGAACGCCACCCGGTTCGCCCTGATGAACGGGGCGCACACGACCGGCGAGCTGCCGGCCGCCGAGCGGCTCTCCACCGTCGACCGGTGGATCCTGTCCCGACTCGCGCACGTCACCGCCGAGGTCGACGAGCAGTTCGAGGCGTACGAGTTCGCCAAGGTGTGTGACCTGCTCTACCACTTCGCCTGGGACGACGTCTGCGACTGGTACGTGGAGCTGAGCAAGCCGGTGCTCGCCGAGGGCGGTGAGCGGGCCGAGACCACCCGCCGGGTGCTCGGGCACGTGCTGGACCAGCTGCTGCGGCTGCTGCACCCGGTGATCCCGTTCGTCACCGAGGAGCTGTGGCTCGCGCTGACCGGTGGGGAGACGGTGCAGACGGCCGCCTGGCCGGTGGCCGACCGTACGCTGGTCGACGATGCCGCCGAGGCCGAGTTGGCCAGTGTGCAGCGGGTGGTCACCGAGATCCGTCGGTTCCGGTCCGACCAGGGGCTGCGCCCGACGCAGCGGGTGGCCGCCCGGTTGGACGGGCTGGCCGGGGCGGGTATCGCCGCTCACGAGCCGCTGATCCGCTCGCTGGTCCGGCTGGACCCGGCCGGCGACGACTTTCAGGCCAGCGCCACGCTGGCCATGCCCGGCGCGGTCGGTGTCGCGTTGGACACCCGGGGGTCGATTGACGTGGCCGCCGAGCGGGCCCGCCTCACCAAGGACCGCGCGGCGGCTGAGAAGGAGGTCGCGCAGGCCCGGGCGAAGCTCGGCAACCCGGCCTTCATCGGCAAGGCCCCCGAGCCGGTGGTCGCGAAGATCCGCGACCGGCTCGCCATCGCCGAGGCCGACCTGGTCCGGATCGACGCTGCTCTGGAGACGCTTCCCTCGTGACCGACCGTACCGATTTCGCCGCCGTCGAGGCCGAGCTGGCCGCCCGGGGCTTCACCCGCATGGTCTTCGAGCTGGACCGGATCGAGTCGCTGCTCGACCTGCTCGGCAGTCCACAGCGGGCGTACCCGTCGATCCACCTGACCGGCACCAACGGCAAGACGTCCACCGCTCGCATGATCGACTCGCTGTTGCGGGCGTTCGGGCTGCACACCGGCCGGTACACCAGCCCGCACCTGGAGACGGTGCGGGAGCGGATCAGCCTGGACGGGGAGCCGGTCAGCGAGGAGCGGTTCGCGGCGGTGTACCGGGAGGTCAAGCCGCTGGCGGAGCTGGTCGACGCGCGGTCCGACGAGCCGCTGACCTACTTCGACATGACCACCGCGCTGGCGTTCGCCACGTTCGCCGACGCGCCGGTCGACATCGCGGTGGTGGAGGTGGGTCTCGGCGGCGCCGAGGACGCCACGAACGTGATCCAGGCCGGGGTCTGCGTGATCACCCCGATCGGCCTGGACCACACCGAGTGGCTCGGTGACACGCTCCAGGACATCGCGCTGGCCAAGGCCGGCATCATCCACCAGGGCGCCACCGTCATCGCGGCGGCGCAGGAGGAGGAGGCCGCGCGGCCTCTCCTGGAGCGCTGCGCCGAGGTGGGCGCCACCATCGCCCGGGAGGGCGCCGAGTTCGGGGTGTTGAGTCGGGCCATCGCGGTCGGCGGTCAGGTGCTCAGCCTGCAGGGGCTGGGCGGTGTCTACGACGACGTGTTCATCCCGTTGCACGGCGCGCACCAGGCGCAGAACGCCGCCGTGGCGCTCGCCGCCGTGGAGGCGTTCCTGGGCGCGGGGACCACGCGGCAGCTGGATGTCGAGGCGGTCCGGGAGGGCTTCGCCTCGACCAGTTCCCCGGGGCGGCTGGAACGGGTCCGCAACGCGCCGACCATCCTGCTGGACGGCGCGCACAACCCGCACGGCATGGCTGCCACCGTGACGGCGCTGCAGGAGGAGTTCGCGTTCAGCAAGCTGGTGGCGGTGCTCGGCGTACTCGCCGACAAGGACGCGTCGAGCCTGCTGGAGCTGCTGGAACCGGTCATCGACGTGGTGGTGGTGACCCGCAACAGCTCGCCGCGGGCGATGCCGACGGAGGAACTCGCCGCGCTGGCCGTGGAGATCTTCGGCGAGGAGCGGGTCGAGTCGGCCGACGAGATGCCGGACGCGATCGAGGTGGCGGTGGCGCTGGCCGAGGAGGACGTCCCCGGTGAGTTGAGCGGGGTCGGCGTGCTGGTCACGGGGTCGGTGGTGACGGTGGCCGACGCCCGTCGGCTGCTGGTGCGATGACCGGCCCGGAGCGGAACTCCCGCGCCACCGACGGGCCGAGCGGGGCGTCGCCCGACCAGGCCAGGCCCGGGGCCTCAGGGGAGGCGCACGCGGCCGATCAGCCTGGGGAGGCGCAGCCGGCCGATCAGCCGGGCGGGCAGCCGCGCCGGTCGGGGCTGCGTGACCCGCAACGGGCGGTACGCGGACTGGGCGCCGGGACGCTCGGCCTGGAGGCGCTGGTGCTGCTGCTGGCCATCCAGCCGATCCGGGTGGTCGGGGGTGACCTGAGCGGCGCGGCGATCGGCGCGGTGGTGGCCCTGGCGGTGGCCGCCATCCTGGTCGCCGGCATGATGCGCCGCCCCTGGGCGTGGCACGCCGGTACCGTGCTCCAGGGCCTGCTGCTGTTGGCCGGCCTGCTGCACTGGTCGCTGTTCGCGCTGGGCGTCATCTTCGCGCTGGTGTGGGCGTACGCGGTGCACGTCCGCCGGGTCATCCTCGGCTGACCCGGCTCAGGCGTCGGCCCGTTCGCGCCACTGGGTGAGGGCGATGCCGTGGCCGTCCGGGTCGCGGAAGGCCGCCGCCCACACCTCCAGCTTGCTGCCCCGGTTGACCACCCGTGGGGCGTACGTGAAGCGGACGCCCGAGCCGCGCAACCGCTCGTACGCCGCCTCGATGTCGTCGACCTCGAGGTTGACGTGGACGAGCCGGCGGCTGATCGGGGCGGCCCCGGTGACCTCGCGCAGCACCAGTCGGGTCGTGCCGGAGGCGAGCACGGCGTTGCCCGCCCCCTGGTCGACCTCGGTGAAGCCGAGCATGTCGCGGTAGAAGCCGAGGGACCGGTCCAGGTCGGTGACCAGCAGGGTGAGGCCCACCCCGCTGATCGGGCCGGCCGGGTCCGCCGTGGTGCCCCCGTCGAACCCGAAGATCGCCTCGTCGAGTTCCTCGGCGGTGACGGGCCCGGTCGTCGTCGCCGTGCCCGAGGTGGGATCGTCCAGGGGCAGGTCGAGCGGGTCCAGAGGGTCCGTCGCGGCGGAGCCGGAACGTTGGGCGGGAGCCGGGTCGAAGCGTTCGGCCTCGGGCTGGTCGAAGCGCTCCTCGGCGGGCGGGCGCGGTGCCGGGGTGGCCCGTCGGGGCAGCCCGCCCGTGGTCGGCTGGCCGGCCGGCTGTTCGACGACGACACCCTCCAGCACCACCGGGCCGCCCGGGCTCTGGTGCATCACCACCGCCTCGCGCTCCTCCGGGTCGACACCCGGGTCGTCGCGCAGCGGATCGGCGCGCAGCGGGTCCGGGCCGAGCGGGTCACGGAACGGGTCCGGGCCGAACTGGTCGCGGAAGTCGTCGTCCGGCGCGCGGTCGGCCCACGGTGGGGCGTCCTGCTGGATCAGCATCTCGTCCAGGGGTTCGGCGTCGGCGAACTCCGGCGGGAGGTCGGCGACGGCCGCCGACTCGGCGTGCGTCGCCACCTCGTCCCAGAGGACCTTGACGTGCCGCTGGTCGTCGAGCGCGACCCGGATCGGCAGGGTCTGGCCCAGCGACGGCCACTTCGACACCGGCACCCGTGGCTCGATGATCTTCTTGGATCGCGGCGGCAGGCCGGGGGCATCGATCACCAGTTGCAGCTCGCAGCGGCCGAACGCGTACTGGGTGGGTGGTTCGGACGCGCTGTGCACGTGCCCGACGCCGACCACCCAGGTGCGCCCACCGCCTTTTACGGTGGCCAGCGCGATCGCCAGCACCAGCAGGGCGACCCCGATCGCCACGATGGGCCAACTGGTCATGCCGAGGCCGAAGAGGACGACGAACGTGGCCACGGTGCCGAGCACCGTGCCGATCAGCTTGCGTACCGGCGCGATGGGCCGGTTCCCGCCATTCGCCACAGTGGACCTCCCGGGGGTCAGGGCCAGGCTAGGCCGGATCGGCCACCGGGGGAAAGACCGGCCGCCGCGCCGGGGCCGGGACCGGGTCGCTAGGCTGACCGTACCGATCCCGAGCGTCCAGCGCGTACAGGAGGAACCCAGCGTGTCCAGCAACAGCCCGGATGAGCGTAGCCTCGTTCTGATCAAGCCCGACGCGGTCCGCCGCGGCCTGGTCGGCGAGGTCCTCTCCCGCTTCGAGCGCAAGGGGCTGCGAATCGACGCGATGGTGCACCGGACGATGGACGCCGCGCTCGCCGACGCGCACTACGCCGAGCACGTCGACAAGGCGTTCTACCCGCCGCTGAAGGACTTCATGACCGGCGGCCCGCTGGTCGCCCTGGTGCTCTCCGGCGATGAGGTCATCGACGTCGTCCGCGGGCTGGTCGGCGCGACCGACGGCCGCAAGGCCGCCGCCGGCACGATCCGGGGCGACCTGTCGCTGTCCAACCGGGAGAACCTGGTGCACGCCTCCGACTCACCGGACAGCGCCAAGCGCGAGATCGCGCTCTGGTTTCCCGAGCTGGGCTGACGCTCCGCTTCAGCCGGCCGGGGGCAGTTTCGTCGGATTGCCGACCAGGTAGATCCCGGTGATCCGGCCCTCGGCCGCGGTGACGGTCAACGCGTACCGGTTGCCGTCGTCGCGGGTGAGCAGCGCGGCGGGTTCCCCGTTGAGTTCCAGCCTGCGGGTCGTCCAGCGCCGGTGGGGGCCGTAGATCCCGGCGAAGAACCGGGAGATCCGTTCCGAGCCGGTGATCGGGTTGCGGGCCGCCCGCACCCGTCCACCACCGTCGCTCCAGGCGATGGCATCTCCGGCGACCAGTCCGGTGAGCGTCGCCAGGTCACCGTCGCGGGCTGCGGCCAGGAACGCGTCGAGCAGCCGCTCCCGTTCCGACCGGCTGGCGGTGAACCGCCGCTGCTCCTGCCGTACCCGGGTCACCGCCCGGTGGTGCAGCTGCCGGCAGTCCGCGGGAGTCCGGTCCAGGATCTCCGCGATCTCGGTGTACGGCAGTTCGAAGGCGGTGTGCAGGACGTACACGGCACGCTCCGGCGGGGTGAGCCGTTCCAGCACGTGCAGCAGCGCGGTCGAGAGCGAGTCACGCAGCTCGACGCGGTCCAGTGGGCCGAACGGTGACGGCACGGTCGGCACCGGCTCCGGCAGCCACGTCCCCACGTACCTCTCGCGGGCCGCCTGTCGGGCCCGCAGCCGGTCCAGGGCCAGCCGGGTGACCACCCGGGACAGGTACCGACGGGGCTCGTCCACCGTCGAGCGGTCCACGCCCAGCCACCGCAGGTACGTCTCCTGGAGCACGTCCTCGGCGTCGTGGCGGCTGCCGAGCAGCCGGTAGGCGAGCCCGAGCAGCATCGGCCGGTGCGCCTGCAGCGCACCGGCCGCCTCTGCCGCCGCGTTGGTCACACGTGCGCCGGAGGCTCCAGGCGCATCGTCACCCCGATCCGGTTCCACACGTTGATTGTGGCGATCGCGAAGACCAGGTCGGCCAGTTCCTTCTCCGACCAGACCTTCGCGGCGGCGTCCCACACCTCGTCGGGCACCCCGTGCTCGCCGAGCTGGGTGACCGCGTCGGTGAGCGCCAGCGCGGCCCGTTCCCGCTCGTCGAAGAACGGCGCCTCCCGCCAGGTGGCGACCGCGAACAGCCGACGGCTCGACTCGCCGTTGGCGAGGGCGTCCCGGCTGTGCATGTCCACGCAGTACGCACATCCGTTGATCATCGACGCGCGCAGCTTGATCAGTTCCAGCACGGTGTGGTCGACGTTCGTCTGGACGTACTTCTCCATCCCCATGACCGCCTGGTACGCCTGCGGCGCCACCTGGGTCGGGTTCATCCGTTGCACGACTACCTCCCTGATCGGTCCGATACCGTCACGACGGATCGGCCGGGGTGGGCCGTGACAACCGTGGCTGTGACCCCGCTCATGCCCGGGAGGCGGTGCTGGATCAGCCGCGGCCCGCCGGCACGGTGTCCGCCAGCACCTCCCGCGTCGGGGGGATCTGGACGTCCTCGGCGGCCGTGGCGGACGGGGTGGGCGTGGTGGGCGTGGTGGGCGTGGTGCCGTCGCTGTCGCGCGGACCACGCCGGGTCACCCGGGCGGCCAACCGGCGCCCCACCTCGATCATGGGTAGCTCGACCCAGCGGTAGAGCACGTCCGCGACGATCAGCGCCACCACCACGGCGCCCAGGAAGACGGCGGTGCTGCGCCGGCCCATGGCCGGCAGCAGGCCCACCGCCACCCGCGCCGCGATGGACTGGATCAGATACATCGAGTACGACCGCTCGCCGATGAAGACCAGCGGACGTAGCCCCAGCCCGCGGGCGAGCACGCTGCGCGAGAGCAGGGGCGGCAGCAGCAGCGCGGCAGCGGCGGCGTACGTGCCGATCAGCGCCTCCTGGCCGAACCGGATCGGCCAGTACTGCACGGCCACCTGGAACACGATGAAGACCACGATCGCGGCGGTCGCCGTCACCGGGTGGGTCAACGGCCGAACCAGCGCGAAGCCTCGCGGGTGGTGCATCACCACGGCGGTGAGGCAGCCGAGCAGGATCGCCACGTAGTGGATCGGCCAGCTCAGCCAGGCGATGTCCGGCGGGATCATCGCGATGAAGAGCACGAGCAGACCGGCCGTGACCGCGAGCCGGCGGCGGAAGGCGGCGGTCACCAGGACGAACGCGATGGCCGGCCAGAACAGGTAGAACTTCTGCTCGATGCCGATCGTCCAGGAGTGCAGGTACGGCGCGGTCCCGGGCAGGAGTTCGTTGATGAAGAGCAGGTAGTACTTCATCAGGCGTTCGATCGTCTCGGCGCTGCCGCTGAGCCGGGCCAGGCCCCAGGTCAGGAAGAGCACGAGCAGGTAGACCGGCATGATCCGGAAGAACCGCCGCAGGTAGAACGCGCGCAGCGACACCCTGCCGTACCGGTGCTCCTCACGCAGCAGCAGCGTCGTGATCAGGAAGCCGGAGAGCACGAAGAACAGGTGGACGCCGATCCAGCCGGTCAGCCACTTCCAGGACGGGCCGCCGTAGTGGAAGGCGAAGACCATGATCGCCGCCACCGCCCGCAGCCCGTCCAGCGCGGGAAACCGGCGCATGGCCTGAAATTCGTCGTATCGAAGCGAACGCACCGGCGAAGTTTGCGTGAGCGCGCCACCGGGGGTCAAGCCGACCGGACGACTGGCGTTCACGTTCGCGTCACCCGGGCCGCCGCTCACGGTCGCCTCCGACCGATAGACCGACGTGGTCAACCCATGATCGGGAGGAAGAATGACCGAGCTTGATCGACGTACCCTGCTGCAGGCCGGCCTGGTGGCCGGGGCCGGAGTCGCCGGCGGCGCCCTGCTGGGTGGCGCCGGGGCGAACGCCGCTCCGGCCTGGCGCCCGGCGGGACGCCCGGTCCTCACCCACGGGGTGCAGAGCGGCGACGTGACCGCGGACTCGGCGCTGGTGTGGACGCGGGCCGACCGGCCGGGTCGGATGCTGGTCGAGGTGAGCCGCCGGCCGGACTTCCGCGGCGCGCGGACGCTGCGCGGCCCGGTGCTGGCCCCGACCGGCGACTTCACCGGAAAGGTCCGGCTGCGGGGCCTGCCGGACGGCGAGCGGCTGCACTACCGGGTCCGGGTGGAGAGCCTGGACCGGCACGGCGTGGTCAGCGAGCCGCTGACCGGTTCGCTGACCACCGCCCCGGGGCGGCACCAGCGACGTGACGTCAGGTTCGTCTGGACCGGGGACATCGTCGGGCAGGGCTGGGGAATCGACCCGACCTACGGCGGAATGTCGATCTTCCGGGCGATGCGCGAGACCCGGCCGGACTTCTTCCTGTGCAGCGGCGACACCGTGTACGCCGACGGCCCGCTGGTCGAGTCGGTGACGCTGCCCGACGGGCGGATCTGGCGCAACCTGGTCACCCCGGAGAAGAGCAAGGTCGCCGAGACGCTGGCCGAGTACCGGGGGCAGTTCGCGTACAACCTGCTCGATGAGCACCTGCGGGAGTTCGCGGCGGCGGTGCCGCAGATCAACCAGTGGGACGACCACGAGGTGCTCAACAACTGGTACCCGGGGGAGATCCTGGACGACCCGCGCTACACCGAGCAACGGGTCGACGTGCTCGCCGCCCGGGCGAGTCAGGCGTTCCACGAGTGGCTGCCCGTGCCGGACAACGGGCCGCTGTACCGGCGGCTGTCGTACGGGCCGCTGCTGGACGTGTTCGTGCTCGACATGCGGACTCACAAGGACCCCAACGACGGCAACACGTACGCCGACCCGAAGCGTGGTCTGCTCGGCCGGGAGCAGCGGGAGTGGCTGATCCGGGAGCTGAAGAGGTCCACCGCGACCTGGAAGGTGATCGCCAACGACCTGCCGATCGGGGTCGTGGTGCCGGACGGTCCGACCGCCCAGGAGGGTGTCGCGCAGGGCGACCCGGGCGCGCCGGCCGGGCGTGAGCTGGAATTCGCCGAGGTGCTGCGGGCCACCCACCGGGCCGGGGTGACCGGCATGGTCTTCCTGACCGCCGACGTGCACTACTCGGCCGCCCACCACTACGACCCGTCGCGCGCCGCGGTCGGCGACTTCACGCCGTTCTGGGAGTTCGTCTCCGGTCCGGCGCACGCCGGCGCGTTCGGCCCGAACGCGTTGGACGGCACGTTCGGCCCGCAGGCGGCCTTCGTGCACGCCCCGCCACGGGCGAACACCTCCCCGGCGGAGGGCTTCCAGCACTTCGGCGAGGTGTCCATCGACGGCGAGTCCGAGGCCCTGACGGTCCACCTGCGTGACCGGGACGGCACCTCCCTCTGGAGCACGACCCTCCCCGCCCCCTGACCCCTTGGTTGATCATGGCGTTGTCGCCGCGGCACCCCGACGGGGGCGGCGGCAACGCCATGATCGACGGGGTCGGGCGGGTGGACGGCCTCCCCGGGCGGTCGGGATGAGCAGGGTGCTCAGCAGCTCGATGGTCGCGGTCGTGCCAGCGCCGTTCGGTCCGAGCAGGCCGAACAGCTCCCCGTTGCCAACCGTCAGGTCGACGCCGCGGACTGCCTGATCCTCCCGACGCTGGGGTCGTCACCATCCCCTGCGGCTGCGGTACGTGCGGCTCACCCCGACCGCCTCGATCGCGTGTTCGCTCGCGACACGCAGGCTAGAAGCGACCGGGACGGGTGCGAAACGAATTCGGATCGAGCCGAATGCTCAGGCCGAGGCGCTCACCGGCTCGTCACCGATGAGCTGCACCAGCGCCAGTCCGGCCGGTTCCAGGCCGTAGAGCACCCGTCGGCCCGCCCGGCGGCGGTGCACCACGCCGGCGGCCAGCAGAGCGGAGAGCTGCTCCGACACGGTGCTCGGGGCGAGCCCCAGAGTGGCCGCGAGACCGGCGGTGGTGGCCGGCCGCACCAGGGCCCGCAGCACCTGGGCGCGACCCCGGCCGACCAGCACCGCCAACCGATCCGTGGCCGGTGCGGTCCGGGGTGCCGAGGTGGGCCCACCCTCGGCGAGCACCACCGCCCCGCGCGCCTGGTAGGAGACGGCGACGATCTCCGGATGGTCGGTGGCGCAGACGAGTGCTCCCTGCGAGAAGATCAGGGGAATCAGCAGCAGCCGCTGGTCCACCGCCACGAACTGCTGCTCCGACGGCTTCACCAGCGTCAACACCGGCTTGTCCCAGCGCACCCGCTCGTGCAGGTCGGCCAGCAGGGCGTCCGGACCGTCGGCGGCGAGCGCCCGAGCCCGGTGCAGGACCTCCTCGTCCAGCGCTGCCCGCATCGCCGGCCACCACGGCGCGATGGCCGCCTCCCAGTACGCCTCGATGCCGTCGGCGAGCCGGTCCAGGGCGGCCCGCCGGTCCGTGACGAACGGGCCCAGCCACTCCGGCAGGTCGTCCGGGTCGTAGTAGCGGGGGATCTGCTCGGCGATCACCTCAGCCGGCGTCGCCCGCAGTTCGGCGAGTTGTTCGGCCAGGGTCGGCGCGGCCGACGTGGGGATCGGGCTGAGGAAGTCCGGTGCGGGTAGGCCGACGGTCAGCAGCCGGGCCGGCGCGGCCGCCGGCACCTCGTCGAGCACCCGCCGTGCGTGCCGCGCCCAGGCGGTGTACGGCCAGGGCACCTCTTTCGGAGGCCGGCGCAGCACGAACAGGCTGGTCAGCACCTCCCAGAGCGGGCTGGTGGCGATCCGGGTACGGCCCAGCGTCGGCTCGTCCAACTCGATCCGGATCACCCGGCCAGCCTAGGGTGCCGGCGCGCGCGTTTACTCGGCGGCGGTGCGGTGGGTGGGTCTTGTATCGTTGACGGCCGTAAGGCGATGACCCGGCCATCACCGGTGAGCCTCCGGAAGAACAGCCGGGCAACCGGCCCAGTAGAACCGGACGGGTGCGGCCCGTCACAGCCGGCAATGAGCGGGCGGTCGATCCTGACCGCCAAGCGGGGTGGTACCGCGGGCCACCGGGAGCGCCGTTCGAGGCGTACCCCGGATGGTTCGTCCTCGCAGACCCACGTTGCGTGAGCTGCATGAGGAGAGCGACCCCCGATGGCCTATCCGTTGCACGACCCGACCGCCGCCGGTGTCCCGGCGAGCCCGGACCTGCCCGCGGTCGAGCGCCGGGTGCTGGAGCACTGGACGGCCGACAAGACCTTCGAAGCCTCCGTCGAGGCCCGTCCCGCCGGTGACGACGGCAAGAACGAGTACGTCTTCTACGACGGCCCGCCGTTCGCCAACGGCCTGCCGCACTACGGCCACCTGTTCACCGGGTACGTCAAGGACGTGGTGCCGCGCTACCAGACCATGCGCGGGCGGCACGTCGAGCGGCGCTTCGGCTGGGACTGCCACGGCCTGCCCGCCGAGGTGGTGGCCGAGAAGCAGCTCGGCATCACCAGCAAGGCGGAGATCATCGACCTGGGCGTGGCCCGGTTCAACGAGGCCTGCCGCACCTCGGTGCTGGAGTTCACCCAGGACTGGGAGCGGTACATCAACCGGCAGGCCCGCTGGGTCGACTTCGCCAACGACTACAAGACCCTCGACCTGGACTACATGGAAAGCGTCATGTGGGCCTTCAAGACCCTGCACGACAAGGGTCTGATCTACGAGGGCTTCCGGGTGCTGGCGTACTGCTGGCGGTGTGAGACCCCCCTGTCGAACACCGAGACCCGGATGGACGACGTCTACCGGGACCGGCACGACCCGACGCTGTCGGTGTGGTTCGGGCTGACCGCCGACGAGTCCGCCCCGGAGCTGGTGCGCGGGCCGGTCAGGCTGGGCGTCTGGACGACCACGCCGTGGACCCTGCCGTCGAACCTGGCGCTCGCCGTCGGCCCGGACATCGAGTACGCGGTGCTGGAGCACCGGGGTTCCCCCGACCGCGAGGGCAGCGGGGAGCGCTACGTCGTCGGCGCGGCGCGGCTGTCCGCGTACGCCAAGGAACTGGACGGGTACGAGCAGGTCGGCACGGTGTACGGCCGCGACCTGGTCGGCCGCCGCTACACGCCGCTGTTCGACTTCCTCGTCGAGCAGGCCGGGGACAACGCCTACCAGGTGCTCGGCGCGGAGTTCGTCACCACCGAGGACGGCACCGGGATCGTGCACCTCGCCCCGGCGTTCGGTGAGGACGACCAGAACGTCTGCAACGCCGCCGGCATCCCCACCATCGTCACCGTGGACGACCACACCCGGTTCACCGCGCTGGTCCCGCCGTACCAGGGTGAGCAGGTCTTCGACGTCAACAAGCCGGTGATCCGGGAGCTGAAGGAGCGGGGGGTGGTGCTCAAGCAGGACACCTACACCCACTCGTACCCGCACTGCTGGCGCTGCGACACCCCGCTGGTCTACAAGGCGGTGTCCTCGTGGTTCGTCGCGGTGACCCAGTTCCGGGACCGGATGGTCGAGCTGAACCAGGAGATCAACTGGACGCCCGGCCACATCAAGGACGGCTCGTTCGGCAAGTGGCTGGCCAACGCCCGCGACTGGTCGATCAGCCGGAACCGGTTCTGGGGCTCCCCGATCCCGGTGTGGAAGTCCGACGACCCGAACTACCCGCGCCTGGACGTCTACGGCTCGCTGGCCGACATCGAGCGGGACTTCGGCGTACGCCTGAGCGACCTGCACCGGCCGGCGGTGGACGACCTGGTCCGCCCCAACCCGGACGACCCGACCGGCCAGTCGATGATGCGTCGGGTGCCGGAGGTGCTGGACTGCTGGTTCGAGTCCGGGTCGATGCCGTTCGCCCAGGTGCACTACCCGTTCGAGAACGCGGACTGGTTCGAGCACCACTACCCGGGTGACTTCATCGTCGAGTACATCGGGCAGACCCGCGGCTGGTTCTACACGATGCACGTGCTGGCCACCGCGCTGTTCGACCGGCCGGCGTTCCGCAACTGCCTCAGCCACGGCATCCTGCTCGGCTCGGACGGCCGCAAGATGTCCAAGAGCCTGCGCAACTACCCGGACGTCTACCACGTCTTCGACGCGTACGGCTCGGACGCGATGCGCTGGATGCTGATGTCCTCGCCGGTGCTGCGCGGCGGCGACATGGCGGTCACCGAGGCGGGGATCCGCGACGCCGTCCGGCAGGTGCTGCTACCGCTGTGGAACGTCTGGTACTTCTTCTCGCTGTACGCCAACGCCGACGGCTACACCGCCCGCCGCCGCACGGACTCCACGCACCTGCTCGACCGCTACGTGCTGGCGAAGACCAACGAGCTGGTGTCGACGGTCGGCGCGCAGATGGAGGCGTACGACATCTCCGGCGCCTGCGCCACCGTCCGCTCCTACCTGGACGCGCTGACCAACTGGTACGTGCGCCGCTCCCGGGACCGGTTCTGGTCCGGTGACGCCAACGCGTTCGACACCCTGTCGACCGTGCTGGAGACGCTGTGCCGGGTGGTGGCTCCGCTGGCGCCGCTGACCGCGGAGGAGATCTGGCGCGGGCTCACCGGGGAGCGTTCGGTGCACCTGACCGACTGGCCGGAGGCGAGCGAGTTCCCGGCCGACCACGACCTGGTCGCCGCGATGGACGCCACCCGGGCGGTCGCCTCGGCGGCGCTGTCGCTGCGCAAGGCCAAGGGTCTGCGGGTGCGGCTGCCGCTGTCGAAGCTGACCGTCGCCTCGCCGGCGGCGGAGCAGCTGCGTCCGTTCGCCGACCTGGTCGCCGACGAGGTCAACGTGAAGGCCGTGGAGTTCAGCGCGGAGCTGGCCGCGTACTGCGAGCAGGTGCTGACCGTGGTGCCCCGGGCTCTCGGCCCGCGGGTCGGCAAGCAGGTGCAGCAGGTGATCAAGGCGGTCAAGGCGGGCGACTGGGAGCTGGTCGACGGCGCCCCGGTGGCCGCCGGCGTCACCCTGGCCGAGGGCGAGTACGAGTTGCGCCTGGTCGCCGCCGACGCCGAGCACTCCGCGCCGCTGCCCGGCGGTGAGGGCGTGGTGGTGCTGGACACCGAGGTCACCCCGGAACTGGCCGCCGAGGGGCTGGCCCGGGACGTGGTGCGGGTCGTGCAGCAGGCCCGCCGGGACGCCGACCTGGACGTCTCGGACCGGATCGTGGTGTCGGTGTCGGCCTCCGAGGAGGTGCGCGCGGCGGTGGCCGCGTACATCGACTTCGTGTCCGGGGAGGTGCTGGCCGACTCGGTGGACTTCGCCGAGGGCCTCGACGGCTTCGCCGGCGAGGTGGGCGAGGGCGAGGGCGTGACGGTCACCGTCCGCCGGGTGTGACGTACCGGGGCGGGCGCCCTCGCCACCTCCATCGGGGGGAGCGTGAGGGCGTCCGCTACCGTGACACCGCCTGAATCCGCACGACCGCCGGAGGACCAGTGCCCCTGCTCTACACCATCGGCAAGTTGACCGTGGCGCCCACGCTGCGGTTGGCGTTCCGCCCGACCGTGGAGGGTCTGGAACACGTGCCGGAGACCGGCGGAGCGATCTTCGCCGGCAACCACCTCTCGGTGGCCGACGAACTGTTCCTCGGCACGGTCGTGCCCCGGCACCTGGCGTTCTGGGCGAAGTCGGAGTACTTCAAGGGCACCGGCGTGAAGGGCGCGATCTCGAAGTTCGTCCTCACCGGCCTGGGCGCGATTCCGGTCGAGCGGGCCGGTGGGCGGGCCGCGCTGTCCGCGTTCGACGCGGCGATCCCGGCGCTCAAGGGCGGCGACCTGGTGGTGGTCTACCCGGAGGGCACCCGCTCCCCGGACGGCAAGCTCTACCGGGGTCGGACCGGGGCGGCCCGGCTGGCCATCGCCGCCGGCGTGCCGATCATCCCGGTCGGCATGATCGGCACGGACAAGGCACAGCCGATCGGGGCCCGGGTGCCCCGCCCCGGCACCGCCAAGATCACGGTCCGGTTCGGCAAACCGCTGGACTTCAGCGGCCGGCCCGACGACCGCACCTCGCTGCGGCAGATGACCGACGAGATGATGAGCGAGATCCAGAAGCTCACCGGCCAGGAGTACGTGCCCCGCTACGCCCCGCCGCGCGCCCACCCGGACCCCACCCGCGACGCCTGACCCCGCGGCGGCAACGCCCGCCTAGCGGCCCGCCATGCACGTCGCCGCCGGTCGGCTGCGCCCCATGAGCCGGCACCGTGTCATCGGTCAGCAGGAGCAACCGCCGGCACCGTGTCATCCGTCGGCCGGAGCAACCGCCGGCACGCCGACGGCGCCACCTCAGCCCCGTTCGGGCTGGACGATCTGGGCGCGCAGGGTGGCCAGCAGGGCGGCGCTGTCGGCGACCGAGAGCCGGGTGAACACGCCGGTGGCGATGCTGCCGTGGTCGACCGAGGTGCAGACCACCACGTCGCTGCCGTCCGCCCGGCCGACCGCGCAGCGCTCGTGCCTGCCGCGCACACCGGTGTCCACGGTTTCGGGGGCGTCCAGCGCGTACCGGTCGGTGAGCCGACTGATCTCGGCCTCCGCGTCCGACTCCGGGCTCAGGCGGAAGCCGGTGCCGCCGAAGACCGTCACCCGCTTGCCGCTGGTCGTGGAGTAGACGCCGGCGAAGGTGTCCTCGGCCAGCCAGTGCTGCTGGCGTACCTCGCTCTCCAACTGCCGGGCGGTGTCGGCGCTGCGGTTGTCCTGCCGCAGGCTGAGGTCCTCCACCTGCTCGGGCAGAGCCGCGCGGACCGGGTACTGGGCCGAGATCGGGAACCCGTAGTAGGCGGGGCAGCCGCAGCAGCACGCCAGCGTGAGCAGCAGCAGCCACGGCCAGCGGCGTCGACGCCGAACCGGGACCGGCACGTACCCCTTGGGGGCCTGCCAGCCCGGTGGCGCCGCGGAGCGCCGGCCCCGACGCTGCTTCGGTACGGGGGCCGGCGCGGGCGGTGACATCGGCCGGGCCGGCGGCGGCGCGGGCGACATCGGCCGGGCCGGCGGGACCGGCCGCGCGGCCGGTGGCGACACCGGGTGCGAACCGATCGACGGAGCGGGCGGACCGGACCACTGCCGGGTCGCCGGCGGCGTGGGGTAGGGCAATGTCGGGGGCAGTGGGGGCAACTCGGCGGACGGCAGGTCCCAGCCGCCGGTGTCCACGCCGGCCCACGGGTCGACCGGGGTGCGGTGCTCCGGAGGCTCGTGGGGCACGGGTGGCGGCGGAGTCGACTCGCTCGACGCGCCCCAGGTCCGCCGGCGCGGCAGCAGGGGAGGCACCGGCGCGGAACCACTCCACCTGGGCGCGGGAGCCTCCGCGGTCGCGGCCGTGTCCTGCTCGACGGCCGTGTCCTGCTCGACGGCCGTGCGCTGCTCGACGGCCGTGTCCTGCTCAGCGGCCGTGCGCTGCTCAGCGGCGGGCGAGCCCTCCGGTTCGGGCTGGTCCGAGAGGTCCGGCTGGTCCGAGGGTTGCGGCAGGTCCGAGGGGTCCGGCTGGTCCGAGGGTACGGGTGGGGAGGTCGGCTCGTCGGCGACCGCCCGGTCCCGCTCCGGCTCCGCGCCCGGGGTGCTCCCGTCGGCCGGCCGTGCTCCCGGCTGGGGCTCCGGCATCGCGGCAATCTCCTCTCGCGCCGGTCCGAGGTTAATACCGCGCCGCCACCACCGCAGACCGGGCGTGCGCGCGGTCACCGGCGGGTGGGCGCGTACCCTTGGGCATCATGAGTGCCCCGTCCACGACGCCGCGCGCGGCCGCGACCAATTCGAGCGACGACTCCAGCTCGGAGCGTCTGACGCCGCGCCGCGACCTGGAGCCGTCGGTCTGGCCCCGGCTGGAGCCGCTGCTCCCTCAGGTTTCCAAGCCCATCCAGTACGTCGGTGGCGAGTTGGGCGCGGTGGTCAAGGACTGGGACGCGGCGACCGTGCGCTGGGCGCTGATGTATCCCGACGCGTACGAGGTGGGCCTGCCCAACCAGGGTGTGCAGATCCTGTACGAGGTGCTCAACGAGCTGCCCGACACGCTCGCCGAGCGGACGTACGCGGTCTGGCCGGACCTGGAGAGCCTGATGCGCACGCACGGCGTGCCGCAGTTCACCGTCGACGCGCACCGGTCGGTCCGCGACTTCGACGTGTTCGGCATCTCGTTCTCCACCGAGCTGGGTTACACCAACATGCTCACCGCGATCGACCTGGCCGGCATCCCGATGCTGGCCGCCGACCGCACCGACGCCGACCCGGTGATCGTGGCTGGCGGGCATGCCGCGTTCAACCCGGAGCCGATCGCCGACTTCATCGACGCCGCGGTGCTCGGCGACGGTGAGGAGGCGGTCCTGGAGATCACCGCGATCGTCCGGGAGTGGAAGGCCGAAGGCTCCCCGGGTGGCCGCGACGAGCTGCTGCTGCGGCTGGCCCGCACCGAGAGCGTGTACGTGCCGCGCTTCTACGACGTCGACTACCTGCCCGACGGGCGCATCCAGCGGGTCGTGCCGAACCGGGCGGACGTGCCGTTCCGGGTGCACAAGCGCACGACGATGGACCTGGACGCCTGGCCGTACCCGAAGAAGCCCCTCGTGCCGCTGGCCGAGACGGTGCACGAGCGGTACGCGGTGGAGATCTTCCGGGGCTGCACCCGGGGATGCCGGTTCTGCCAGGCCGGCATGATCACCCGGCCGGTGCGGGAGCGGTCGATCACGACCGTCGGGCAGATGGTGCGCGAGGGCCTGGAGTTCTCCGGCTTCTCCGAGGTGGGCCTGCTGTCGCTCTCCTCGGCGGACCACTCCGAGATCGGTGACATGTGCTCGGGCCTGGCCCAGCAGTACGAGGGCACCAACGTCTCGCTGTCGCTGCCGTCGACCCGGGTGGACGCGTTCAACATCGACCTCGCCCAGGAGTTGTCCCGCAACGGACGGCGCACCGGTCTGACCTTCGCCCCGGAGGGCGGCTCGGAGCGGATCCGCAAGGTCATCAACAAGATGGTGTCGAAGGAAGACCTGATCCGCACCGTCGTCACCGCGTACAGCAACGGCTGGCGGCAGGTGAAGCTCTACTTCATGTGCGGCCTGCCCACCGAGACCGACGAGGACGTCCTCGAGATCGCGGACATGGCCCACGAGGTGATCAAGGCAGGTCGGGCCGCGACCGGGTCCAAGGAGATCCGCTGCACCGTCTCCATCGGCGGGTTCGTGCCGAAGCCGCACACCCCGTTCCAGTGGGCCCCGATGGAGCGTCCGGAGGTCATCGACCACCGACTCAAGATCCTCAAGCAGGCGATCAACTCGGACCGCTCGCTGGGCCGGGCCATCGGCTACCGCTACCACGACGGCGAGCCCTCGCTGATCGAGGGACTGCTCTCCCGGGGCGACCGTCGGGTCGGCTCGGTGATCCGCAAGGTGTGGGAGAACGGCGGCCGGTTCGACGGCTGGAGCGAGCACTTCTCGTACCAGCGCTGGGTGGACGCGGCGGCCGAGACGTTGCCCGCGTACGGGGTGGACCTCGACTGGTACACCACCCGTCGGCGCGACGAGCTGGAGGTCCTTCCCTGGGACCACCTGGACTCGGGCCTGGACAAGGACTGGCTCTGGCAGGACTGGCAGGACTCGCTCAGCGAGTTCGAGCAGGACGACTGCCGGTGGACGCCGTGCTTCGACTGCGGCGTCTGCCCGTCGATGGACACCGAGATCCAGATCGGCCCGACCGGTCGCAAGCTGCTCCCGCTCACCCCGCTGGGCGGCAACGGCATGAAGGTCCCGTCGGCCGGCAACCCCGCCTGACCGCCTGACCGTCTGGTGGCCGCAGAGCCGCCGGGCAGCGCCGGGTGGCGGTGAACCGCTACCCTCCATAGCCGACACGTCACCCGCCGGGCCCACGCCCGGTGGGTGACCGGCGTTCACGGAGGGAGGCGTGGTGTCCGGAGTCTCCATGAACACCGGCAAGCTCGGCGAACTCGTCTCCGAGATGTCGGAGACGGCGGAGTCGCTGCGGTCCGGTGTGCTCCCCACGATCGAGTACCTGCGGCTGCCCTCCGGTGCCGCGCCCGCGTTCGACGCCGGCTTCTCCGCCGCGTACGCCGACATGCACGAGACGACGACGCAGGCCGTGTCCGCGCTCGCCGCCGCGCTCGCCGAGGTCGCACAGGGGCTCGGCCGGGTCGTCGAGCACTACAAGACGATGGAGCAGCGGCACGGTCAGTCGTTCGACACGGCTCTGGACTGAGCGCGGTCCGGGCGACCGGGCCCGCTCCTCTTCTTCGACAGCACACGGGGGCAGCTGTTATGGACGACAACGTGGTATCCGGCGTCGACACGGCGCGCACGATCGGCCTGGATGCGGTCATCATCGCGCTGGGCGGGACACTCGCGGTGGCCGCCGAGCCGTCCGGCGCGGGGGCCCTGGCGATGGCCTTCGTCAGCCCGATCGCCGTCATGAACATCCGCAGCTGGGCGCCGTTCCAGGAGGCCGACGACAAGTGGACCGGCCTCGCCGAGGAGTTCTCGTCGCTGGCCGGCCGGCTGTCCCGGCTCAACGGCGAGGTCGACGGCCTGTGGAAGGGCGGCGGCGCCGAGGTCTTCAAGAGCTTCCTCACCACCAACGTGGTCGAGCCGCTGGACGCGCTCAAGGAACTGGCCATCACGGCCTCCGCCGGCTGCAACGGCGTCGCGGACGGCCTCGAGACGCTCTTCTGGGCCTGGTCGGTGGGCACCGGCCTCGCCATCGTCGGCTGCATCGCCGCCAACGCCGCCGGCCCGGCCGGCCCCGCCTTCAAATGGGCGATCATCGGCAGCTGGGCCGCGTTCGTGACCGGCATCATCATGGCGATCGTCGGTCTGATGCAGGCCATGCGCGGCGCGAACAGCGCGATCGGCACCGCGGTGGCCCAGCTCAAGCGGGGATTCGAGCTGACCGGGGACAAGGTCGACGCCGAGAGCGCCCGCATCGGGGACCGCTACCGGGAGATCGTCAGCGACCCGGAGAGCTGGAACAAGGAGATCGTCGTACCGGGCACCTGACATCCGACGAACGGAGCAGTGATGAGTGATGCCTACCGTAGGGCCGTCGACTCCGTCCGGGAGGTGACCCGCACCGAGGCGTACGAGCCCGCGTTGCGGCGGGCCGAGGAGGCCACCCGGGACCTCGTCGCGTTGGTGACCGAGGCCCGGGAGCGGACGTACGAGGGGTTCGACGAGACCGGGACGGTCGCGGCCGTCGTCGACGGGGCGGGCGGGGTGACGGACGTACGGATCAGCGCACGGGCCGTCCGGGACCTGCCCGCCGACCTCCTGGGCACGCACTGCCGCCAGGCGGTGACCGCGGCCCGGCTCGCCATGGCGCAGAGCATCCGGGCCAGCCTCGACGACGTCGCGGCGGAACCGGTCGACTGGGACGCCGGTGCGCCGGACCCGCTGACGGTGTGGCACGACGCGACGCGGGGGCTCCGATGAGGAGGGCCGACCTCGCGCAGCTGGTCACGGAGATGACGGCACTGCTGGAGACGGCCACCAGCGAGACCGGTCGACTGGCCCGGGAGGAGTTCGTCGGTACCGCCGCGGACGGCCTGGTGACCGCCACGGTGTCCGGCGCGAAGGAGCTGCTGGACATCTCCGTCGCCGCGCGGGCCCACCGGACGGTGGACAACAGCACGCTCGGCGAGGCGGTGGTGGAGGCGGTCCGCGCCGCCGAGGCGCTGGCCGACCAGCGCCGCTCCGAGATCATGTCCGGGCTGCGGCTCGGGGGCGTCGACGTCGACACCTTCCTCGCCGATCCGATGTCGTTGGTGCCGCGGGGGAGGACGGGCGATGAGTCCTGACAAGGCCCGTGTGCTGGTGGTGATGCTCTCGGTGGTCGCCGTGATCCTCGTGGGTCTGGTGGTCCTGGAGGTCGTCCAGGCGGTACGGAGCGAGTCGGCCTGGAGCGGCGTGGCCGTTCTCCTGGGTCCGTTGGCCCTGGTGGGGCTCGGTATCGCACTGCTGGTCCCGCAACTGCGTCGCTGACATCGACACCGGTGGCTACGATTGACGGTGGCGAGGGCTGCCTCGATGTGGTCACACTCGATACGCTGCGTTTGACATGGACCGACCCGGCGGGTCGGGAACGGGGAGGAATCGCATGGGGGACATTCCGCCGCCGAACACCGGCGATCTGCACGTCAGCGTCGAGGACCTGGACGCGGCGGCGACCTACGTCGAGCGCCTCAAGCAGTACGTCGACGACACCATCCGTTACGAGATGGAGCGCGTCAAGGAGCGGATGAAGGGCGACAGCAACAAGGCCCAGACCGTCCCGAACGGCACCCCCTTCGGCGCCTTCGAGGATGCCCGGATGCAGTGGCAGGCGCTGACCAAGTCCACGGCCAACATGGAGGCGCACCTCACGACGCTCTCCCAGCGGCTCGCCGCGCTCAAGCAGGGCACCGAGGACATCGCCAAGGCGTTCCGGGACGCCGAGGCGCGCAACGCCGCCAACGGCAAGGAGATCGAGCGGCTTCTGGACGCCGCGGCGCCGCCGCCCACGGCCGGCGGCGCACCCACGTACCCGTACACGGCCTGAGGGGGACGGCATGGCTGGAGGAACCTGGGAGCGGTGCGTCCGCGAGGTGACGCTCTCCGCAGACCCGGAGACGGTCGGCTCGGTCGGTGCGGGGTGGAGCAACCTCTCCGCCGGCCTGGGCTATCTGCGCGACGCGCTGGTCGGCCGGTCGTTCGTCGGCCCGATCGCGACCGGTCAGGAGCGCCCGCACGTCGGCGGGCTGCCCGCGATGCTCGCCGGGTGGAAGGGCAGTGGCGGCGACGCGTACCGCGAGCACCTGGGCGAGATCGGCAAGCAGATCGAGGATCTGATCACCGACGCGAGCAACGTCAGCGGCGCGCTGACGCGGATCGAGGGTGACATCCGCAGGGCGGTCGCCACGATCCCGATCCCGCTGATGGACGACTTCGGCTGGAACGAGTGGAGCCTGCCCAACGGCACCGAGCTCGACGACTCCCGCGACGGCGAGAGCACGTCGGGGTTCCTCGCCGCGCTGCGACAGGATTACCAGAGCAACCCGGGATCGTACGCCGACGGCGCGTTCCGCGACAAGGCCGACGACCTGGAAGCGACCATGAAGGTCGACGGGCAGGCCGGCGACCAGAAGCGCGGCGGCTGGTGGGACACCAAGTCCCACCTGGACAACTGGTACCGGGACAATCAGCAGGCGGCCAACACGGCGATGTCGCCGCTGCCCAAGGCGGTGTACACCGAACGTCCCAAGCTGGTCGTGCAGGACCCGGGGACCAACACGGACGTCTACCGGCCCGACGACCGGACGCCGCCGAAGGGCCGCACCGACACGGGTGACATCGGTGGGAACGGCAACGTCGACATCGGTGGCAACCCGGACATCGGCAGCAGGCCGCCCGGCGTCAGCGACACCGGCAACGGTCCCACCTCCAGCGTGGGCCCGTTCTCCCCGCCCACCACCGGTGGTCCCGGCGGCCCCTCGCCCACCGGCTCCGACCCGTTCAACCCGCCGTCCACCGGCTCGGGCTACCCGAGTGGCGACGAGGACTACAGCAGCGGCCTGGCCGGCGCCGGGCCGGGCGGCCTCGGCAGCGGGTACGGCGGCGGCCTGGGCGGCTCGGGGGTCGGAAGCGCCGGCCTGGGTGGCGCCGGCGGCGGGTTCGGTGCCGGCGGCGGCGTCGGTGCGGCCGGCGGAATCGGTGCCGGTGGCGGCGGCCTGGGCGCGGCCGGCGGGATCGGCGTGGGTGGCATCCCCGGCATGGTGGGTGGCGGTAACGGCAAGGTGCCGCCGATGACGAGCGCGGCGAACGCGTTGCGCACCGCGGCCGGTGGTGCCGGCGGCGCCGGAATGGCGGGCGGAGCGCGGGGCGGTGCCGGCATGATGGGCGGCGGCATGATGGGCGGCGCGGGTGGTGCCGGGCACGGTGGTGGCGCTACGGGCTCCGAGCACTCGTCGTGGTTGACTGAGGACGACGATCCGTGGGGCCCCGGTGACGGTGCGTCCCCGGGCATCCTGCGATGAGGACGGACGGATGAGGGTTGACGGCGCGGCACGCCGGCCGATCACGGCCTGTGTGCTGGCGGGGCTCCTGGTGCTGGGGGTCGCCCAACCGGCGGCCGCCGCGCCCCGGCGGACCGAACAGTGGTATCTGGACGAGCTCCGGATCGACCAGGCGCACAAACTGTCGACCGGCCGGGGTGTGGTCGTGGCCGTGGTCGACAGCGGCGTCGACGCCACCCACCCGGACCTGCGGGGTCGGGTGCTCGCCGGTGGCCGCAGCTACGGTGCCAGCGGTGACGGGCGGGCTGACGAGGACGGGCACGGCACGCACATGGCCGGCATCATCGCGGCGACGAACGCCAGCAGCGACGGTGTGGACGGCATCGCCCCCGACGCGCGGATCCTGCCCATCAAGCTCTACGCGGGTAAGAACCCGCCGTACGACGAGAGCGCGATCGCTCTCGGCATCCGGATGGCCGTGGACGGCGGCGCCAAGGTGATCAACGTGTCCCAGGGCAAGCCGTCGGCGGTCACTCCGGAGGAGGCGAGCGCCATCAGCTACGCCCTGGACCGCGACGTCGTGGTGGTGGTCGCCGCCGGCAACCTCTCCAAGGGTGACGTGGACGTGGCGGCTCCCGCAAACGTTCCCGGCGTTCTCGCCGTCACCGGCACGACGCGGGGTGGCGCCTTCTGGTCCGGGTCGGCCAAGGGGCCCGAGGCGGTGGTCGCCGCACCCGGGGACGGTGTCTACAACGCGGGCCCCAACCAGGGTTACGGCTGGGGTGACGGCACCTCCGACTCGGCCGCGATCGTTTCCGGCGTCGCCGCGCTGATCCGGGCGAAGTATCCGAACCTCGACGCCCCCAACGTGATCAACCGGATCATCCGGACCGCCCGGGACGCCGGTCCGGCCGGCCGGGATCCGCAGTACGGCTTCGGCCTGATCGATCCGGTGCGGGCGCTGAGCGCGAACGTGCCGCAGGCCGCGGGTAACCCCCTGCTGGCCCCGGGCGCCGCACCGCCCTCGGCGCCGGGTGGCACCGCGGCGGCCGACGACGAGTTCGACGTCACCCAGCACGGTGACCGCGGTGGCCCGACGGATCAGCAGGTCATGGTGGTCGGCATCGGCATCGCCGTGGTGCTGGTGCTGCTGCTGGGGCTGGCGGTCTTCCTGATGTGGAACCGCCGCCGCTACCGCCGTGAGGCGGCGCTGTCGACCGACATCCCGGACGACCTGCTCGACAGGGCATCTCCCGCCGGGTACGACCCACCGTCCGGGTACGCCCCACCGCCCGGCTACGCCCCACCGCCCGGCTACGCCCCACCGCCCGGTTACGCCCCACCGCCCGGTTACGCCCCGCCGGCGGGGTACACCCCGCCCGGTGCGACGCCGCCTGCCCCGCCGCGGGAGCGGTAGCCCGGCTCCGATCGTCCGTGGCCGGCCGGTGACCTGCGGGGTCGCCGGCCGGCCCTCGACGTTCTGGCGGGCCGACACGACCCCGCTGACCGGTTTGCGCCGGTTCATCGGCCCGGTCCCGCCGCCCCCGGTTGCGCACCGTCACGAGCCCTGCGCCAGGATGGGCGGACACGCAGGTACACCCGAGGAGCCCACGATCGCCAGAAAGCCTCAACCCGAGGGCGGCCAGGCACCGGTCGTCCAGCGCGTCCGCATCCGGTACGCCAAGCGCGGACCACTGCGGTTCACCTCGCACCGGGACTTCGCCCGGGCCTTCGAGCGTGCGCTGCGTCGGGCCGCCGTGCCGATCGCCTTCTCCCAGGGTTTCACGCCGCACCCGAAGATCTCCTACGCCAGTGCCGCGCCCACCGGCGTCGCCAGCGAGGCCGAGTACCTGGAGATCGGCCTCCAGGCGCCGGTCGACCCGCAGGAGTTGCGGGCCGCGTTGGACGCCGCGCTCTCGTCCGGCCTGGACGTGCTGGACGCTGTGATCGCCGACGGGGGGAGCCTGCCGGACCGGATCGAGGCCTCGCACTGGCACATCGAGTTGCCCGAGGTCGACCACGCCGTGCTGCGCGCCGCCGTGGACGCCTTCACCGCCGCCGACGAGGTGCTGGTGGAGCGGATGACCAAGCAGGGCCGACGTACCTTCGATGCCCGCGCGGCCGTGATATCGATCGATGTCCTTGCCCCAGCGCCGACGCCTTCCGGGGCGCCGGCCGTCCCGTGTGCGATACTCGAACTGGTCGTACGACAGGTCACCCCGTCCGTACGGCCCGATGACGTCCTTTCCGGCCTCCGCGTGGTGGCCGACCTGGAGCCGCCGGTCTCGCCGAGGGTGACCCGGCTGGCTCAGGGCACGCTGACCGCGCAGGGTGCGATCGTGGATCCGTTGGATGCGGACCGCGGCGGGGCAGCCATCGTTGGGCTCTGACCGACGGTCAGTGCTCTGGCAGGCAGACTTCGGCGGTCGCGCACCACGCGCGCCCGGCGGAAACACTTTTGCGGCGACCCTGCGTGGCAGCGCTCACCCGCGCCCGGGCTAGCCAGAACTGGAGAACGTCCATGCTCGAGAACGAGCCCGAGGGCGGCGAACGGACCGGTTCACAGCCGGCCGGTGAGACCGCCGACCAGAGCGCCACCCCCGACGGCCCCGCCGTCGCGAACCCGACTGCGGCCGCCGGTGCCGAGCCGTCCGGGGCGGGGGCCGCCGAGCCGTCCGGGGCGGAGGCCGCTGAGCCCGCCGCACCGGCGCGGCGTACCCGGGCCACCCGGCGACGGGCCGCCCCGCTCAACCAGCCGGAGCAGGCCGAGGCGCCCGTGGAGGCGTCCACCGGCGGGGCTGGCGCCGTCGAGTCGCCGCAGGCGGAGGTCTTCGCACCGGTCTCCGGTGACCTGGACGTCGCCCCGAAGACCCCCCGGCGCCGCCGCAAGGCGACCCCCGTCGAGACGACCGCCGAGGAGCCGCTGGTCGCGGCCAGCGCGGAACCTGCCTCCGCCGAGGTCGTTCCTCCGGTCAAGGTGACCCGTACCCGGCGGAAGAAGACCACGCCGGCCGTCGTCGAGGAGCCGCCGGCCGTCGAGGAGCCGCCCGCCGTCGAGGACGAGGCCGCGGAGACGCCGGCGGAGTCCGACCTGCGGGAGGCGGAGGCCGAGCTGAACGAGGCCACCCTCGCGCCGAGCGGGACCGACGCCGAGACGACCCGGACCAGCGGTGCGCAGGAGCGGTCCGGCGAGGTGCCGCCGGGCGTGGCCGTGGCCGCGGTGTCGGATGAGCCGGTCGAGCCGACCGAGGTCATCGAGCCGGAGCAGCCACGTACCCGCCGCCGTCGCGCGGCGCTCACCGCGCCCACCGTGCTGTTCATGGCGCCGCAGCCGGACGCCGTCCCGGTGACCCGGCCGGCGGAGCCCGCCCCGGTCGCCGAGGAGCCGGCCGTGGAGGCCGAGCCGTCCCGCCGTCGCCGGCGCGGTCGCCGCGACGTCGAGCCGGTGGAGCCGGTCGAGGCGATCGAGGCCGAGGAGGAGCCGACCGACGAGGCCGACGAGGCCACCGAGGCGGATGAGGACGACGAGGACAGCGCGGCCGCGCGTCGTCGCCGCCGCCGTGGACGCCGTGGTCGCGGTCGGGGCAAGGGCGGTGCCGAGGACGCCGAGGACGAGGAGTCCGAGGAGGCGGCGCAGGCCGAGGACGAGGAGACCGTCGAGGCGGAGGCCGAGGGCGACGAGGACGAGGAGTCCGAGGGCGGAGACGGGATGACCCGTCGTCGTCGGCGTCGTCGTCGCCGGGGCGCGGGCGACACGGAGGGTGCCGCCGACGACGGCGTACCGACCGTCGTCAAGATCCGCGAGCCGCGCAAGACCGTCGACGAGGTGCAGGGCGTCTCCGGCTCGACCCGGTTGGAGGCCAAGCGCCAGCGCCGCCGGGACGGCCGGGAGCAGCGGCGTACGCGTCCGCCGATCCTCAGCGAGTCGGAGTTCCTGGCGCGCCGGGAGGCGGTCGACCGGGTGATGGCGGTCCGTCAGCGCGGTGACCGCACCCAGATCGCCGTCCTGGAGGACGGCGTGCTGGTCGAGCACTACGTCACCCGCAACTCCTCCGGCACGATGGCCGGCAACGTGTACCTGGGCAAGGTGCAGAACGTGCTGCCGAGCATGGAGGCGGCGTTCGTCGACGTCGGCCGGGGCCGCAACGCGGTCCTGTACGCCGGTGAGGTCAACTGGGACACCTCCGGCCTGGAGGGGCGCGCCCGCTCGATCGAGCAGGCGTTGCGCTCCGGCGACTCGGTGCTGGTCCAGGTCACCAAGGACCCGATCGGGCACAAGGGCGCCCGACTGACCAGCCACATCGCGCTGTCCGGCCGGCACCTGGTCTACGTGCCCAACGGCAACGCCTCCGGGATCAGCCGGAAGCTGCCGGACACCGAGCGCAAGCGACTGCGCGACGTGCTCAAGAAGCTGGTCCCGGACGGCGCGGGCGTGATCGTCCGGACGGCCGCCGAGGGTGCCAGCGAGGACGAACTGGCCCGGGACGTCAAGCGGCTCCAGGCGCAGTGGGAGGACATCCAGGCCAAGGCCGCCGAGGGTGGCGCGCCGGTGCTGCTCTACGAGGAGCCCGACCTGGTCATCCGGGTCGTCCGGGACCTGTTCAACGAGGACTTCCGCGAGCTGGTGATCGAGGGCGAGCAGTCGTACGACATCGTCGAGTCGTACCTGTCGCACGTCTCCCCGGACCTGGTCGACCGGGTGCGTCGGCACGTCGGCACGAGCGACGTCTTCGCCGAGTACCGGATCGACGAGCAGATCATCAAGGGCCTGGACCGCAAGGTCTTCCTGCCCTCCGGTGGCTCGCTGGTGATCGATCGCACCGAGGCGATGACGGTGGTCGATGTCAACACCGGCAAGTACACCGGCTCCGGGGGCAACCTGGAGGAGACGGTCACCCGCAACAACCTGGAGGCGGCCGAGGAGATCGTCCGTCAGCTGCGGCTGCGGGACATCGGCGGCATCGTGGTGATCGACTTCATCGACATGGTGCTCGAGTCCAACCGTGAGCTGGTGCTGCGCCGGCTGACCGAGTGCCTGGGACGGGACCGCACCAAGCACCAGGTCACCGAGATCACCTCGCTCGGCCTGGTGCAGATGACCCGTAAGCGGATCGGCGCGGGCCTGCTGGAGGCGTTCAGCGAGACCTGCGAGTGCTGCAAGGGCCGGGGCGTCATCATCCACACCGAGCCGGTGCCGGAGAAGCCGCGTACCGGTGGGGCGGGGGAGAAGGTCAAGGCGGTCGCCTCGTCGGTCGCCGCCGCCACCCCGTCCGCCGAGCAGGGCACCGCGTCGTCCCGCCGCCGCGCCCGCAAGAGCGCGTCGGCAGAGAAGACGGTGGTCGAGATCACCGACACCGACACCGACACCGACACCGACACCGACACCACCGCCGAGCCGGACGCCGACTACGTCGACACCATGGGCTACGACCTGTCCCGCTACGAGTCGGACAGCGCCGCCGCGCCGGCCGTCTCCGACAGTCAGCAGGGCGAGTCCGCCCGGCTGGCCGCGGCGGACGACCCGGATGCGCTCGCCGACGGTGACTCCGACGAGGAGAGCACCGAGGGCGGCGCGGGCCGGCGCCGCTCCCGCCGGGGTGGCGCCCGGCGGCGGACCCGCCCCTGACGGCCTGACCGGCCCAGTGTTTGACGAGGTCCCTTCCCCGGCAATGTGACGGGGGAGGGACCTCACCGGTCCGGCCACCTTTCGGTCAGGAGAAGAAGATGCGTCGTCTGCTCGCCGTCACCGTGCTGGTCGCCGCGCTCTCCGTCGGGTCCGGCTGCGCCACCGGCGAGAGCCCGTCCGGTCCGACCAGCGGGGCGACGCCCGGGGGTGCCCCGGTCGGGTCGACCAGCACGCCCGTGGGCGGCGGGGCGGCGGCCGGCAACGCCGCCCAGGTCTGCGTCGCCGCGCGGGAGGCCGGCACCGCGGCCGTCCAGACGTACGTGGCGGAGTTGGGCCGGATGATCGCGGCGGTGGGCGCGGGGGACAGCGGCACCGCCGAGGCGGCCCGTGAGCGGGCCGAGGCGGCGCTGGCCGGCTGGCGGACCGCGCTGCGGGAGCAGTCGGCGCTGACGGCCGATCCGCAGCTCAAGACGTTGCTCACCGACATCGGCACCGAGGTCGCCGCGCTCGGCGCCGACGTCGAGTCGATCGACGAGACCGAACTCGACCGGCTCCAGCAGCGCCTCGACCAGCTCTGCGCCCGCTGACCAGGGCGGGCCGGTTTGGGGTCCGGGCGGGCGATGGCGTACTCTTGCCTGCGGCGCACTTTTGGTGTGCCGAGTTCCCGTGTGCCCACGCCGCCGTGCACTACTACCCGGCGAGCCGCCACGGGGACGACCGCCAGCAGCCTCAACGACAGGGAGTCCGCCTCCGATGTACGCGATCGTCAAGACCGGCGGCAAGCAGTACAAGGTCGCCGAGGGCGACGTGATCGAGGTCGAGAAGCTCACCGGTGCCCCCGGTGACGCGGTGAAGCTCACCGCGGTGCTCCTCGTCGACGGTGACGACCTGGTGACCGACGCGGCGAAGCTTGCCGAGGTCGCGGTGTCCGGCGAGATCGCCGCGCACACCAAGGGCCCGAAGATCCGGATCCACAAGTTCAAGAACAAGACCGGCTACCACAAGCGCCAGGGTCACCGCCAGCCGTTGACCCAGGTCAAGGTGACCGGCATCTCCAGCGGGAAGTAGGTCGTCCTCCAATGGCTCACAAAAAGGGTGCGTCCAGCTCGCGTAACGGTCGTGACTCCGCGGCCCAGCGACTCGGCGTGAAGCGCTTCGGTGGTCAGGTTGTCAGCGCCGGTGAGATCCTCATCCGGCAGCGTGGCACCAAGTTCCACCCCGGTGACCTGGTCGGCCGTGGCGGCGACGACACGCTGTTCGCGCTGTCCGCCGGTGCGGTCCTGTTCGGCACCAAGCGCGGTCGCAAGACCGTCAGCATCGTTCCGCAGCAGTAGTTCTCTTCGCTCAAGCGGGCCGCGGACCTCCGGGTCCCGGCCCGCTTAGCCTTTTTCACGACGTGCGGGGTCCGACCTCGCTGGAAGGATTCACACCGTGGCGACGTTCGTTGACCGGGTCGTTCTGCACCTGCAGGCCGGCGATGGCGGGCACGGCTGTGTCTCGATCCACCGCGAGAAGTTCAAGCCCTTCGGGGGGCCGGACGGCGGTAACGGCGGGCACGGCGGCAGCGTGTCGCTGGTGGTCGACCCGCAGGTGACCACGCTGCTCGACTTCCACTTCCACCCGCACGTCAAGGCCGACAACGGCAAGGGCGGCGCCGGGTCGAACCGGGACGGGGGCAACGGGCACAACCTGGTGCTCAAGGTGCCCAACGGCACGGTGGTGCAGACCACCGACGGCACCGTACTGGCCGACATGGTCGGCGCCGGCACCACCTTCGAGGTGGCCCGCGGCGGGCGCGGCGGGCGGGGCAACGCCTCGCTGGCCAACGCCAAGCGCAAGGCTCCGGGCTTCGCCGAGCTGGGGGAGCCCGGCGACCAGTTGGACATCGTGCTGGAGCTCAAGAGCGTCGCCGACGTGGGCCTGGTGGGCTTCCCGTCGGCCGGCAAGTCGTCGCTGATCTCGGTGATCTCCGCGGCGAAGCCGAAGATCGCCGACTACCCGTTCACCACCCTGGTGCCCAACCTCGGTGTGGTCCGGATGGACAACCACACCTTTACCGTCGCCGACGTGCCGGGTCTTATCCCGGGCGCGGCCACCGGCAAGGGGCTGGGCCTGGAGTTCCTGCGGCACATCGAGCGCTGCGCGGTGCTGGTGCACGTCATCGACTCGGCGACCCTGGAGCCGGGCCGTGACCCGGTCGCCGACATCGACGCCATCGAGGCCGAGCTGAGCCAGTACGGCGGGCTGACCGACCGCCCGCGGCTGGTGGCCGTGAACAAGGTCGACGTGCCGGACGGCCGGGACCTGGCCGAGATCGTCCGCCCGGACCTGGAGGAGCGCGGCTACCGGGTGTTCGAGGTCTCCGCGGCCACCCGCGAGGGGCTCAAGGAGCTGACGTACGCGATGGCCGAGCTGGTCGACGCGGAGCGCAAGGCCGCGCCTCCGGCCGAGCCGACCCGGATCGTGATCCGGCCGCTGGCCGTGGACGACGACGGCTTCACCATCACGAGCGAGGCGGACGGCTCGTACACCGTCCGTGGCGTACGGCCGGAGCGGTGGGTCAAGCAGACCAACTTCGACAACGACGAGGCGGTCGGCTACCTGGCCGACCGGCTGGCGCGGCTCGGTGTCGAGGACAAGCTCGCCAAGGCCGGCGCGCAGCCCGGTGACCTGGTCCGTATCGGGGAGCGCGAGTTCGACTGGCAGCCGACGCTCTTCGCCGGTGTGGAGTTCGTGCCCGGTAACCGGGGTACCGACATCCGGCTGGAGGAGAAGTCCAACCGGGCGTCGGCGGCGGAGCGGCTCGCCGCGCGCAAGGCCCGCCGGGTGCGGTCGGCCGACGAGGTGGGTGCGGACGCGTCCGACGACGAGCCCATCGACGACGAGGACGACGCCGAGTAGCCGGTTGCGCTCCGTGATCGGGTTGATTGCCGGAAACCTTCGCGAAATCCACCCGGCCTAGCGTTGGGTGATGCTGATCGAGTCGCGGCCCGCCACCGATCCGGAGATCGCCGCTCTGCTCGTCGCCCAGCAGCGTGAGCTGCGTGAGGCCGACGGTGGGTTGGACGGGCAGGTGTTCGTCCCCCATGACGACGTCCGCTACCTCGCGGTGGTGGTGAACGGCCGGGCGGTCGCCTGCGGCGGCCTCCAGGCGCTCGACGCCGCCACCGGCGAGGTCAAGCGGATGTACGTCCGGCCGGCGTACCGGGGGCGGGGCATCGCCCGCCAACTGCTCGCCGCGCTGGAGGAGTGCGCGTTCCGGCAGGGCCACTCGGTGGTCTGCCTGGAGACGGGCACGTACCTGCCGGCCGCCATCGGGCTGTACACCTCGTGTGGCTACGAGCCGATCCCGGTCTACGGCGAGTACGTGGGCAACCCGTACAGCGTCTGTTTCGCCAAGCGGCTCCCGGTCGCGGCCTGAGCGCAGGTCGGGCGCGTGGGCCTGGGTGTCTACGCGCCGGTGGTGGCGTGGGATACGGTGACCGGCTTCGACTCCGGTGAGGCGTGTTGGCGCAGGACGATGCTCAGCAGGATGAGGGCGCCCACCGCGAGGAACTCGCTCTGCCAGTTCTGCATCGACTGGAACCAGAAGTCGCTGGTGCGCAGGAACTCCCACACCCCGATCGGCGGCGCCCCGCTCTGCAACGCCTGTTCCTGGTTGTACGCGGCGGTGCCGCCGAGCAGGTGCCCGACGAACGAGCCGGCGAAGATCAGCAGCAGCGCGAGGGAGAGGCTGTTGCGGTAGACCACCAGGGGCAGTCCGCCGGCGCGTACCGGCCAGGGTGACTGCGCGGTGGCGCGGCGCTCGTCGTCCTCGGGCCGGTCGGTCTGGTCCACCGGTTTCGACTCGGCCGAGCCGCGCTGCACCAGGTATGCGGTGAGCAGCACGTACCCGCCCATCTGGAGGAACTCCGACTCCCAGTTCTCGAAGACCGCCTCGACGAAGTGGCCGCTGGTCAGGTACGCCGGCCAGCTCAGCGGCGCGGCACCGAACTCGGTCAGCTCCTCGTTGTGGGTCTGCCAGCCGAAGACGCTCTGCAACACCAGGAAGACCAGGAACGCGCCCAGCATGGCGACGGTCAGCGCGTTGTCGCGTAACCAACGGGGCATCTCGTTACCTCCCTCGCGGATCGCCCCCGGATACCCACACCCCGACGGCCGCGAAACCGCCCCAGCGGCAGGTCAGGGCCGGTCGGCCGGGGTGTCCAGCCGCCCGCCGGTGCCCGCCTGGTTGGAGAGCAGCAGCCCGAGCGCGAGCATCCCGAAGCCGAGCGCGAGGTGCAACCAGTTGTCGGCGTCGTTGACCGGCAGGATGTTCGCCCCGCCCTCCGGGTTGATGGCCTCGATCGCCAGGCCGTACAGCCAGAGGACGAGGTAGATCGCGCCGCCGCCGGCCAGGAACACGCGGGCGCCGCCGACGCTGCGGGCCAGCACCAGGCCGGCCAGCCCGAACAGCAGGTGCACCGCGTTGTGCAGGATCGACACCTGGAACAGCCCGAGCAGCCGTGCGTCCGAGTGATGCCCGGCGAAGGTCAACTCGCCGTAGTCGGTGGTGATGCCGGGGATGTAGCCGAGGATGCCGATCAGCAGGAAGACCCCGGCCACGGCGAGCGCGGCCACCTGCACCCGGGGTCGCGGGCCGGGCGGCCGGCCACCTCGCGCGTCTCGTGCCATCGCTGCCCCCTCCGTGGATCTGCCGGCCCTGCGAACCTCACTGTCCGCGGCGGCGATGTGACGCAGCCCGACGATCCTCCATTTTGAAGTCGATCCGGTCGGCGGCGCAGAGAAATGCACGAAGAGGTATGGAAGAGGAAACGGAGGGTAGGTGAAGTGGTGGCGGCCGCGGAGACGCGGCCACATCCCCCCAGCACAACCGCGACGACTTTCCGAGCGGAAGGGAAATCATGACCTACGATCTGTCACCTACGACTTCCACCTACGGACAGCAGTCGACCAACGGC
Source organism: Micromonospora sp. NPDC050695 (assembly GCF_040654415.1). Lineage (NCBI taxonomy): Bacteria > Bacillati > Actinomycetota > Actinomycetes > Micromonosporales > Micromonosporaceae > Micromonospora > Micromonospora sp. NPDC050695. The sequence goes on from NZ_JBFAHZ010000019.1 coordinate 35,778, forward strand.
GGTGGCGTCCGCGAGCAGGCCCGCCAGGTCGGGTCGGAGGCCGCTCACGCCGGTGGCGCGGTCGCGCAGACAGCCAAGGAGCAGGGCACCGAGGTCGGCCGCGAGGCGGCCCGGCAGGCCCGCAACCTGTACGGCGAGGCGCGTACCCAGCTCACCAGCCAGGCCGGCGAGCAGCAGCGCCGCGCGGCGACCGGGTTGCGTTCGCTGGCCGACGAGATGCGCTCGATGGCCGAGCAGGGTGGCCAGGCCGGTCCGGTGAGCGAGCTGGCCCGCCAGGCCGCCGACCGGGTGCACGGTGTGGCCGGCTGGCTGGACGAGCGCCAGCCCGGCGACCTGATCACCGAGGTACGCGACTACGCCCGCCGTAACCCGGGCACCTTCCTGGTCGGCGCCGCCGTGCTCGGTGTGCTGGCCGGGCGGCTGACCCGCAGCATCTCCGCGGCCGGTGACGACTCGGGCAGCGTGTCCCCGAGCTACCGCGGTGCCGGGGCGTACGACCCGGAGCGGACCGCGGTGATCCCGACGCAGGCGGACACCGTCCCGCAGGGCGGTCACCTCGACCCGACCCCGGGCACGTACGCCGCGCCGACCTCCGGTGGCTACGCAGACCCGACGCCCGGTGGTTACACCGACCCGGCGCCCGGCGGCTACACCGACCCCGTCCGGGGTGAGCACCCGGAGCACACCGGCACCGGGCAGCCGCTGCCGCCGGTGAGCCAGACCGACCCGCTGCCGGGCGTGCCGTCCAGCGGCACCACCCGCCCGTGAGCCACCGAGTCATCCGAAGGGAGGCGACGGCATGACCATGCCGACGCAGGGGTCCGGGTTGGACTCCGGGTACCGGCCCGACGCGGGTGCCCCGCACACCGCGGCGGATGTGAAGAGCAGCTCGCTCGGTGAGCTGATGCGCCAGGTGACCAGCGACCTGTCGACGCTGATGCGTCAGGAGGTGGAGCTGGCCAAGGCGGAGATCCGTCAGGAGGGCAAGAAGGCCGGCAAGGCCGCCGGGCTCTTCGGCGGTGCCGGCTTCGGTGGCTACATGGTGGCGCTGTTCGTGTCCATCGCCGTGTGGCAGTTCTTGGACAACGTCATGGACTCCGGCCTGGCCGCGTTGATCGTGGCCGTGATCTGGGCCGTGGTCGCGGCCGTCCTCTACTCGATGGCCAAGAAGAACGCCCAGCACGTACGCGGCCTCAAGCAGACCAACGACAGCGTGCAGCGGATCCCCGACGCGCTCAAGCCGCACCCGGAGGGAGTCACCCGATGAGCACCGATCCCGACCAGATCCGCCGGGAGATCGAAGCCACCCGCAACAGCCTCAGCTCCGATGTGGACGCGTTGGCGTACAAGGTCAGCCCCAGCCGCATCGTCGACGACCGCAAGCAGCGGGCCCGTTCCGCGTTGCAGAATGTGAGGGACAAGGTCATGGGAACCGCGTCTGACCTCGGCCACGGCACCGGCCACGCCGCCCACTCGGTGGGCGACCGCGCCTCGTCGGCGGCCTCCAGCGTCAGCGACGCCGCGCACTCGGCGGCCTCCACCGTCAGCGACGCCGCGCACAGCGCGCCGCGGGTGATCCGGCAGAAGTCCCAGGGCAACCCCCTCGCCGCCGGCCTGATCGCGTTCGGGGTGGGCTGGCTGGCCTCCTCGCTGATCCCGGCCTCGCGTCGGGAGCAGCAGGCCGCCGTCCAGGTCAAGGAGAAGGTCAGCGAGCACAGCGGGGCGGTGAAGGAGAAGCTGGGTGAGGTGGCCAGCGAGCTCAAGCAGGAGCTGCGCGAGCCGGCCCAGCACGCCGCCGAGTCGGTGAAGTCCACCGCTCAGGACGCCGTGCACGCCGTCCGGGACGACTCGAAGTCCGCCGCGCACGACGTGAAGGACACCGTCCAGCAGTCCCGCCCCTGACCCACGCACCCGACAGCTCGCGGCCACCGTCCCCGGTGCCCGCGAGCTGTCGCGTGTCACCCCCTCCGACGTCCGCGATCGTGCGGCTCCTGGTGCAATTTTGTCGAGCCGTGCGGCTTTTGTCCCAGCAGAAAGTGCAGGATCGCGCGGGCGCGGGCGCGGGCGCGGGCGCGGGGGCTGGGGCGGGCGTGGGGGTGGGCGGCTTGGCGGATGCGGGTGTTGCCGTAGCGGACGCCGTCGAACAGGAGCCGCTGGCTGACCGCCAACCAGCTGCAGGCGCCGCGCTCCACCAGCCAGAGCGGGGCGGCCAGCGGGGTGCTCGGCGGGAACACGGCGTTGCCGCCGGCGCGGCGGCGGCCCACCTCTGCCAGGGCGACGACAGCGGTCGCCGCGGCGAGCAGCGGTCCACGCCGGTGGGTCGCGACCGCCGCCGCCAGCGCCGGCAGGACCGCGAGCGCGGTCACCAGGCGGGCCGGCTGGGCCAGGTCGTCGTACGCCTGGCGGACCCGCTGGCCCCGGAAGTGCGCCGCGTCGGGCGGCAGTCGGCGTACGTACAGCCAGGCCGGTCGGACCTCGACCCCGCCGTACGCGCGCACGGTGCGGATCATCTCCAGGTTCTCGAAGAGGACGTCGGGGTCGTACCCGCCCATGTCGAGGAAGGTGCTGCGGCGTACCGCGAGGGTACCCGGATAGTCGTCGCCGAGCGCCCGGTTGAGCAGTGTCCGGCCGGTGTCCCACCAGGCGTGCCAGGGCAGCGGGTGGAAGTAGTTCTGCGGGCGGACCAGGTCGGCCCGGTCCAACAGGCGGTGCACCGCGCGCAGCCCGGTCCCGTCGTACCGGATGTCGTCGTCGGCGATCACCACGTGCTCGTGGCGTGCCGCGCGGACCCCGGTGAGTACTCCGACGACCTTGCCGTTGAGCCCTCGCGCGGTGGGGTCGGGCGGAAGGTGGCGGACCAGGCCGCGCCACGCGTCGGCGTGCCGGGCGAAGACGTCCGGGGGTGAGCCGTCGACCACGAGCACCTCGACGTGCTCGGCCAACCCGCGCAGGTAGTCGGTCAGCTCGTCGAGACCGGCGTCGGTGTGCCAGTGCAGCGGCAGCACGTACGTCATCGGCAGCGGGCCGGCCGGGACGTCCCGCCGTACCCCGACTCGACCTGGCGGACGGCGCATGGTCGTCAGGCGGTCCGGCGGATGTTGGCGAGGGTCAGGCCGACCGGTGGCAGGGCGGGCATCCGGTGCAGGTCCAGGGCCAGGTTCTGGACGGGGACGTCGTAGCTCATGGTGGTGGTCAGGTTGGTGACCGCCCGCTTCATCAGGTCGATGGTGATCCACTCGCCGGCGCAGCGGTGCCCCGCCCAGTGGTCGCCGCCGCCCTGCGGGATCAGGTCGAACGGGTCTGCTCGGCGGCCGGCGAACCGCTCCGGACGGAACAGCTCGGGTTGTGGCCAGAGGGTCGGGTGGTGGTTGGTGCCGTAGAGGTCGAGCAGCACCCGCCTGCCTCGGGGGAAGTGGTGGCCCTCCCAGTCGAAGGAGCGCCGGACCCGGGCCGCCGCGATCGGGAAGAACGGGTAGTAGCGGCGTACCTCCTGGACGAACTGCCCGGTCGCCTCGTCGTCGTCGCGGACCCGCTGCCGCCAGGCGGGGTGGTCGTGCAGGGCGAGCGCGGCGAAGGCGATGTACTGGTCGACGGCGACCACCGGCCGCAGCAGGTTGAGCAGTTCCACCGCGGCGATCCGGCGGGGGAGCAGCGTGCCCCGCGCGTCCCGGTGCTCGGCGATCACCGCCAGGGCGCTGCCGGCCGGTGCCGGGAGCAGGCCGAGGCGGGTCCGCTCGATGATGGTGGCGATCCAGCGTTCGGCGCGGCGGCGGGCGAGCAGCCCTCGCCAGTGCCGGGGGCCGACCACCGCGGGGGCCTCGATCATGGCGTGCAGGTCGATGGCGCGGCGGTTCACCTGTGACGTCGCCAGCGGCACCCCGGCCCAGGCGCACACCGCCCGGGTCAGCAGGCGGCCCACCTCGTCGTAGAGCGGGACCGGCCCGGCGGCCTCCCAGGCGGGGATCCGGGTCCGCCACTCCTCGTCGAAGAGTTCACCGAGCTGCCGGATCGCGGTCGGCGTCATGATCGACATGAGCATGGCCTTGCGGTCGGAGTGCTCCGGCCCGTCCAGCCCCTGCACGCCACCGCGGCCGGTGAGGGTCCGTTGCACCCGCAGCGGCATCGCGGTGCGCCGCTGGAAGCGCTCGTTGTCGTAGAACAGCGTCGCCGCGGGCCGGCCACGGAGGCAGATGGTCGGCGCGAGCAGGATCCGGGTCTGGAAGACGTCGCTGCCGTACCGGTCGCAGCGTTCGCCGATGAACCGGTAGCCGGCGCGGAGCAGCGCGAGGGTGCTGTCCGGGCTGCGGTCGGCCGGCATGGTCGCCATCGGGCCTCCTCGGGTGCCGGTGGCGGCCATCGCCACGGCCCGGCTGCGTCTACCCTCGTGGCCGCCGCTGAATCCCCCGCGTCGACGGCGCGCCGGCTGGCCCCTCCCAGGGGCGGCGGAACCTGGTTTGCTGCTGGTGGGGCCGCCGTCGGCGGCAGTGCCGGTCGGCCGGCGCGGCCTCCAGTGGGCCGACGGCCACGACCACGGGGAGGGCGAATGCGCGACAACAGGTCGCCGTACTGGCGGCAGCGGCGGGCAGCGGGGGCACTGGGCCCGGGCCGGGACGTACGGGCACTGATCGGGCCGCCCGGGCGGCCGACCCGGCCGCACCGGTTCTTCACCGTGCACCTGGGCTTCACCGCGCCGGGCGCGGCCGACGCCCGCGAGCTGGCCGTGGGGTACGCGGAGGCGCTGAGCCTGCTCCGCCCGGAGGTGGCGCTCGGCGCGGCGGCCCTGTCACCGGCCGACGCGTGGCACCGGGCCGAGCGGCTGTTCTGTGGGGCGGTCGGCCCCGACGGCGAGCGCTGCGTCGATGTGGCCGAGCACCCCGGCTTCCACCACGCCCCGGGCCCCGGGGGCCTCGGCTGGGGCGATGGCGATGCCTGACCCGGCGGTCACGGGTGGCGGGTGTCCCGCGCCACCCGTGACCCCCGGCGGCAGTCAGTCCAGGTCGAATTCGCCGTCCTGCGCGCCGGCGACGAACGCGTCCCACTCGGCCTGTGTGAAGACCAGCACCGGCCCCTCCGGCTCGGAGGAGTTGCGCATGCCGATGAGATCGTCGACGAAGGCGACCTCGACGGCGCTGTCGGAGGTGTCCCCCTCGGCCCGCTGCCAGACCGCCCGAGAGAGGTCGAAGTCGCCCTTGGGGTGTTGCGCCATGGTTCTTTCCTCCAGTGCCGAGGGTCGTGTGGTGACCGCGTGCCGATCCCCATCGGGCAGGATAAGCGGATGCCGAGCCTGACCCGTGTAGAGGCGACCGCGCGTGGCGCGGCGATTACTGTCGAGTCCTATCAGGTGGACCTCGACCTGACCGGCGACGGGGACGTGTTCCGCTCCCGCGTCGCGATCCGGTTCCGGGCGACGCCCGGCACCGCGACCTTCGCCGAGGTCAAGCCCGCCACACTGCTGGCGGTACGCCTCAACGACCGCGACGTCGACCTCGACACGTTGACCGACAACCGGTTGCCGCTGGGTGACCTCGACTCCACGAACACGCTGTTCGTCGAGGCCGACATGGCGTATTCCAACACCGGGGAGGGGATGCACCGCTTCGTCGACCCGGCCGACGGCGAGACCTACCTGTACGCGGTGAGCTTCCTCGACAACGTGCAGCGCATCTTCGCGGCGTTCGACCAGCCCGACCTGAAGGCGCCGTTCACCCTCACGGTCACCGCCCCGCCGGCGTGGACGGTCTCCGGCAACGGTGAGCTGGCCGCCAACCCGGCCCCCGGGCGCTGGGAGTTCGCCCCGACCGTGCCGCTGGCCACGTATCTCTTCTCCCTGGTCGCCGGGCCGTACCACGTGCGGCGGGCCGAGCACGACGGCGTGCCGCTGGCCCTCTACTGCCGACAGTCGCTCGCCGAGCACCTCGACGCCGACGCCGAGGAGATCTTCACCATCACCCGGCAGAGCCTGGACCGGTTCCACGAGCTCTTCACCGAGCGCTACCCGTTCGGCAAGTACGAGCAGGCGTTCGTGCCCGAGTTCAACCTCGGCGCCATGGAGCACCCGGGCATCGTCGCGTTCCGTGACGACTACGTGTTCCGGTCGGCGGTCACCGACACCCAGCGGGAGCTGCGGGCCACCACGATCGCCCACGAGATGGCGCACATGTGGTTCGGCAACCTGGTCACCATGCGCTGGTGGGACGACCTGTGGCTCAACGAGTCCTTCGCGGAGTACCTGGGCATTCGGGTCGCCGCTGAGGCGACCCGCTTCGAGCGGACGTGGACGACGTTCGCCATGCGCCGCAAGGCCTGGGGGTACGCGGCCGACCAGCGTCCCTCCACCCACCCGGTGGCACCGGAGGAGGTGGCCGACGCCGCCGAGGGCCTGCTCAACGTCGACGGCATCTCGTACGCCAAGGGGGCCAGCGTGCTGCGGCAGTTGGTCGCGTGGCTCGGCGACGAGGCGTTCCTCGCCGGTCTGAACGCGCACTTCGCCGCGCACCGCTTCGGCAACGCCACCCTCGCCGACCTGCTGACCAGCCTCTCCGCCGGCGGTCGGGACCTGTCCGGTTGGGCCGAGCTGTGGTTGCGCCGGTCGCAGGTCAACACGCTGCGCGCCGAGGTGGCCCTCGACGCCGACGGCCGCTACACCGAGGTGGCCGTGGTGCAGACCGCGCCCGAGTCGTACCCGGTGCTGCGGCCACACCGGATCGGCGTGGGCCGCTACGCGGCGGACGGCACCGTGCGGCGCGACGAGGTGGATCTCGACCCGACGGTCGACGGCGGCCGTACCGTGCTCGGCGGGCTGACCGGCGAGCCGGCGGCCCGGCTGCTGGTGCTCAACGACGGTGACCTCACCTTCGCCAAGGTGCGCCTGGACCCGGCGTCGGCGGACGCCGTTCCGCTGGTGCTGCCGGCGCTGGGCGACTCCCTCACCCGGGCGGTGCTCTGGGGTGAGGCGCTGGACGCGGTGACCGACGGGGAGCGGCCGGTCACCGGCCTGGTCGACCTGATCGTCGCGGCGCTGCCGGCCGAGACCGAGGTCATCATCGCGGAGGACGTGCTGTCCCTCAGCCGGTCGCTGGTCGACCGTTACCTCGATCCGCTGACCCGGTCGGCGGCGCTCGCCCGGATCGCCGGGGCGTGCCGGCACCTGCTCGACGGGGCGCCGGCGGGGGAGTCGTTGCAGCTCGCCGCCGCCCGGGGCTGGATCGCCGCGACCACCGACGCGGATCTGCTCGTCGGTTGGCTCGCCGGCCGGGATGTGCCGGCCGGGCTGAAGGTCGACGCGGAGCTGCGGTGGGCGGTGCTGCGTCGGCTGGTCGTGCTGGGTGCCGCCGGCGAGGCGGAGATCGCCGCCGAGGCGGCTGCCGACGTCAGCTCCACCGGTGCGGAACGGGCCGCCCGCTGCCGGGCCGCCCTGCCCGACCCGGCCGCGAAGCAGGCCGCCTGGGACATCATCGTGCGTGACACCGAGCTGTCCAACCGGCTGCTGGAGGCGACCGCTGAGGGGTTCTGGCAGCCCGAGCAGGCCGAGCTGACCGCCGCGTACGTCGAGCGGTACTTCACCGACATGCCGGCCGCCGTGGATCGGCGTACCGCGTGGACGGCCGACCGGGTGGCGAAGCTGGCGTTCCCCCACTACGCCGTGGCGCAGCCGACCCGGGAGGCGGCCGCGGCGCTGCTGGCCCGCGACGACCTGACCCCGGGTCTGCGACGGGTCGTCACCGACGCCGACGACGACCTGCGGCGCGCGCTCGTCGCCCGTACGGCGGTGGCCGCCGCGGCAGCCTGAGGTCGGGTCCGCCCGACGGCCGGAGAACGCGGGCGGGCGCGGGGTGGCTCACCGGTCACCCCGCGCCCCGCGTTCAGCGCAGCGCGGGCTCCGCCGTCACCGGTGCGTCGAAGTCGATGACATAGCGTTGCTCGTGGGCGACGGTCTTCTCCGGGTCCATCACCGTGCGCACGAACAGCGGCATCAGCAGCGGCATCAGCGTCCGGGCGACCGGCCCCGGGGCCTTGGTGTGGTTGATCCGTGCCGCGCGGGCGGCGACCTTCTCCACCCGCGCACGACGCAGCCGCACGTACGCGGCGAACGCCGCCTGGACGTCCGGCAGGTCACGCAGGCACCGGGCGAGCTGCACTCCGCTCTCGATGGCCAGCGACGCGCCCTGCCCGGAGCTGTTCGACGGCGCGTGCGCCGCGTCGCCGACCAGCACCATCCGACCCCGGTACCAGTGCGGCACGGGCGGCATGATGTGCAACGAGCCGACCACCTGAAGCTCCTCGGCGCTGCTGGTCGCCATCAGCTCCCGACCCGGATCGTCGTCGCCGTAGCTGGTGCGCAGCGTGTCCATCCACTGTGCCGCCGGCACCGCGCGGGCCTCGACGAGGCTCATCGGCCGTTGCTGCGGCAGGTTGGCCCCCCACCGGGTGCCGCCGCCCGGCTCCGGCCAGTACAGGTAGTAGCCGCGTCGCCCGAACGCGAACGTCATCGTGCCGGGCTCGACGCCCACCTCGTGTCGGGCGACCGCCTCGAAGCCGAGCAGCCCGGTGAACCGGGGGCCGGGCGCGGCCGGGTCGATGAGCCCACGGACCGTGGATCTGATGCCGTCCGCGCCGACGAGCACGTCGGCGGTGGCGGTGCTGCCGTCTTCGAAACGGGCGGTCACGCCGCCGTCGCTCTGCTCGACGTCGACCAGCCGTTTGCCGTACGCGAACGAGACGCCCTCGGCGACGGCCCGGTCGTGCAGCTCCCGGTGCAGCTCGGCCCGGTGCACCACGCGCAGTGGCGGCACCCCGGCCAGCGTGGGCAGGTCGAGGCGTCGCCGCCCGACGGCCATGGCGCTGCGCACGATGGGGGTGGCGGTAGCCGTCACCGCCTCGTCCGCGCCGACGCTGCGCAGCGCGGCGACGCCGTTGGGCGCCAGCGCGAGGGTGCCGCCGATGCCGCCGGCCCCGCTGGCGGTGGCCGGGTACGCCTCGTGGACCGTGGCGGCGATGCCGGCGCGACGCAGCGCCAGCGCCGTCACCGGCCCGGCGATGCCGCCGCCGATGACGATCGCGGTTCGTACCGTGGTCATGCTCTCTCCCTGGGTGTCGTGGTCCGCGCGAGCGCACGGACCTGGGAGGGAGCCCGGTTATCCTCGTGGTTGCCGCTTCGGGCCGGGCGCCTTCCCAGGTGTCGGTTCGGGGTAAGGGCTCCGGCGGGGTGTTGGCGCACCCCGCCGGAGCCGTCCGTCAGTCGGTGGTGTCGGCGCTGTCGGGGCCGGTCCTCTCCGCCAGCTCGGTCAGTTCGGCCGGCATCTCGCCGGTCTCGTGGAAGGCCCGCCACGTGTCCAGCCCGGGATAGCCGCCCGAGGTCAGCTCGGCGAGCAGGGCCCGCAGCCAGGTCGTCTCCGCAGCCCGCAAGGCCAGGTCGTACTCCGATTCCACGAGGAACAGTCGGGGGACCTCCCGCAGGTGGGTGTCGAGCGTCTCGCGGTCCCGGCGGAGCGCGTCGTCCAGCCGGTCGAGCCGCTGCCGGAGCAGGTCGACGGCCTCGTCGGGGTGCAGCGCGGCGAGCACGGACAGCCCGGCGCGGAAGCGGGGATGCTCCGGCATCGGGGTGGAGACCAACTCGCGCGCCCAGTCGACCAGCTCCGCCCGCCCCACGTCGGTGATCCGGTAGACGGTGCGTTCCGGGCGTCGCCCCTCGCGCAGGCTCTCGACCGCCTCGACCATGCCGTGTTTGTCCATGTTGCGGATGACCGTGTAGAAGGAGCCCCACTTGATCTCCATGTCCTGGTCCTTGCCCCAGGCGCGCAGTGTGGTGGCGATCTCGTACGGGTGCATCGGCCGCTGGACCAGGGCGGACAGCACGGCCAGCGCCAGCAGATTGCCGACCTTGCGCCGCTTCGGCACGACACCCTCCCCGCCTCGTCGACGATTACTTGTCGACGAGTATATGCCGGCGCGCCCCCGCGCCGCGACCCCCGCGCCGCGCCGCCCGGAGGTGATCGACTCGCTGTCGATGAAGGCGGGGTGTCCGGGCCGCTGCGGTGCACCGGTTTCCGGGAAACCGAGTCGATCACGGCGGGAAGGTCGGATCGACCGGCGCGAGGCGGGCCGGCGCGCGCCCCTCGCCGGGCCGGAACAGTGGCCCCGGACGCCCGGCCTACGATCACTGGGTGGAGGAAGATATCCGGCGGATCGGGATCATGGGTGGCACCTTCGACCCGATCCACCACGGGCACCTCGTCGCGGCCAGCGAGGTGGCCGACCGGTTCGGTCTGGACGAGGTGGTCTTCGTCCCCACCGGGCAGCCGTGGCAGAAGGCCGACGAACCGGTCAGCCCCGCCGAGGACCGCTACCTGATGACGGTCATCGCGACCGCCTCCAACCCCCGCTTCCAGGTCAGCAGGGTCGACATCGACCGCAGCGGCCCCACCTACACCGTCGACACCCTGCGCGACCTCCAGGCCGAGTACGGCCCCAAGGTGCAGCTGTTCTTCATCACCGGCGCGGACGCGCTGCAACGCATCCTGTCCTGGAAGGATCTGGACGAGATCTTCGAGCTGGCGCACTTCATCGGGGTGACCCGGCCCGGCTTCCCGCTGACCGACAAGCACCTGCCGGCGGACACGGTCAGCCTGATCCAGGTGCCGGCGATGTCCATCTCGTCGACCGATTGCCGCGCCCGGGTCGCCCGGGGCGAGCCGGTCTGGTATCTGGTGCCCGACGGTGTGGTGCAGTACATCGCCAAGCGGCGTCTCTATCAGCCCTGATCGTGCCCGATATGGGCCGTTACGGGTGCCTAACCGACCAGAACTGACAGGTCGAGGCGTCGGCGGGTATGAGACGCTTGGAGGATCGCACGGTTGATCGAAGGAGAACGGTGACAGTTTCCGAACGCGCTCACGAGTTGGCGATCGCCGCCGCCCAGGCCGCCGCCGACAAGAAGGCGCAGGACATCGCGATCATCGACGTCGGCGACCAGCTCGCCATCACCGACGCGTTCCTGCTCGCCGCCGCCCCCAACGAGCGTCAGGTGCTGGCCATCGTCGACGCCATCGAGGAGCGCCTGCTGGAGCTTCCGGAGAAGGCGAAGCCGATCCGGCGCGAGGGCGAGCGGGGTGGCCGCTGGGTGCTGCTCGACTACGTCGACATCGTGGTGCACGTCCAGCACACCGAGGAGCGCGAGTTCTACGGGCTCGACCGGCTCTGGAAGGACTGCCCCACCATCCCGTTCGTCGACCGCGACCTGGTCGAGGCCGACGCCGGCGGGACCGCCGCAGCCGAATGACCCGGCTGATCGTCTGGCGGCACGGCAACACCGACTGGAACGCCGCCAACCGTGTCCAGGGGCAGACCGACGTACCCCTCAACGAGCTGGGCCGCGACCAGGCCCGCGCCGCCGCGCCGCTGCTCGCGGCGCTGCGGCCCGACGCCATCGTGGCCAGCGACCTGAGTCGCGCCGCGGAGACCGCCGCCGCGCTCGCCGCGCTGACCGGGCTACCGGTCCGCTCCGACGCCCGGCTGCGCGAGCGGCACTTCGGTCGGTGGCAGGGCCTGCACCTCACCGAGGTCGCCGAGATGTTCCCGGAGGAGTACGCCCGTTGGCGGGCCGGCGACCCCGATCCGGGCGCGGATCTGGAGCCGCTGCACGACCTCGGTGACCGGGTCGCCGCCGCCCTGCGGGACGCGGCCGACGCGGCACCCGGCGGCACCGTGGTGATCGCCACCCACGGCGGCGGTTCCCGGCAGGGCGTCGGGCACCTGCTCGGTTGGGACTCCGGTGTGCTGCGCAGCATCGGCTCCCTGGCCAACTGCCACTGGACCGAGCTGCGGCACGACGACGTCCGGGGCTGGCAGTTGCGTGCCCACAACGTCGGCCTGGTCACCGTCCCGGCCGTCGCCGACGCGGTCTGAAATCTCGCCTCGGCGTTCGACGCCTCGATCGGCTAGCGTGCCGGGCATGCCCGTCGCGGTCGTCATCGACTCCACCGCCTACCTCTCGCCCGAGTTGGTGCAGGCGCACCGGCTGACCGTCGTCCCGTTGACCGTCGTGCTCAACGGCGCGGAAGGGCTGGAGGGGGTGGAGATCCACCCGGCCGACGCCACCCTGGCGCTGAGCGGCCGGCGGGTCACCGCGTCGACGTCCCGGCCGGCGCCCGAGCAGTTCGCCCGGACGTACCGCCGACTCCTCGACGACGGCGCCGACGGCGTCGTCTCGGTGCACATCTCCGCCGGCCTGTCCGGCACCGTCGAGGCGGCCCGCCTCGCCGCCGCCGACTTCGACGGCCGCGTCGAGGTCGTCGACAGCCGCTCCACCGGCATGGGCCTCGGCTTCCCGGCCATCACCGCCGCGACGGCCGCCGAGGCCGGCGCCGACCTGATCGGGGTACGCGACGCCGCGCTCGCCGCCGTGGACCGGACCACCGTCTGGTTCTACGTCGACACGTTGGAGTTCCTCCGCCGGGGTGGCCGGATCAACGCGGCCGAGGCGCTGCTCGGCACCGCCCTGTCCGTCAAGCCGATCATGCACATGCCGGACGGGGCGATCGTGCTGCGCGAAAAGGTCCGCACCGCCAGCCGGGGCGTGGCCCGGCTCGTCGACCTGGCCGTCGAGGCGGCCGGGGACGACGACGTGGACCTCGGCGTGCACCACCTGGCCGCGCCGCAACGAGCCGAGGCGCTGCTCGCCGCGTTGACCGAGCGGTTCGGTGCCCGGCTGCACGACACGTACGTCTCCGAGGCGGGCGCGGTGGTCGCCGCCCACGCCGGCCCGGGGTTGGCCTGCGTGGTCGTGCACCGCCGGCCAGGAGACTGAGCCGATGCCCACCTCGTGCGTGGTCACCGGAGGCGGCCGTGGCGTCGGCCGGGCCGTCGTGCAACGGCTGGTCGCGACGGGTGCCACCGTCGTCGTCGTGGAGCGCGACGCCGCCGCCGTCGACTGGCTGACCGCAGACCCGGCCGCCGACCGACTTGTCGCCGTGATCGGCGATGCCGGCGACGAGCGGGTCGCCGAGCGCGCCGCCGAACTGGCCGAACGCGCCGCCCCGCTGACCGGCTGGGTCAACAACGCGGCGGTGTTCCGCGACGCCGCGCTGCACGCCGCGTCGGCCGACACGATCCTCGACCTGATCGGGCTGAACCTGCGCCCCGCCACGGTGGGCGCCGCCGTCGCCGTCCGCCGGTTCCTCGCCGCCGGCACCGGCGGAGCGATCGTCAACGTCTCCTCGCACCAGGCCCGCCGGCCCGTGTCCGGCGCCCTGCCGTACGCCACGGCGAAGGCGGCCGTGGAGGGGCTGACCCGTGCGCTGGCCGTCGAGTACGGCCGGCACGGCATCCGCGCCAACGCCGTCGCGCTCGGCTCGATCGCCACCGAACGGCACGCCGAGTTCCTGGCCGCGCAGGAACCCTCCCAGGCCGAGTGGATCGACGCCGAGCTGAACCGGCTGCACCCGGTGGGCCGGATCGGGCGGGCCGACGAGGTGGCGGAGGCCGTCGCGTACCTGCTGTCACCGGCGGCGAGCTTCGTCAACGGCGTCATCCTGCCGGTGGACGGGGGACGGGCCGTCCTCGGCCTCGACCCGGAGGCCCGCTGACCGTCCGAGGCGTTGGAATCGGCGGACCAGGCGGGCCTGACCACCCTCGGCAGGTCTAGCTGTCGGCGACGAAGACGCCTTGCCCCTGCTGACCGTAAACCAGGTTCCGGTCGTGCAGCTCCTTGACGGCTCGGTAGGCCGTGGAGCGTGCGACGTTGTAAAGCTCGCCGATCTCGGACACCGACGGCAGTCGTTGGCCAGGCGAGTATTCGCCCGAGCGGATCTTCTGCTCGATGTCGTCCGCCACCCGGCGGTAGTGCGGTGGTCTCGTCGGCATGGTCGGCTCTCCTGGACTTCAGCGGAGATCATGTTTCCAGCCCGGCCGCGATCGAGACAAGGCGGCAACGCAGCAAAGTGGAGATAGTGAGAACTTGACTACAGTGAGACACTGGATACAGTGAGACAGTGAATCGGATGCTCCTGGACTTCAGCACTCCTGAGCCATCCGGTCTGCCCGCCCCGAGAGCCGCAAGGAGGTGTCCCTCAGGGCGGGCTACGTCGATTCGCGCGGAAGGTGCCGACCATGCCAATCGATGAACCGGTCTCCACAGCGACCGAACTGTTCATGGCCCAGCGGGTACTGGATGCCCACTGGAAACGGGCAACCGACCGGCCGTGGCGAGCAGGCGGCTGCCTGGAGTGCCGAGAACACAACGACTGCCGGCAACTCGACTGGGCGTTGGCGCTGATGGCCGACGTCGCCTCGGTCATGTTGCAGAAGCCGTGACTGATCCAGCCCGCGCCGCCGGCGAACACGGTGGTCGTGGCTTCTACTTCTTCGATCCGGCGGGGCACGCCATCGAGATCATCACGCGGCCGTACCTGTAGCAGCTCTGATCGACGCACCGCCTCCCTAGCAGATCGGAGCATGATCAGGGCGTTGTCCACAGTGGCGTCGGTTGTCCACAGGGTGAGGTCACCGCGCCCCGCCGGGCCGTCCGCCGCCATAGCGTCGGGCCGTGTCGCACGACGAGGAGACAGAGGTACGCCAGCGCCTGCACCGGCTCACGGAGCCGCCGGGCGCTCTGCCGTCGTCCCGGCCGGGAGCGCCGCCCGCTGGCGTACCCCTTGTTGGTGTGTCGTCCGCGCAGCCGGAGGCGGGCGTGGCGTCGGACGGTCCCGTGGCCCAGCCCACGCCGCGGCTGTCCGGGCCGGGAGCGTTCGACCCGGGGCGGCGTGGGGTGCGCGCGTTGGCCGTCGTCGCCGTGGTGGTGGTGTTGGGCGCGGCCGGCTGGGCCTGGCGGTCCCGGCCGCACGCGGAGCCGGTCGCCCCGCTGGCCGCTGAGGCGGTGCCCGCGACCTCGGCGGGTGCCCCCGAAGCGTCCAACGCGGGTGAGCTGGTGGTGGCGGTCGCGGGCAAGGTCCGCAAGCCCGGGTTGGTACGGCTGCCGGCCGGGTCGCGGCTGGCCGACGCGGTGCAGGCGGCCGGCGGTGCGCTGCCCGGCGTCGACGTGGCGCTGCTCAACCCGGCCCGCAAGGTCACCGACGGCGAGCTGATCGTCGTCGGGGTGACGCCCCCACCGGTGCCGGGCGGTGCGGCGGCCCCGGCCGCGGGTGGGGCGGCGCCCGCGGCCGGGCCGCTGAACCTCAACACCGCCACCCTCGCCCAACTCGACGCGCTGCCCGGGGTCGGGCCGGTGCTCGCCCAGCGCATCCTCACCCACCGCGAGCAGCACGGCGGGTTCAAGGCCGTCGGCGACCTGCGCCAGGTCGACGGGATCGGGGATGCCCGCTACGAGCAGCTCAAGGATCTGGTGACGGTGTGAGCAGGTCCGGCTCGTCACCGCCCGTCGCCGAGGCGCAGCCCGCACCACCGGATCTGCGGCTGGCCGGGCTGGCCATGGCCGTGTGGCTCACCACGCTCGCCGGCCTGCATGTCGGCAGCCGCCCGCTCCTGCTGGCGGCCGGGACGGCGGCCGTCCTGACCTCGTGCGGCGCCCTGCACCTGGTTGGCCGCCTCGGTCAACCCCGCGCCGCCACCCGCCGGTACGGCTGGATCGCCGTCGCGGTCGGCCTCGGGCTGGTCTGCGGCGCGGCGGCCACCACCGCCCGGCTCGCCGTCCGGGACGCGCCGCCGATTCGTGCCCTGGCCGAGCAGCGCGCCCCGGTCACGGCCGATCTGATCGTCCGGGACGATCCGCGTCCGATCCGTTCCGCCGGACGTCCCGGCATGCTGCTGGTGTCGACCGAGCTGACTCGGCTCACCGGCCCGGACGGCCGGCGGGTCCGCGCGCCGGTGCGGCTTCTGGTCCTGGCCACCGACCCGGCCTGGCGAGGGTTGCTCCCCGGGCAGCGCCTCACCGCCGACGGCCGCCTCGGCCTTCCGCGCGGCGGTGACCTGACCGGTGCGGTGCTCAGCACCAACGGCCCGCCCGTGCGACAGGGTGCGTCGTCGTGGGCGCAGCGCGCCGCCGGGACGCTGCGTGCCGGCCTGCAACGGGCCTGCGCGCCGCTCCCCGACGATCCGGGCGGGCTGCTGCCCGGGCTGGTTGTGGGAGACACCAGCCGGTTGCCGCCCGCCGTCGAGGAGGACTTCCAAGCCACCGGCATGACGCACCTGAACGCCGTCTCCGGCTCGAACGTGGCCATCGTGGTGGGTGCCGTCCTGCTGTTGGCCCGGTGGGCGCGGGCCGGCCCGTGGCTCGCCGCCGGGCTCTGCGGGGTCGCGCTGGTCGGTTTCGTCATCCTGGTCCGCCCGTCACCGAGCGTCGTACGGGCCGCCACGATGGGGGCGATCGGGCTCGCCGCGCTCGCCGCCGGCCGTCCCCGGGCGGCTCTGCCGGCGCTGGCCGCCGCGATCACCGTGCTGGTACTGGTCGACCCGGAGTTGGCCGGCGATCCCGGGTTCGCGCTGTCCGTACTGGCGACGGGTGGTCTGCTGCTGCTCGCACCGCGCTGGCGGGACGGGCTGCGGCGGCGGGGCGTTCCGCCCGGGGTGGCCGAGGCGTTGGCCGTTCCCGCGGCCGCGCAACTGGCCTGCGGGCCGGTCGTCGCCGGGATCTCCGGCACCGTCAGCCTGGTGGCCGTGCCGGCCAACCTGCTGGCGGTGCCGGCCATCGCGCCGGCCACCATCCTGGGCGTGGTGGCGGCCACCGTGTCGCCGATCTGGCCGGCCGGCGCCGAGTTCGCGGCGTGGCTGGCCAGTTGGCCAGCGTGGTGGCTGGTCGTCATCGCCCGCCACGGCGCCCGGCTGCCGGGCGGCACCCTGCCGTGGCCGGGCGGGGTGCCGGGTGCTCTCCTGCTGGCCGGGCTGACCGTCGCGCTGCTGGTCGCGGTGCGACGGCCACTCGTACGGCGACTGGTCGCGGTGGTCGGTGTCGCCGCCGTGCTGGGCGCCCTTCCGGTCCGGCTGGTGGCTGCCGGCTGGCCGCCGCCGGGATGGGTCGTGGTGGCCTGCGCGGTGGGCCAGGGCGACGCCCTGGTGCTGCCGGTCGAACCCGGTCGGGCCGTGGTGGTGGACGCCGGGCCGGAGCCGGGCGCGGTGGACGGCTGCCTGCGTCGACTCGGCGTACGGGAGGTGCCGCTGCTGGTGATCAGCCACTTCCACGCCGACCACGTGGGGGGGGTGGCCGGGGTGTTCCGGGGGCGACGGGTGGGTGCCGTGCTGATGCCGCCGTCGGCGGAGCCGGTGGAGGGGCGGGATCTGGTGCGCGCGGCGGCGACCGGTGGGCGGGCCACGCTACTGACCACCGTGGCCGGTGCTCGTCATCCGGTCGGTGGCGTCGACCTGCTGGTGCTCGGCCCGCCGTACCCACTGGCGGGCACCAGGTCCGACCCCAACAACAACTCGCTGGTGCTGCGTGCCACGGTCGCCGGAGTGCGGATCCTGCTGCCCGGCGACGCGGAGACCGAGGAGCAGCACGCGATGGTGGCGCGGGCGGCGCCCGGTCAGTTGCGGGCGGACGTGTTGAAGGTCGCCCACCACGGTTCGGCGTACCAGGATCTCCGGTTCCTCGACGAGGTACGGCCCTCCGTCGCGCTGGTGCCGGTCGGCGCCGGTAACACCTACGGGCACCCGAACCTGGGGCTGCTCACCCGGCTCAGCAGGGGCGGTGCCCGGGTGTTGCGGACCGACACCGACGGCGACGTGGCGGCGATCCGCTCGGGCGACGGCCTGGCCGTAGCCCGTCGAGGGGTGCTACCTGGGCACCGACCATGAGCCGGCCGGGGAAGGGCGGTGGAAATTGCACACCACCGAAGCAAATGGCGGGTGTATTGCCAATTAGATGGTTAATTGAGGTGAATGTCTGGATTTGCACTGTGTGCGGGCTACGCCGACTGAGCGCCGAATGACCAGGCACGATCGCACCCCGGGCCGTGCGAATATGGGCGGCGTGACCCCCGCCAGCCTCGCCCCCATTCTGCTCGTCCTCGGCGACGAGGAACTGCTCGCCACGCGCGCGGTCACCGAAGCTGTCGCGAAGGTTCGCGGCGTCGACCCCGAGGTGGACGTCCGCGAATACCAGGCCAGCGCGCTCACCGTCGGCGAGATCGCCGAGATGCTCAGCCCGTCACTGTTCGGCGGTCGGCGGCTGCTGATCCTGCGCTCCGGCCAGGACGCCCGCAAGGACCTGGTCACCGCCCTGCTGGCGTACGCGAAGAACCCCGACCCGGACGTGCAACTGCTGGTCCTGCACCTGGGCGGCGCCAAGGGCAAGGCGTTCGCCGACGGGCTGCGGGCGGCCGGCGCGACGGTCGTCCCGGCGGCCAAGCTCAAGGGGCACCGCGACCGGGTGGCCTTCGTCCGGGACGAGATCCGCCGGGCCGGTGGCAAGTGCACCGACGACGCCGCCGAGGCCCTCATCGCGGCCGTCGGCAACGATCTGCGCGAGTTGGCCGCCGCCTGCTCCCAACTGGTCGCCGACACCGACGGGCGGATCGGCGCCGACACGGTCTCCCGCTACTACCGGGGCCGGGTCGAGGTGACCGGCTTCACGGTGGCGGACGCCACCATGGTCGGCGACGTGCCGGCCGCGTTGGAGGCGCTGCGCTGGGCCCTGCACGTCGGCGTCGATCCGGTGCCCATCGCCGACGCCCTGGCCGACGGGGTGCGCACGGTGGCCCGGGTGGCGTCGGCCGGGCGGGGCAACCCGTACCAGCTGGCCAGCAGCCTCGGGATGCCCGCCTGGAAGATCGAGCGGGCGCAGCGGCAGGGCCGAGGCTGGACGCCGGAGGGCCTGGTCCGGGCCATGCAGGTCGCCGCCGAGTGCAACGCGGCGGTGAAGGGCGGCTCCGACGACCGGGCGTACGCCCTGGAGCGCGCCGTCTTCTCGGTCGCGGCGGCCCGGCAGGGCAGCACCCGGTGACGGGGCCGAACCGCACGGCGTGGGCCACCATCCCCGCCGAGGAGGAGCGTTACCGGCCGCTGTACGCCCGACTCCTCGGCCTGCGGTTCGTCAACCCCGGGGGAGTGCTGTGCTTCCTCTTCTTCGAGGGTGCCATCGCCCTGGCGGTGCTGCTCGCCCTCGCCGAGCTGGTCACCTGGTGGTCGGTGCTGGTGCTGCCCGCGGTGGTGGCGGCGATGGTCAAGCTCAACGACATGGTGGCCGCGGTCGTGGTCCGGTCCGCCGCGCTCGTGCCCGAGCAGGAACGGGACCGCTTCCGCCGGCAGATGGAACCGGTCGTCGGCCGCGCCCGAGTCGAGTGGATGCCGCACAGCGTGACGGGCGTGGTGATCAGCGCCGACCCCGTGCCGCCGCCCCGCCACCCCGACCCGTCGGACTGACTCCGACCGGCCCACCGGCACTCGCGCCGGCTGCGGGCACTCCCGCCCCGGCGGCGACCACGCCTACCGGCACTCCCGCCCCGGCGGCGGACACCCCTACAGACACACGGAAGCCCCGGACCGGGGTCCGGGGCTTTCCGAATCAGTCTGACGGTAGATCGTCAGGCGGACAGCGCCACCACGCGCTTCGCGATCGCGGACTTGCGGTTCGCGGCCTGGTTGGAGTGGATCACGCCCTTGCTGACGGCCTTGTCCAGCTTGCGCGAGGCGTCCTGCATGAGCGCGGTGGCCTTCTCGACGTCACCGGCCTCGGCAGCCTCGTTGAACTTCCGGACGGCGGTCTTCAGCGACGACTTGACCGACTTGTTGCGCAGCCGGGCCTTCTCGTTCTGCCGGTTGCGCTTGATCTGGGACTTGATGTTCGCCACGCGACAGCCTCGTCTTGATAGCTCGGGTTGGTCAGCTTGTGCGCTGGATGACGAACATGCGTCATCGCTGCGCGAAGAGCCAGGTTACCAGGTCGCCCCGGACGAGCCAAAACGGCTCGGCCCGAACCGCGTCCGCCCGGGCCGCTGTCACCGCCAGCCCTGGCGGTGGGCGAGCCAGTCGAGCGCCTGCTCGCCGCTCCACCGCTGGTGCGCCGACCGGTGCGGCGAGGCCGTCACCGGTGCCGCCTCGGCCCCGGTCAGGTAGTAGCCGGCCAGCGCGGCCAGCGTGGCGTCGAGCGCGTCCGGGGGTGCGTCCGCGCACGCCGGGTGCGCGGCGAAGAGCCGGTCCGCGTCCAGCCCGCCGGCGTACGCGGTGAGCAGCAAGCCGGCCAGATCCCACCAGGGCGGCCCGTGGCAGAACCAGGTCCAGTCACAGAACCAGGCCCGGCCGTCCGCGCCGATCAGCACGTTGTCCACCCGCAGGTCGCCGTGGATCAGCCCGGTCGCCGCGGCGGCGTACCCGGGCAGGCGGGACTCCAGCGCCACCAGCTCGGCCAGCCGGCCCCGCGCCGGTGCGGGCATCGGGGGTGACGGCTCGCGTCCGGCGGCGACCTCCTCCCACCAGAGAATGTCCGAGCGGGCCAGGTCGGCCAGGTGCGGCAGGCCGAGCGCGGTCAGCGGGGCCGGCGGGTCGGCCAGCGCGGCGGCGACCTGCGCGTACCCGGCGAGCGTGGCGTCCAGCTCGGCCACCGTCCAGGGCAGGCGTGGGGTGTGGCCGTCGACGGCGTCGGTGCAGAGCACGAACCAGCCGGCCTCGGACAGGCTCCACCGGAGGCGGGGCGCCGGCAGGCCGGCCGGCAGCCGGTCCAGGATCGCGGCCTCCCGGGCGTACCCCTCGACCAGGTGCGGTTGCTCGGCGGCGGGTGCCGCCTTGACGAAGGCCCGACCACCGTCGGCCGTGCTGAGCACGGCGGCGAAGCCCCGGGTGAAGCCGGCGCCGGCGACCCGGACGGCGACCACCGGCGCGCCGAGCCGGTCGGCGACCGCGGCCCGCAGCGCCGCCGGCAGCGCGGGCCACGACGGGCGCAGCGCGCTCGCGTGGTACGGCACCGGAGGCAGCGGCGTGGGGGACACCCCACCATGCTGCCCCGGGGTGCGTGCGCGACGCGCGGCGACACTGCCAGACTGCCAAGCCATGAGGACCGAGGACTTCTGGCAGCTGATCGACCAGGCGCGGGCCGGCGGTGGGGGAGAGCCCGGCCCGGTGGCCGCGCGGGCCGTCGCGCTGCTCACCGAGCGCGACCCGGAGGACATCGTCGGGTACGCCCGGCACCAGACGCGGGTGCTGGCCGCCTCGCACAAGGCGGACCTGTGGGGCGCCGCCTACCTGATCAACGGCGGTGCCTCGGCGGACGGGTTCGAGCACTTCCGGGGCTGGCTGATGACGCAGGGGCGGGCGGTCTTCGCCGGCGCGGTCGCCGATCCGGACTCGCTGGCCGAACTGCCCCAGGTGCGGGCGGCCGCACTCAGCGGGGAGGAGTTCTCCGCCGAGCAGATGCTGTCGGTGCCGTGGGACGCGTACCGCAAGGCCACCGCGACGGAACTGCCGGCGGACCGCGAGCCGGTGCGCACACCGGACCTCAACGACTTCTGGGACTTCGACGACGAGGAGGAGGCGCGCCGGCGGCTGCCCCGGCTGGCCGCGCTCTTCGTGGAGCCGCCGCCGGAGCGAGGTCCCCGGGGCCGATCCGTCGCCCGCGCAGTGGGCGCACCCCGGCGGCATGGGAACATGGAGGGGGTCGGCGGCGCGCCGGCCTGTTCACGTCAGCCGACCAGAACGGACCGCTGTGCCACCGAAGCTCGATCCCGGCGCGAACGCCCCTGGTGCCACCGACCCCGGTCGCATCCGGAACTTCGGCATCATCGCCCACATCGACCACGGGAAGTCGACCCTGGCCGACCGGATGCTGCAGCTCACCGGCGTGGTCGACCCGCGGCAGATGCGCGCCCAGTACCTGGACCGGATGGACATCGAGCGCGAGCGCGGCATCACCATCAAGAGCCAGGCCGTTCGCATGCCGTGGACCATCCGCGAGGGCGAGCGGGCCGGTGAGCACGCGGTGCTCAACATGATCGACACCCCGGGGCACGTCGACTTCACCTACGAGGTGTCCCGGTCGCTGGCCGCCTGCGAGGGGGCCGTGCTGCTGGTCGACGCCGCGCAGGGCATCGAGGCGCAGACCCTGGCGAACCTCTACCTGGCCCTCGAGAACGACCTGCGCATCATCCCGGTGCTCAACAAGATCGACCTGCCGGCCGCCCAGCCGGAGAAGTACGCCGAGGAGCTGGCCCACCTCATCGGCGGTGACCCCGCCGACTGCATCCGGGTCTCCGGCAAGACCGGCGAGGGCGTGCCACACCTGCTCGACGAGATCGTCCGGCAGTTCATCCCGCCGGTCGGCGACGCCGAGGCGCCCGCCCGGGCGATGATCTTCGATTCGGTGTACGACGTGTACCGCGGCGTCGTCACGTACGTCCGCGTCATCGACGGCCGGATCAGCGCCCGCGACCGGATCAAGATGATGTCCACCGGCGCGGTGCACGAGCTGCTGGAGATCGGCGTCATCTCGCCGGAGATGGTGAAGGCCGAGGCGCTCGGCGTCGGCGAGGTCGGCTACCTGATCACCGGCGTGAAGGACGTCCGGCAGTCCCGGGTCGGTGACACGGTCACCATCAACAGCCGGCCGGCCGCCGAGCCGCTGGGTGGCTACAAGGACCCGAAGCCGATGGTCTACTCCGGCCTCTACCCGATCGACGGGTCCGACTACCCGAACCTGCGCGAGGCACTGGACAAGCTCAAGCTCAACGACGCGGCCCTGGACTACGAGCCGGAGACCTCCGGCGCGCTCGGTTTCGGCTTCCGCTGCGGCTTCCTCGGCCTGCTCCACCTGGAGATCATCCGGGAGCGCCTGGAGCGCGAGTACAACCTCGACCTGATCTCCACCGCGCCCAACGTGGTGTACCGGGCGATCACCGACGACGGCGCCGAGATCGTCGTGACCAACCCCAGCGAGTACCCCACCGGCAAGATCGCCGAGGTGTACGAGCCGGTCGTACGGGCCACCGTCCTGACGCCCAACGACTACGTGGGTGCCGTGATGGAGCTGTGCCAGGGCCGGCGCGGCACCCTGCTCGGCATGGACTACCTGTCCGCCGACCGGGTGGAACTGCGCTACACGCTGCCCCTCGCGGAGATCATCTACGACTTCTTCGACCAGTTGAAGAGCCGTACCAAGGGGTACGCGTCGCTGGACTACGAGCCCTCCGGCGAGCAGGCGTCCGACCTGGTGAAGGTGGACATCCTGCTGCACGGCGAGCCGGTCGACGCGTTCAGCGCCATCGTGCACAAGGACAAGGCGTACAACTACGGCGTCACCATCGCCGCCAAGCTGCGTACCCTCATCCCGCGCCAGCAGTTCGAGGTGCCGATCCAGGCGGCCATCGGCAGCCGGGTCATCGCCCGGGAGACCATCCGCGCGATCCGCAAGGACGTGCTCGCGAAGTGCTACGGCGGTGACATCAGCCGTAAGCGCAAGCTGCTGGAGAAGCAGAAGGAAGGCAAGAAGCGGATGAAGATGGTCGGCCGGGTCGAGGTGCCGCAGGAGGCGTTCATCGCCGCCCTGTCGTCCGACTCCGGTGACGGCAAGGCCGCCGGAAAGAAGTGACCCCGGCACCGGTGCGTCGGCTCTGAACCGGCGGCCCGTGGAGGAATTTTTCCGGCACCTGTCGGGGATCCAAGGCCCGACGAGATGGCCTCCTACCTGTGGGGACGCGCCCGGGCACCAACCGACGCACCCTCCGAGCATCGACGTCTGACACTGTCGCCTGACGTGAGTCGGTTTGGATTTTTGGCCGGCCGGGCACTTAGCCGCCACGACAGGAAGCACACACACCGTGTGTCAGACATTCGTTGAAGGAGGGCGACCGTGGAGCTCACCGTGTGGGGCATCATCACTGCGCTCGTTGTTGGTCTCATCGTCGGCGCGCTCGGCCGCCTGGTCGTCCCGGGTCGGCAGAACATGCCCATGTGGCTGCACATGCTGATCGGTGTGGGCGCCGCCCTGCTGGGCACCGTCCTGGCCCGGGCCATCGGCATCGCCACCGAGACCAACGGCATCGACTGGGGCGAGCTGCTGGTGCAGGTCGTCGTCGCGGCCATCGCGGTCGCGCTGGTGGCCGGTGTGGGTCGCCGTCGCAGCGTCACCCACTGACACCCGCAACACCCCGTACCACCGCGACACTTCGATGGGCGCCCGACCGACAGGTCGGGCGCCCATCGGCGTTCCTGCCCGTGCGCCCCGCCTGCCGGGCCGCCCGGGATAGGCCGCCCAGGATCGGCCGTACGGGAGGGCGGTGGCCGACGAGAGCCTCGGCCCCGCGGGCGCGCTCATGATCGTGCTGGACCCATGAAGTAGTGGCCTCGGTGGGCAGACGAGGCCACTACTTCCATGTTCGAGCGCGATCTTGGGCGGGCCACCGCGATCGTGGGCGGGCGGGGAGCGCGGAACCTGCCCAGGTAGGCCAAGTCGTGATCGTCTGGTGGACAAAGTCGGTTTGGATTTTCCGCCGGTCGGGCACTTAGCGGTCACGACAGGAAGCACACACATCGTGTGTCAGACATTCTTAGAAGGAGGGCGACCGTGGAGCTCACCGTGTGGGGCATCATCACTGCGATCGTTGTTGGTCTCATCGTCGGCGCGCTCGGCCGCCTGGTCGTTCCGGGCCGGCAGAACATGCCGATCTGGCTGCACCTGCTGATCGGTGTGGGCGCCGCCCTGCTGGGCACGGTGCTGGCGCGGGCGATGGGTATCGCGACCGAGACCGCCGGCATCGACTGGACGGAGCTGCTGGTGCAGGTCGTCCTGGCGGCCATCGCGGTCGCGCTGGTGGCCGGTGTGGGTCGTCGCCGCAGCGTCACCCGATAACAACCCGGTATCACCTGGTTGCATCGCACTGCATGGAAAGAGCGTCCGGCCATCGGCCGGGCGCTTTTTCGTGCTGGAGTGCCCGACTTCGGCCCGATGTCGCGGCGTCACCGCTCGGGCTGCTGCGGTACGGTCGCGACACCTCCCACTGTCGTAAAGGAATTCTTCGTACTAAGGTGCGGCGGAGAAGGTTAGTTCCAGGCGGCGCGAGGGGAGAAGTGGCGTGAACAGGTGGAAGCGGCTGGCCCCGGTCACCGCCATGGTGGCCTCGGCCGCGATGGTGCTGACCGGTTGCGGGGGCTCCGGTGACGAGGCTGCCGACGACAGCAAGCTCACGGTCTGGATGATGGGCGAGGGCGGCGAGGCGCAGAACGCCTTCCTCGACGGGGTCGAAACCGAGTTCCGCCAGAAGCACCCCGACACCGACGTGGTGGTGCAGTACATTCCCTGGCTCGAGGCGCCCAAGAAGTTCCAGGCCGCGCTCGCCGGGGGCGAGGGGCCGGACATCACCGAGCTGGGCAACACCGAGACCCAGGGCTGGGCGGCCCAGGAGGCGCTCGCCGACGTGAGCGGGCGGATGGGCGGCTGGGCCGACAGCAAGGATCTGCTGCCCGACCTGGTGCGCAACGCGCAGCTCGACGGCAAGCAGTACGGCGTGCCGTGGTACGCGGGCGTGCGGGCCATCTACTACCGCACCGACTGGTTCGCCGAGGCCGGCGTGCAGCCGCCGAAGACGTGGGACGAGCTGGTGACCGCGGCCAAGACCGTGCAGGCGAAGAAGCCGGGCACCTACGGCATCGCGCTGCCGGGCAACTCCGAGCTGCCCTTCTACTCCTTCCTCTGGGGCGCCGGCGGCGAGATCGCCAGCAACCAGGGCGGCACCTGGAAGTCCGGCTACACGACGCCGGAGGCGCAGCGGGCCGTCAAGTACTGGACCGACCTGGTGACCGTGCACAAGGTGGCCCCGCCGGCCGCCGCCGGGTGGAACGAGATCGACGCGCGCACGCAGTTCGCCACCGGCAAGGCCGCGATGGCGTTCGCCGGCAGCTGGCAGCAGGGTGCCATCAAGAAGGACAACCCCGAGATCGAGAAGGTCTGGGGCACGTTCCCGATCCCCGGCCCGGACGGCAAGGCCGCGCCCGGTTTCGCGGGCGGCTCGGACGTGGCGATCTGGAAGGACAGCGAGCGTCAGGACCTGGCCTGGGACTACCTGACCGTGCTGCTGAACAAGAAGAACTCGCAGAGCTTCGCGAGCAGCCTCGGCTTCTTCCCGGTCTACCAGGATCTGGTCGCCGGTGACACGTACGCCAACGACAAGGTGATGGCGGCGTTCGCCACCACCATGCAGAACACCAAGCTCACGCCGCTCACCCCGAAGTGGGTGGAGGTCAGCCGGACGAAGACGGTGACCCAGGCGATGAACAGCTCGGTCATGAAGGGTCAGAAGACGGTCGAGAAGGCCACCGCCGACGCGGCCGCCGAGATGGAAAGCATCCTCAACGCCAAGTGACCACGCTGACCGAGGTGCCGGAGAACGCCGCCGCGCGGGAGACCCCCGCGCGGCGGCGTCGCCGGGTGGACCGCCTGCCCTACCTGCTGCTCCTGCCCGCACTGGTGATCATCGGGGTGTTGCTGCTCTGGCCGCTCGGCCAGGTGGTGACGATGTCCTTCTACCGCCTCAACAGCGTCCGGCAGTTGCGCGGCGACCGGGAGTGGCCGTGGGTGGGGCTCGGCAACTACGCCGACATCCTCTCCGACCCGTTCTTCCTGACCGTGCTGCGCAACACGGTCCTGTTCGCCGCGGCCAACGTGCTGCTCACCATGGTCCTCGGCACCCTCGTCGGGCTGCTGCTGAACCGGCTCGGTCGCAAGATGGCGACCTTCGTGGCCAGTTGCGTGATGCTCGCCTGGGCCACCCCGGCGCTGACCGGCACGATCGTCTGGAAGTGGATTTTCGACGACACGAGCGGCCTGGTCACGTGGCTGTTCAACGCGCTGCCGGACGGGCTGTCCAACGCCCTGTTCGGTCGTAGCGACTGGACGGGTTACGGCTGGTTCAACTCGCCGCTGCTGTTCTTCGCCATCCTCACCCTGGTGGTGGTGTGGCACTCGTTCCCGTTCATCGCGGTGAGCGTGCTCGCCGGCCTGAAGAGCGTGCCGAGTGAGTTGCACGAGGCGGCCCGGGTGGACGGCGCCAGCCCGTGGCGGGTCTTCTGGAAGATCACGTTCCCGCTGTTGCGCCCGGTCTTCGGGATCCTGATCGTGCTCTCCACGATCTGGGACTTCAAGGTCTTCACCCAGCAGTTCGTGCTGGCCGGCGGCACCCAGGACCGGCCCACGTTCATGCTCTCCATCTACTCGTACGCCGAAGCCTTCTCGCCGCCGCCGAAGTACGGGCTCGGCGCGGCCATCGCGGTGATCCTCACGCTGATCCTGCTCGTGGTGACCGGCTTCTACGTACGGATGGTGCTCAGGCAGGAGGACGAGTCGTGAAGAAGGTCGCCCTCAACGTCGCCGGGCTGCTGGTCGCGCTCTTCGCGGCGTTCCCGGTCTACTGGATGATCTCCACCTCGCTGAAGCCGAGCAGCGAGATCTTCTCGTCGACCCCGCAGCCGGTGCCGGCCCACCCGACGTTGGCGCACTACCGGGAGATCCTGACCGGCAACCTGATCCCGGGTGTGAGCTTCCTCGACTTCTTCCTCAACAGCGCGATCGTCGCGATCTCGACGGTGGTGCTCAGCGGCCTGGTCGCCCTGCTCGCGGCGACGGCGGTGGCCCGGTTCCGCTTCAGGCTGCGGACCAGCTTCCTGATCATGCTGCTCGTGGTGCAGATGATTCCGCTGGAGGCGCTTGTCATCCCACTGTTCCTGATGATCCAGCGGCTGGGGCTCTACAACACCCTGCCCAGCCTGATCCTCACGTACCTCGGCTTCTCGCTGCCGTTCGCGGTCTGGATGCTGCGCGGCTTCGTCGCCGCGGTGCCCAAGGAGTTGGAGGAGGCGGCGGCGATCGACGGCGCCAGCCGGGCCCAGACGTTCCGGCGGGTGCTGTTCCCGCTGGTCGCGCCCGGCCTGGTCGCCACCAGCATCTTCTCCTTCATCACCGCGTGGAACGAGCTGATCTTCGCGTTGACGTTCATCAACGACCAGGGTCGCTACACGCTGCCGGTGGCGATGACCTTCTTCTTCGGCCGCGACGACACCAACTGGGGACCGGTCATGGCCGCCTCCACCCTGTTCACGCTGCCGGTCATCATCTTCTTCCTGCTGGTGCAGCGACGGATGGTCTCCGGCCTCGTCGCCGGCGCAGTCAAGGGCTGAGTGCTGCCCCGCCGTTAGGCTGACCGTCATGACGGGCAGGGTGGCAGCGGTGAACCTCGGGATCGTGACCGAGGCGGAGTGGGCCGGCGACGCGAGCGGTCGTACCGGCATCGACAAGCGGCCGGTCGACGGGCCGGTGCCGGTGCTCGTCGAGGGTCTCGCCGGCGACTTCATCGGCGAGCGGCCCGTGCACGGTGGGGCGGACCAGGCCGTCTACGCGTACGCCGAGGAGGACGCCGCGTGGTGGTCGGCCGAGATCGGCCGGACGATCCGTTCGGGGGGCTTCGGCGAGAACCTGACCACCTACGCGGTGGACGTGACCGGGGCGGTCATCGGCGAGCAGTGGGCGGTCGGCACGGCACTGCTCCAGGTGACGATTCCGCGCACCCCGTGCACGACGTTCGCCGGCTTCTGGGGGGTGCCGGACCTGATCCGGCGCTTCACGGTCCGCGCCAGCCCGGGGGCGTACCTGCGGGTGCTGCGCGAGGGTGAGGTGGGCGCCGGCGACCCGGTCGAGGTGGTGGAGCGTCCCGCGCACGGGGTCACCATCGGCGAGGTGTTCCGGGCGACCACCCTGGAGCCGGAGTTGCTGCCCCGGCTGCTCGACGCGGAGGACCTGCCGGAGCGGATCCGGGAGAAGGCCCGCCGCCGGCTCGCCGGTCGCGGCTGACAAACGAGGTCCTGATCAATTGGGCGTCCTGCGGTGTAATGCCCGATTGTGCGGTGACTGCCGGTTACATGCGAGATCCGGGCGCCTCACCCCTCGGCGAAGACCTCCGCCAGCACCTGCCCGACCGGGCCCCGCTCGCCGTCGACCGGCCCCCAGGTGCCGTCCCGGGCGGTCCACTCCAGGTCGCCGAAACGGACCCGCTTCACCCCGTGGTCCTGGGCGTGCGAGACCAGCCAGTGCGCGTACCGCCAGCCGTCACGCTGGTCGGCCGCGGGCACCGTCAGGCCGATCTGGTCGCCCGGGTCGGCGCCCGACAACCCCCAGTCCAACTTCAGGTTGCGGGTCAGCTGCGCGGCGGCGGCCGCGCCACGCATCACCGGGGTACGCCCCACGGTGCAGGCGACGGCGCTGGTGGCCTCGCCCAGCAGCGCCCTGCTGAGCACCTCGGACTCGTCGGCCCACTTCTGGTACGCCTCGGGGAACGCCGAGCGCTGCACCCGCTGGGCGGCGTCGGTGACCCGCATCTCCTCCCAGCCGCGCACCTTCTTCAGCGCCGCGTAGAAGCGTTTCGCCGCGTACCGCGGGTCGCGGATCTGCGCCTCGGTGCCCCACCCCTGACTCGGCCGCTGCTGGAACAGTCCGACCGAGTCGCGGTCGCCGTCGGCGAGGTTGCGCAGCCCCGACTCCTGGTACGCGGTGGCCAGTGCGACCACGACGGCCCGCTCGGGCATGCCGCGCTGCGCCCCGATCGCCGCGATGGTCGCCGCGTTGGCCATCTGGTCGGCGTCCAACGCCACCCGGCCGTCGGCCTGGACGGTGCACTTGCGCGCCAGGGGCAACTGGAGACGGTCGCCGGCCTGCTGCACGACGAGCCAGATTCCGATCACGGCGATGAGGATGAGCGCCACTCCGCCTGCCACGGCTGTCCGAGTTCGCACCCACACCCCCTGGTCGACACAGTTCGACAAGCGTACGTCGCCGTTGGTGTCATCCGGGTCGTCCGACCGGATCGGGGTCGGCTCTGCCGGCGCGTACCGATCGGGACCTTCCCGCTTCCGCGCCGATCTCACCTGCCGCAGCCGCCCTGTCTCCCGCGTCACCGGACCGGGCTCGGCGGGAGCGATTGACTCGGGCCGTTCACTCCTGCTGGAAGGCGTGAGGCCCTGCTGGCGCTCGTGACCCACATCGTCGTCATGCCGGGAGAGAAGTTCGCGCCCGGTCGGATCGTGCCGGTGCCGAGGTGGAAGTAGCTGGAAGTGTAGAGACGCGGCAAGGCCCCCAGCCAGTCGGCGCCGGGGGCCTTGCGCGGTAGTCACAGCGTGGCGTGGCTGGTTTCCTGCTGAGCAGCGCGCCGCAGCGCCCCCGACATCTCCTCGACGTTCAGGCCGGCGAGGTAGTCGATCATCAGCGAACGCGTGTCCTCGACGGTTGCCGGCATCCGGTCGGGGCCAAGCTCTGATGGCGGAATGACGGTGCGGAACCGGGGATCGTTGATTGCACTGCTAATCAGTCGCTCGGCCACCCACAGCGGTACGCGCTCCTTCAGTACGAAGGTCAGGTGCACGCTAGTCTCGACGGAGTTGCGCGAGTGCGGGTTGTGCACCCAGCCTCGCGGCAGCATGAGGATGTCGCCGGGGGTCAGCTCGACCGTCTGGTACGGGCCGTCCTCCTGCCACTGCTTGACCCAGTCGTCCTGCCACAGGTTCGTCGACATGGAGTGGTCGCGGTAGGGCGCGTCGACCTTGGGATTGAACAGCTCCCACGTCTTCGTCCCCTGGAGTTGCACCACGATCCCGAGGTACTGGTCCCAGTGGTAGTCAAGACCCTGCTTGCTGGGCGGGGTGATGAAAGCCGTGACGTACCCCGGATAGCCGGTCTCTGCCTGGATGCTCGCACAGATTGCGCTCAAGGGCGGGAACCAGCGATTCAGCTCGCGGAGCTGGATGGTGCAGCCCTGGTCGAGCAAGAGCTGTACGGAGGCTGGCGCAACCCGATCGTCGGCGGTGAAGCGGGCCGGGTGCAGCCCTTCGCCCTTGTGGAACACGTTCACGTAGTTGCTCGGTGCGCAGCCGGCGTCGAGGAAACCTCGGATCGTCTGCGCGTTGACCACCCGCCCGAGTGGGCTGCCGCTCGGGAGCCTCAGTGTGTACGGGTGCTCGGGCCATTCGCCGGGAATGGCGTTGGCAGCCTCGGGGCCGAGAATCATTTCGAGGGACATGTGCTTCTCCCAGTGTCGAAGGTCAGTTCGGCGGGAGGGGGCAAGGCGTCCTGGTGTGGTGGCGGTGCGGGCAACAGATGACCGCGTACACGACAACCCGGTTGGCGCTCAGGCTCACGGTGTAGTGCCAGATGGCGTCGCTGCCGCCCTCTAGACCTGTCCGGGAGTGCTCCAGTCGTGCCGCCGGGTCTACGTAGCTGAGCGTGGCGTCGGGTGGCTGTTGGGCGTAGGTGCTAGTAAGCCAGTCGAGCGCGCCCTGTACGTCGGTCCACGTCCGCTCCCGTGTTGTCTCGCGTCGCAGCAGGTAGTGGCCGTTCTCCAGCGGCGGCGTCGATGCGCGGATGAACGCAGCCGTTCCGAGGTCGCCAGGAGTTGGACCGGGCCGCCGCTCCGGGTCATGCTCCCGCCCGAAGAACTGGTGTGGACCAATCCACGGCTCGTAAGCGTGCCAGTGATGCGTCACCAGCGCCATTGTTCCCCCCTAAAGGCGGGCTGGCCGCGCATCGTGCGCGGCCAGCCCTGGTCGATCAGACGATTTCGCCGGCCTGGTACGCGGCGAAGAAGTTGTCCAGCTCGCCGCGGCTGAACCGCAGGGTCGGCGAGTCGGCACCCAGCTTCGAGTCGCCAAGGATGATGGCGTCCTCGCTGCCGGGCAGGATGGCGGCGGCGACGCAGCTCTCCATCGTGTTGGTGATGCCGCCTCCGCAGAGCTTCCGGAGGTTGACGCCGGTGGTGTCGACCTCGTACAGGTCGAGCGGATTCTTGATCGTCATGAGACGATCTCCTTTCGGTGTACTGCCTGCGGGGATGCGGTCCCCGCGCCGGTGGCGCACCTTCACCCCGGCCTGGTCGTCTGCTTTCCACGGGAGGCGACCAGGCCGGGCGTATCGGGGCGGCCGGAATCTACGCGTCGTCGGCCCCCTCGGAGGGCTCGGCGGCGGACTTCCGGTATGGCCCCCACGCAACGAAGCGCTCGTACAGCGCCTGCGGGGTCGGCCCATCGTGAGGGTTCAGGTGGTACAAGTCCTTGGTCGCCTCGTAGAACATGCCCGCCAGGTAGATGGACAGTCCGGGCGCGTTGTCCTCGAACTCAAGCCTCAGCCGGAGCTTGGCCTCGGCGCAGGGCCAGTGCTGACCGTCCACCCGGCAGAACCACATAGGGCGAAGCGGGGTGTGCGGCTTCTGCTCGTCCCGAGTGACCCGAGGTCGGTTCGGCGCCGGCCCCTTGAGAGGTGGGGCGGCCTGATTGCTGAGGCTGCTCATGCGTCATCTCCTGCCTGCGGGTCACCAGCTCGGCGGCCAGCGTCCAATTGATCTGCGTCGGGGCGTTCCAGAGGTGATCGAAGGGTGGCGGCATCCGGGGGACTGGCGACGAGCTGATGCCGGTGATCGGCCGCTCAGGCGCGCTGGTCGCACGCTTCGGCTTGCGGGCGGTGCGGCAGGAGGGGCACGCACACTTCCGACCACCGGGGAAGCGCCTCGACCGATGCGGCCTGTGCCGTGGAAGGGTC
This sequence comes from Micromonospora sp. NPDC050695, assembly GCF_040654415.1. Classification (NCBI taxonomy): domain Bacteria; kingdom Bacillati; phylum Actinomycetota; class Actinomycetes; order Micromonosporales; family Micromonosporaceae; genus Micromonospora; species Micromonospora sp. NPDC050695. Next base: position 68,218 of record NZ_JBFAHZ010000019.1, read on the forward strand.
AGGTCGGCGTCGTCATCGCTGAGCATCGCGCCCCTCCTGCCTGCCGAGGGAGTCCGGGCCGCGACCTACTCGTCCCCTCCACGACCCGGACCCCGAACCCTGGGAGCGGGCCGCTCCACCACGGGGGAGGCAGAGCGGCCCCGGGGCGAGCCCGCGGCAGCCGATTCACTGTCGAGCAAGTTCGCCTTGAGGACACTCTCTGTCGCCGAGCGTGATCGTGCAATGATTTACGTTGACACATGTCATGGTGGTTGTCCCATTCCTGCGAACCATCGAGAATCAGTCGCAGGTTCGATGGACGGATTGCTTCAATCTGAGACAAGGGGGCCGCATAACCCATGCGGGGTCGTCCATACCGCGCAGGCAACTCGGGCGGTATCTGAAGCAGGGCCGCGAAGAGGCCGGGCTGTCCTTGGAAGCTGCCGGCGAGGCGCTGGAGTGGTCCCGGTCCACCATGTACCGGATCGAAGGCGGCGGCTCAGCGGTCAAGGCCCGCGACGTAACGGCCATGTGCGTGCTGTACGGCATGTCCGCCGAGATGACGTCGGCGCTGATCGCGCTGGCCGCTGAGACCAAGGCAAACGGCTGGTGGCACGCCTACGGCGACACCTTGCCGACCTGGTTTGAGCTGTACGTCGGGATGGAGTCAGCGGCGTCGCGCCTGCGGCACTGGGAGCCGGACTCGCTTCCCGGGCTGCTTCAGACGCGGGCCTACGCCGAACACCTGCTTCGGTCGCACCCGGAGCTGGAGGAGCAGGAGGTCGGACGCCTGGTCGAGCTTCGCATGGAGCGCCAGAAGATCCTCAAGCGGAGACACCCGGAGCCTCCGCGCCTGGAGGTCATTGTGGACGAAGGCGTGTTGCGCAGGTCGTTCCCTGGCATGGCGGACCAGCTCAGCCACCTTCACAACCAGGTGGCCGCCGAGGTCGCGACGATCCGCATCGTGCCCCGGGACGCGCCGCCCAACTACGCCTTGACCGGCGGTGGTTTCGTCATGCTGGAATTTCCAACGATCGGAATTCGAACGCCGGAGCCCACGACCGTATACAGCGAGTCACTGACAGGCGCTTTATATCTCGACAAGCCAGCAGAGGTTGCGGCGTACTCTGTGAGGTGGAGAGCGCTCGAAGGTCTGTCGCTCGACGCGGACCGATCGGCCGACCTATTAGCCACGATCGCCAAGGAGATGTAGCAATGAGTAACCTAACCGGAGCCGTGTGGCGCAAGAGCAGCCGCAGTGGGGGCAACGGCGGGCAGTGCGTGGAGGTGGCCGACAACCTCTCCGGCATCGTCGGTGTGCGGGACAGCAAGGACCAGTCCGGCCCGGCACTGACGTTCGACCCGCAAGCCTGGAAGGCGTTCGTCAGCTTCGCCAAGCAGCACTGACCCGGAAACGCAAGAAGGCCCGGCTCCCCAGAACGGGGCGCCGGGCCTTCTTCCCACGGCCAACCCTGCGCGATGTTGCCCCGGTCGGCGCGAACCCACAGTCGGCTCCGGGCGTCGATGACCAGGTCGTTGCCAAGCCACTGCTCGTCGGGGAACTCGCTGCTCATGCCCGCGAGCCGAGACGCCGTCGACCGCAGTCGGCGGCGTCCCGGTCCGCTGGGGGCCCGGTCCTACCCGGCATGCTCACCGGAATCCGTGTCGAGAGCGGCCACCCATCGAGTCAATCGCTTCTCCCGGAACGCCGTGACCCCCTCGCGACCCTCGTCGGAGAGGAAGAAGCCGGTCGAGAGAGCGGACAACCGGGCCAGGTCACCGCGCAGCTCGGCGGTCCCCGGTCGGCGCAGCAGCTCCTTCGCGCCGGCCAGCGCGCCGGGCGCGCCGCGTACCAGCGAGTCGCAGTGGCGCCGCACCGCCTCGTCCAACCCGTCGGCCGGCACGGAGGCCGTCACCAGGCCGATCTCGGCCGCCCGTCGCCCGTCGAAGGTGTCCCCGGTCAGGTACAGCTCGGCGGCGGCGCGCGGGTGCAGCCGGGGCAGCACGGTCGCCGAGATCACCGCCGGGATCACCCCGATCCGCACCTCGGTGAACGCGAACGTCGCCTCGTCGGCGCAGACCGCCAGATCGGCGGCGGCGATCAGGCCCAGCCCGCCGGCCCGCGCCGGCCCGCCCACCCGGGCCAGCACCGGCTTCGGGCACTCCCAGAGGGCGGCGAGGACATCGCCCAGCATCCCGGCGGGCACCGTCCCGCTGGCGTACGCCGCGGCGGTCTCCTTCAGGTCCGCGCCCGAGCAGAAGACCGGGCCGGTGTGGTCGAGCACGATCACCCGGACCGCGTCGTCGGCGACCGCGTCGGCCAGCCCGGCCAGCAGTTGGGTCATCAGGCCGGTGGAGAGCGCGTTGCGGTTGTGCGGGCTGTCCAGGGTGAGGGTGGTCACCCCACGGGCCGTGGCGACCCGCACGAGGACGTCGGGAGAGGTCATGCCGGGCACACTAGTGGCCATGCCCGGCGTCCTTCCAGATGGTGAGACCGTCCCCGTCGACGGATCGCTGCCCGCCACCGCCACCACGGCGGTCGGCGCGCGCGGCTTCGGCGTGTACGTCCACGTGCCGTTCTGCGCCAGCCGCTGCGGCTACTGCGACTTCAACACGTACACGGCCGCCGAGCTGGGTGGCGGTGCCAGCCGCGAGGGGTACGCCGACACCGTCCTGGCCGAGCTGACGCTCGCCGCCCGGGTGCTCGGCGACAACCCGCCGCCCCGGGTCGACACCGTCTTCGTCGGCGGCGGCACGCCCACCCTGCTCCCCGCCGACGACCTGGCCCGCATCCTCGACGGCATCGACCGCACCTGGGGGCTGGCCGCCGACGCCGAGGTGACCACCGAGGCGAACCCCGAATCGGTCACCCCGGAATCGTTGCAGCGGCTGCGGGCCGCCGGCTACACCCGGATTTCGCTGGGCATGCAGTCCGCCTCGCCGGGAGTGCTGGCGATCCTCGACCGCACGCACAGCGCCGGCCGGGCCACCGCCGCCGCCCTGGAAGCCCGCGACGCCGGGTTCGAGCACGTCAACCTGGACCTGATCTACGGCACGCCGGGGGAGCGCCCCGAGGACTTCGCGGCCTCGCTGGAGCAGGTCGTCGCCGCCGGGGTGGACCACGTCAGCGCGTACGCCCTGATCGTCGAGGACGGCACCCGGCTCGCCGCCCGGATGCGGCGCGGCGAGCTGGCGTACCCCAGTGACGACGTCGCCGCGGACCGCTACCTGGCCGCGGAGGCCGCCCTCGACGCGGCCGGCCTGTCCTGGTACGAGGTCTCCAACTGGGCGCGCGACGACGCGGCCAGGTGCCGGCACAACCTGCTCTACTGGACCGGCGCGGACTGGTGGGGGTTGGGGCCGGGGGCGCACAGCCACGTCGGCGGGGTGCGCTGGTGGAACGTCAAGCACCCGTCGGCGTACGCCCAGCGGCTCGCCGCCGGCGTCTCACCCGGCCTGGCCCGGGAGGTGCTCACCACCGACGAGGCGCACATGGAGGACGTCATGCTCCGGCTGCGGCTCGCCAGCGGCCTGCCGCTGGCGGTGCTCGACGCCACCGGGCGGGCCGGCGCGCAACGGGCGCTGGCCGACGGCCTGCTGAACGCCGAGGAGTACGCGGCCGGCCGGGCGGTGCTCACCCTGCGCGGCCGGCTGCTCGCCGACGCCGTCGTCCGCGACCTGCTGCCCTGAGCCGGCCCGCCGCCGGTGACGGCGGTGTGCCGGGCCGGCCGGGGGAGCGGCCGGCCCGGGTCACTTGATGAAGCTGGCGGAGAGCGGGTAGCGGTAGAGCTGCCCCTCGTTGGCCTTGATGCCGGCGATGATGCCGAACACGGCACCAAGGATCACGGCGGCCGCGACCGGGATGAACCCGATCACGATGCAGGACAGCACCCAGCCGACCAGGCCGATGATCGACCAGATGAGCTGGAAGTTGAGCGCCGCCACGGCGTGCGCGCGGACCGTGGGGGACTGGTTGCCCCGGGCCAGCAGCGCCACCAGCGGCCCGATCCAGCCGAGCACACCGCCGCTGACGATCATCCCGGCGGCGCCGCCGAAGTGCGCGACCAACGCCCAGGTCTTGTCCTCGTTGTTGGCGTAGCCGCCGCCGGGGCCGCCGTAGGCGCCACCGGTCGGATACCCGCCACCGGGCGGCGGGAAGCCACCGGGCGGGTAACCACCCGGCGGAGGGTAGCCGCCCGACGGCGGTTGGTCGCCGGTGGGCGGCGGATAGCCACCGGCCGGGGGATAGCCGCCCGGGCCGGGTGCCCCGGACAGTGGTGCGGTGGGTGGCTCGGCCGATGCGGACGAGCCCGGTGAGGTCGGCTCCGGCGGGTAGTTGCCGGGGTCTCCCGCTCCGGGAGGGCGAGGAGGTTCAGTCATGAGTGTCACGGTAGGTGCCGTTGGCAACGCCGCACCAGAGCGACACCGCCCGGTCGGGCGGGCCGATCGGCCCAGCGGGGTGGCGCGGGCCGCACCGACGAGCTGTCGTTGATCATCGCGTCGGCGGGGGCACCGACGTAGACTGGCACTCGTTACAGTCGAGTGCCAGGACGGTCCGCCGGCGTGAGGTGTCCGGCGGCCGACGTGCGACAGGAGGTGCGGAGGATGGGTCTCGACGACCGCAAGCTCGCCGTGCTCCGCGCCATCGTCGAGGACTACGTCTCCACCCAGGAGCCGGTCGGCAGCAAGGCGCTGGTCGAGCGGCACCAGCTCGGGGTCTCCCCGGCCACGGTCCGCAACGACATGGCCGTGCTGGAGGAGGAAGGCTACATCCGGCAGCCGCACACCAGTGCCGGCCGGGTGCCCACCGACCGCGGCTACCGGCTCTTCGTCGACCGGCTGTCCCGGGTCAAGCCGCTCAGCCCGGCCGAGCGCCGGGCCATCGAGCGCTTCCTCGTCGGCGCGGTCGACCTCGACGACGTGGTGCACCGCACCGTACGCCTGCTCGCCCAGCTGACCCGGCAGGTGGCCGTCGTGCAGTACCCGTCGCTGGCCCGCTCCTCGGTACGACACCTGGAGCTGGTGCCGATCTCCACGACCCGGTTGATGCTCGTCATGATCGCCGACACCGGGCGGGTGGAGCAGCGGCTGGTGGAACTGCCCGGCCCGGTGCCCGCCGACGACGTCACCGACCTGCGTCGACTGGTCAACGAGAAGCTCGCCGGCGCCCGCCTGTCGGACACGCCGCCGCTGGTGCAGGCGCTGGTCGAGGAGGCGCCGCCCGAGCTGCGTCCGACGATGACCACGCTCGCCACGGTGCTGCTCGAGACGCTCGTCGAACGGCACGAGGAACGCATCGCGCTGGCCGGCACCGCCAACCTCACCCGGGGCGGCCTGCTCGACTTCCAGGGTTCGCTGCGGCCGATCCTGGAGGCGCTGGAGGAGGAGGTCGTGCTCCTCAAGCTCATCGGCGAGACCGAGCCGAGCACGACCCGGGTGCTGATCGGCGACGAGAACGAGTTCGACAACCTGCGGGCCGCCTCCGTGGTCAGCACCGGGTACGGCCCGGGTGCCACGATCGTCGGCGGCCTGGGGGTGCTGGGGCCCACCCGGATGGACTACCCCGGCAATATCGCCACGGTGCGCGCCGTGGCACGCTACGTGGGCGAGTTGCTGGCCCAGAACTGACCAGTCAGGGCCGACGGCCGGCTGCGGCCGCCGGTCGGCGCAACGCGAGACGAACATGAGGACACGGAACGCAGTGGCCAGGGACTACTACGGCATTCTCGGTGTCAGCCGGGAAGCCTCCGATGACGAGATCAAGCGCGCCTACCGCAAGCTGGCGCGCCAGTTCCACCCGGACGTCAATCCGGACCCGGAGGCTCAGGAGAAGTTCAAGGACATCAACGCCGCGTACGAGGTCCTCTCGGACGACCGCAAGCGGCAGATCGTCGACCTGGGCGGCGACCCGCTCGCTCCGGGTGGCGGTGGCGCCGGCGGCCCGGGTGGTCCGGGTGGTGCCGGCCCGTTCGTCGGCTTCCAGGACATCATGGACGCGTTCTTCGGCGGTGCGGCCGGCGGGGCTCGTGGCCCACGTCCGCGTACCCGGCCGGGCGCCGACGCGATCCTGCGACTCGAGTTGGACCTGCACGAGACGGCGTTCGGCGTCGAGGCCCCGATCACCGTCGACACCGCCGTGCTCTGCACCACCTGCTCCGGCGCCGGCACGGCCGCCGGCACCCACCTGGCCACCTGCGAGGCGTGCGGCGGCCGGGGCGAGGTGCAGTCGGTGCAGCGCACCTTCCTCGGCCAGGTGGTCTCGGCCCGGCCGTGCACCGTCTGCCAGGGCTACGGCACCACCATCCCGCACCCCTGCCCCACCTGCGCCGGCGACGGCCGGGTGCGCACCCGCCGCTCGCTGACCGTCAAGATCCCGGCCGGCGTCGAGGACGGCATGCGGATCCGGCTGGCCCAGCAGGGTGAGGTGGGCCCCGGTGGCGGCACCGCCGGTGACCTCTACGTGGAGATCCACGAGCGCCCGCACGACGTGTACTCCCGCAAGGGCGACGACCTGCACTGCCGGGTCACCGTGCCGATGACGGCGGCGGCGCTGGGCACCCGGCTGACCATCAAGACGCTGGACAGCGAGGAGACGGTCGACGTCAAGGCCGGCACCCAGCCGGCCAGCACGCTGCGCCTGCGCGCCCGGGGCGTGCCGCACCTGCGCGGCACCGGCCGGGGCGACCTGTACGTGCACCTGGACGTGCGGACGCCGACCAAGCTCGACCCGGACCAGGAGAAGATGCTGCGCGACTTCGCGAAGACCCGTGGTGAGGAGGTCGCCGAGCTGTCCAAGCAGGGCGGCTTCTTCTCCCGGATGCGCGACGCGTTCAACGGGCACGCCTGAGGTGTCCGCGCCGCTGTTCCTGGTCGAGGCGCTGCCCACCGGCGACACCCTGACCCTGGACGGCCCGGAGGGGCACCACGCCGCCACCGTGCAACGGCTGCGGGTCGGCGAGGAGCTGCTGCTCGCCGACGGGCGGGGCGGCACCGCCGCCGCCGTGGTCACCGCCGTCGGCCGGGGCACCCTGGAGGTCAGCGTCACCTCCCGGGGGTACGCGGACGCGTCCGTACCCCGGATCGTCACCGTGCAGGGCATCGCCAAGGGCGACCGGGGTGAGCTGGCCGTGCAGGCGATGACCGAGGTCGGGGTCGACGAGATCGTGCCGTGGGCGGCGTCGCGTTCGGTGACCCAGTGGCGCGGTGACCGGGGCGTACGGGCCCGGGACAAGTGGGTGGCCACCGCCCGGGAGGCGGCCAAGCAGGCCCGCCGGCCGTGGCTGCCGGTGGTGGCCGGTGCGCCGGACGAGTCCACCGCGACCGTGGCCCGCCGGATCGCCGGCGCGGCGGCCGCGTTCGTGCTGCACGAGGAGGCCGACGAGCGGCTGACCGTCGCCGAGCTGCCGAGCGCCGGGGAGATCGTCCTGGTGGTCGGCCCGGAGGGTGGCATCGCCCCGGCCGAGCTGACCGCCTTCCGCGAGGCCGGCGGCCGACCGGTGCGGCTCGGCCCGGCCGTGCTGCGCACCTCCACCGCCGGGGTGGCTGCCCTCAGCGTGCTCGCCACCCGCCTCGGCCGCTGGTAGCCGCCCCGCGCCGCCGCCGGCTCGACGGGAGGCTGCCAGGGTGCGGGCCGCAGGGCCTGGCGGTGGCCGTCGCGGTCAGCCACTCCGCGGGTGAGCCATCCTGCGGGTCCAGCCACCCTGCGGGTCAGCTGCGCAGGTAGGAGGCCCCGTTCAGGTCGACGATCGTGCCGGAGGCCCACTCGGCCTGCGGCGAGGCCAGCCAGTGCACCGCGGCGGCGATCTCCTCCGGCCGGGCCACCCGGTCGAACGGGCTCTGCGCCCGGATCGCCGCTCCCCGCTCGCCGCGCAGGTGCTCGGCGGTCATGTCGGTCGCCACGAAGCCCGGTGCCACGGTGGCCACCGCGATGCCGTACGGCGCGAGCGCCACCGCGAGGGACTGGCCCAGCGCGTTCAGCCCGGCCTTGCTGGCGCCGTACGCCGGCTGCTCCGGCTCGCCCCGGAACGCGCCCCGGGACGAGACGTTCACGATCCGACCGCCGCGCTCGCGCATGTGCTGGGCGGCGCACCAGGTGACGTTGCCAGCACCGGTCAGGTTGGTCTCCAGCACCTGCCGCCAGCGCCGCTGCCACTGCTCGTAGGAGGCGCCGAAGATCGGGTGTGGGTCGTCCCGGTCGCCGTACATCCCGGCGTTGTTGACCAGCACGTCGAGCCCGCCGAGCAGTTCGGCCGCCCGGTCGACCATCACCCGCACCGCGTCCGGATCGGTGAGGTCGGCGCGGACCACCACGTGCCCCGTGCCGGGCAGGCTGGCGCGCACCCGCTCGGCCGCGTCGGCGGAGTCGCGGTGGTGGATGGCCACCCGGTCCCCGCTCGCCGCGAACGCCTCCGCCACCGCCCGGCCGATGCCACGCGAAGCCCCGGTCACCAGTACCGCCCGATCCGTCATGCCGGCCATCCTGCCGTAGCCGTTTCCTCCTTACACTGCCCGGATGGGATCCGACTGCCTGTTCTGCCGCATCGTCGCCGGGGACATCCCGGCCACCCTGGTCCGGGAAACCGACACCACCCTCGCCTTCCGCGACATCGACCCGAAGGCGCCGGTGCACGTCCTGGTCATTCCAAAGGAGCACTACGCCGACGTCGCCACCCTCGCCCAGGGCGATCCGGGGCTGGCCGCGGACGTGCTGGCGACGTCCGCCGCGGTCGCCGAGGACGAGGGTCTGCTCGGCGACGGATTCCGGCTGATGTTCAACACCGGGACGTACGGCGGGCAGGAGGTGTTCCACGTGCACGCGCACCTGCTCGGCGGCGCGCCGCTCGGCCCCATGCTCGCCCGGGACCTGGCGTGACGGCCGGCCCCGACGTGCACGACCGGTTGCGTCGGCTGGTCCGCCGGGTGCAGGCCGACGCCCGGGTGCCGGCGGTGTCGGCGGCGCTGCACCGGGCCGACCGTCCCCTGTGGAGCTGCACGGTCGGCGACACCGGCACCGACAGCCCGCTGGGGCCGGACACCCAGTTCCGGATCGGCTCGATCACCAAGACCTTCACGGCGGTGCTCACCCTGCAGTGCCGCGACGACGGTCTGCTGGACCTGGACGACCCGGTGGGCCGGCACCTGGACCTGCCGGCGCACGGCGAGCTGACCGTACGACGGCTGCTGTCGCACACCGGCGGCCTGCAACGCGAGCCGTACGGCGACGTCTGGGACACCCTGCGCGTACCGGACGCCGACCGGCTGACCGCGGACCTCAAGCGGGCCGAGCGGGTCCTGCCGCCGGGCCGCCGCTTCCACTACTCCAACCTCGGCATGGCCGTGCTCGGCCTGCTGGTAGCCCGGCTGCGTGGCGGCACCTGGGCGGAGGTGCTCGCCGATCGGGTGCTGACCCCGCTGGGCCTGACCGACACGACCGTGACGCCCGGGTCGACGGCGGCCGTCGGCTATTTGGTCGACGCGTACTCCGACGAGGCGCACCCGGAGCCACCGACCGACTTCGGCGCGGTCGGGCCGGCCGCCCAACTCTGGGGCACCGCGACCGACATGGCCCGGTGGGCGGCGTTCCTCGCCGACCCGGCGGCGCTCGACCCGACCGGCGCGGTGCTCGCCCCGGCGACCCTGGACGAGATGCGCTGGCCACTCACCACCACCGACGAGACCCTGTGGGGTGCCGGCTTCGGGCTCGGGCTGATCCTCATCCCGCAGGGCGAGCGTGTGGTGCACGTGGGCCACGACGGCGCCATGCCCGGTTTCCTGGCCGCCGCGTACGGCCGGCGGGGAGGCGACGGCACGGCCGGCGCGATGGGCGCCGCCGTGCTCGGTTCGTCCGGTACCGCGGCGGAGGTGTTCGACCTGCCACACCGGCTGCTGGCCGAGGCGGTCGAGCACGATCCGGCCGAGATCGAGCCGTGGCGGCCCGGTACGCCGGCTCCGGCGGCCCTGTGCGGCCTGCTCGGCCGCTGGTGGGGCGAGGGGTCGGAGTACGTCTTCTCCTGGCACGACGACACCCTGCGGGCGCGTGCGGTGAAGGACCCGGCTGGGCGTCCGCCGGCGGTCTTCGCCCCGGTGCCGGACCGTCCGGACGTGTTCCGCACGATCTCCGGCCGGGAGGTCGGCGAGCTGCTGAGGCTGACCCGCGACGACGAAGGCACGGTGATCCGGATGCACTGGGCGACGTACCGGTTCACCCGTCACCAGGAGACGTTCGACCGGTACGACTTCCGGGCCGGGAGTTGATCGCGGCCAGCGGAAATGGGCGCGATGCGTCCCGCGTTGAACCGATACGATGGGTGTAACGTCCGCACGCCGTGCCACCAGGGCCGGCGCCGAGATCGAGAGCAGGTGGCGCAGGGCCCTTCGGCCCGACCTATGACCGGCACCCCACCTCCCGGCCCGCCCCGGGTGCAGACCAGGATCACCGTGCCCGACTCGAAGATCATGGTCAACCTCCTCGGCGCGGGTGACGAGATCCTGCGACTCGTCGAACGCTCGGTCACCAGTGACGTGCACGTCCGTGGCAACGAGATCACCATCACCGGCGCCCCGGCGGACAACGCCCTCGCCGAGCGGGTCTTCAGTGAGCTGCTCGAACTCATCGAGAAAGGCGAGACCCTGACCACTGACGCCGTCCGGCGTACCGTCGGCATGCTCGAGCAGGGCAGCGCCGAGCGGCCCGCCGAGGTCCTGACGCTCAACATCCTCTCCCGTCGCGGCCGCACCATCCGCCCCAAGACCCTCGGGCAGAAGCGGTACGTCGACGCGATCGACACGCACACCATCGTCTTCGGCATCGGCCCGGCCGGCACCGGCAAGACGTACCTGGCGATGGCGAAGGCCGTCCAGGCGTTGCAGGCCAAGCAGGTCAACCGGATCATCCTGACCCGGCCGGCGGTCGAGGCGGGCGAGCGACTGGGCTTCCTGCCCGGCACGCTGAACGAGAAGATCGACCCGTACCTGCGCCCGCTCTACGACGCGCTGCACGACATGCTCGACCCGGAGACCATCCCGAAGCTGATGGCCGCCGGCACGATCGAGGTCGCCCCGCTGGCGTACATGCGGGGTCGGACGCTCAATGACGCGTTCATCATCCTGGACGAGGCGCAGAACACGACGCCCGAGCAGATGAAGATGTTCCTCACCCGGCTCGGCTTCAACTCCAAGATCGTCGTCACCGGTGACGTCACCCAGGTGGACCTTCCCGGCGGGACGACCAGCGGCCTGCGGGTCGTCCGGGAGATCCTGGAGAACGTCGAGGACGTGCACTTCGCCCAGCTGTCCAGCTCCGACGTGGTCCGCCACCGGCTGGTCGGGGAGATCGTCGACGCGTACGCCCGCTGGGACGCCGAGCGGGAGACCCAGCAGGCGCAGGGCGTCCACGCCGTGCCCGGGCGACCCGCCCAGGGTGGCCGAGCCGGCCGCCGCCGCTAAAGCAGAGGAAAGCAGTTGTCCATCGAGATCGCCAACGAGTCCGGTGTCGAGGTCGACACCGACGCCGTGCTCGCCGTCGCCCGGCACGCCCTCGACGAGATGGGGGTCAACCCTCTCGCCGAGCTGTCCGTGCTGCTGGTCGACATCGACTACATGACCGAGCTGAACCACCGCTGGATGGGTGGCGACGGCCCGACCGACGTGCTCGCGTTCCCCATGGACGAGGGCAGCGTCGACCACGGCCCGGGCGAGAGCGCCCCGGCCGGTGGAGAGCCGGCCCTGCTCGGCGACATCGTGCTGTGCCCCGAGGTGGCGGCGAAGCAGGCGGCCACGGCCGGGCATGCCCCGGCCGACGAGCTGCACCTGCTCACCGTGCACGGGGTGCTGCACCTGCTCGGCTACGACCACGCGGAGCCGGAGGAGGAGCGGGAGATGTTCGGGCTCCAGGCCCGACTGCTGGCGAGCTGGCGGTCGACCCGCACCCAGTGATGTCCACTCCTCCGTTACTCGCGGCCGGCCCCACCGCCGGCCTTCCGGATGTGCAGCTGATCGTCTTCGCGGCCGGCCTGGTGGTGCTGGCCGGCGTGATCGCGATGACCGAGGCGGCGCTCGCCGCGGTCTCGCCGGCCCGGGCCGCCGAGTTGGCCCGGGACGGCGTACGCGGCGCCCGCACCCTGCAGGCCGTCGCCGGTGACGTGGTCCGGCACCTCAACCTGCTCCTGCTGTTGCGGCTGCTCGCCGAGTTGACCGCCACCACGCTGGTGGCGTTGGTCGCGGTGGACAGCTTCGGCGCCGGCTGGCGGGCCGCGCTGGTCACCGCCGGCGCGATGACCGTGGTCAGCTTCGTGGTGGTCGGGGTCGCCCCGCGCACCATCGGCCGGCAGCACGCGTACGCGGTGGGTCGGGCGGTGGCCCCGCTGGTCCGCTGGCTGGGCCGGGCGCTCAACCCGCTCGCGTCGCTGCTGATCCTCATCGGCAACGCGGTCACCCCGGGGCGCGGCTTCCGGGAGGGCCCGTTCGCCACCCAGGTGGAGTTGCGTGAGCTGGTCGACCTGGCCGAGCAGCGCGGCGTGGTCGAGCACGGCGAACGTCAGATGATCCATTCGGTCTTCGCGCTCGGCGACACCATCGCCCGTGAGGTGATGGTGCCGCGTACGGAGATGGTGTGGATCGAGGAGGGCAAGACGCTCGCCCAGGCGCTGGCGCTCTTCCTGCGGTCCGGCTTCTCCCGCATCCCGGTGATCGGTGAGAGCGTCGACGACGTGCTGGGTGTGCTCTACCTCAAGGACCTGATCCGGCGGTCGAGGGGCGGTGACCCGTCGGCCGAGCAGCTGCCGGTGGCCGAGCTGATGCGCCCGGCGACGTTCGTACCGGAGTCGAAGCCGGTGGACGACCTCCTGTCGGAGATGCAGGCGGCCCGCAACCACCTGGTCATCGTGGTCGACGAGTACGGCGGCACCGGCGGCCTCGTCACCATCGAGGACATCCTGGAGGAGATCGTCGGCGAGATCACCGACGAGTACGATGTCGAACGCCCGCCGGTCGAACGCCTGCCCGACTCCTCGGTACGGGTCACCGCCCGCCTGCCGGTGGAGAACCTGGGCGAGCTGTTCGACACCGATCTGCCCACCGACGAGGTGGAGACGGTCGGTGGTCTGCTCGCCCAGTCGCTCGGGCGGGTGCCGATTCCCGGCGCGGAGGTCGAGGTGGCCGGTCTCCGACTTGTCGCCGAGGGCACCACCGGCCGGCGCAACCGGATCGACACGGTTCTGGTCAGCCGGGCGGAGCCGGGCGACGAGCAGGACACCGCGGGGCGCGGCGAGCACGCCGGCCCCGGTGACGACCAGGGCCACAACCGAGACGAGGAGAGGCAACCCGCAGATGCCTGAGACACCCGCCGCGCCCACCGCACGGCCCACCCCCACCGCGCCGGCCGTACTGAGCGCCGAGGACGCCAAGCTGGTCGTCCTGGCCCGGGGCGCCCGCGGGCGGGTCGGTGCCGTGGAGGGCGCCGCGGTCCGGGACTCCGACGGCCGGACGTACGCGGCGGCGAGCGTCGCCCTGCCCTCGCTGACCCTCACCGCGTTGCAGTTGGCGGTGGCCTCGGCCGTGGCGGCCGGAGCGAACCGGCTGGAGGCGGCGGTGGTGGTGACCGAGGCGTCGACGCTGGACGGTGCCGGGCACGCCGCGGTTCGTGACCTGACCGTGGACGCGCCGATCCACGTGGCCGCGCCGGACGGCACCGTGCTCGGCACGGTGACCCAGTGAGCCCCGTGCAGGATCCGCAGGCACGCCCGTACCGGGCCGGCTTCGGTTGCTTCGTGGGCCGGCCCAACGCCGGCAAGTCCACGCTGACCAACGCGATCGTCGGCACCAAGATCGCGATCACGTCGAACAAGCCGCAGACCACCCGGCACGTCATCCGGGCGGTGCTGCACCGTCCGGATTCGCAGCTGGTCCTGGTCGACACGCCGGGCCTGCACCGCCCGCGTACGCTGCTCGGCGAACGCCTCAACGACCTGGTCCGGTCGACCTGGACCGAGGTCGACGTGATCGGCCTCTGCATCCCGGCCGACGAGCCGGTCGGGCGTGGTGACCGTTTCATCTCCGGCGAGTTGGCCGAGTTGAAGGCGACCGTGCTGGCGGTGGTCACCAAGACCGACCTGGTGGACAAGCGTCGGCTGGCCGAGCAGCTGCTCGCCGTCAGTGAGATGGGGGAGTTCGCCGAGATCGTGCCGGTGAGCGCGGTCTCCGGACACCAGGTGGACACGCTGGTCGACGTGATGACCAAGTATCTGCCGCCGTCGCCGCAGCTCTACCCGGACGACATGCTGACCGACGACCCCGAGCAGGTGCTGGTCGCCGAGCTGATCCGGGAGGCCGCCCTGGAGGGGGTCCGCGACGAGCTGCCGCACTCGATCGCCGTGGTGGTCGAGGAGATGATCCCCGAGGGTCAGGTCATGAAGATCTACGCCGACCTGTACGTGGAGCGGCCCAGCCAGAAGGCCATCGTGCTCGGTCACAAGGCGAGCCGGCTCAAGGAGGTCGGCACCAACGCCCGCCGCCAGATCGAGGAGCTGCTCGGTGGCCGGGTCTATCTGGACCTGCACGTGCGGGTGGCGAAGGACTGGCAGCGCGACCCGAAGCAACTGCGCAAGCTGGGCTTCTGACCCACCACGCCGACCCGGCCGGACGCCCCGGTCGGGTCGGGCGCGGCGTACTCCATGATCTTTTCCGGTCGTACCGATGGCAGGTTTCACGTTTGGTCGGGGTGCCGGCCGTTTGGCGCCGGCACCGCGCAGGGTAGGGGAAGTACGCCCCGCGTCCCCGACCCAGATGCAGGCTGATGCGCAACAGGTATCTCGATCTGCTCCGTTTCCTGGCCATCGTCCGAGTGGTCGTCTACCACGTCACCGGGTGGGCGACCCTCACTCTCGTCTTCCCTGCCATGTCGGTGATGTTCGCCCTGGCCGGCTCGTTGATGGCCGCCTCGCTCACCCGGTCCGGTCCGGCCGCCGTCGGTCGCCGGTTGCGCCGGTTGCTGCCGTCGCTGTGGGTGCTGGCGGCGGTCTTCGTGCCGGCCATGCTGTTCAGCGGGCTGGCGTGGAGCCCTCGGGTGCTGCTGTGGCTGTTCCCGATCGCCGATCCGCCGGCCAACAACTGGGGTGCCCTGGCGCTGAGCATCATCTGGTACCTGCGCGACTACCTCTGGTTCGTGCTCGCCTCACCGATCGCGTTCTGGCTGTTCCGTAAGGCCCCGCTGCCCACCGTGATCGCCCCGTACCTCCTGCTGGTGGCCATCGAGGTGGGCATCTATCAGGCGCCGCCACCGGTGCTGCGCGAGTTCGGGTTGTACTTCGGCGCATGGCTGCTCGGGTTCGCCCACCACGCGGGGATGCTGCGCCGGCTCGCCGGCCGGGTGGTGTACCCGTTGGCGCTGGCGCTCGCGACGGCCGGCGGCGCGTGGATCGTCGCGCACCCCGGCCCGCGCGGATACGACCTCAACGACAACCACCTCGGCAACGCCCTCTGGTCCGCGGCGTTCATCCTGATCGTGCTCGGTCGGGCACCGGCCGGGATCGCCTGGCTGGAGCGCAGCCGACTGGCCGACCGGACGGTGACCGTGGTGAACCGCCGCGCGCTGACGGTCTACCTCTGGCACATGCCGTTCGTGGTGGCGCTCACCCCGCTGGTCGACGTGGTCGGCTGGTCCCACCAGGACCCGTTGGGGCTGGCCATCCGCGTGCTGCTGGTGTTCGCGCTGGTCGGGGTCGTCACCCTGGTCGTCGGCTGGGTCGAGGACGTCGCCGCCCGTCGCCGCCCGGAGCTGATCCCGGGCGGTCCGCCGGTGCCGGCCGAGCCAACCGCGCCGTCCGGCGCGGAGCCAGCCGCCCGGCCCGGCGTGGAGTCGGCCGCCGGGCGGGGCGTGGAGCCAGCCGCTCGGCCCGGTGCGGAGTCGGCGGTTTGGCCTGGCGCGGCCGGGCGCGCCGTCGGATCGGCCGTGGTGCCGGCGCAGCGGACGGCCGGGGAGGCGGCCACCGTCGAGGTCAACGCTGGCTGATCGTGACGTTGCCGCTGCCGGCGGAACCGTCGAGCACCAGGGACGCGGCCGGGTCGTCGGCGACGGTGACCCGCGTGTCGCCGGAGCCGGCGCTGGAGCGCACCCGGTAGCTGCCCGCCGGCACCAGCACCGTCACGTCGCCGCTGGACGCGTGTGCCCGGGCCGCCGCCGGCTTGTCCAGCTCGACGGTGACGTTGCCGGAGCCGGCCTCGGCGTCCGTCGCGCCCTCGAGCCGCCGCGCGGTGATGTCACCGGACCCGGCGCGCAGGCGAACCGCCGCGCTGGCCTCGCTGACATCGATGTTGCCGGAGCCGGTCTCCACCCCGACCGCGCCCGTGGCGCCGGCGATCCGTACATCACCCGAACCCAGCCGAAGGTCCACCGTGCCGACCTGGCTCAGCTCGATGTCACCGGAACCGGACTCTCCCTGCACGGTCACACCCTCCGGCACGGTCACCTCGTAGGAGACGGTGCACCGGCTGCCGCAGTCGGTGTCCAGGACCAGTTCGCTGCCCTTGATCTCGTAGCGGGCCCGAGGCTCACCCCCCTGGTAGCGCACCACCCGCTTGATCCGCGCCTCGCCCGCCGAGCCGGTGCCCCGGACCACCACGTCGCCCGCGCCCCCCAGCATCCGGATCGTGGTGATCTTCACCGCCTCGGTGTCGTCGTAGTCGAGCCGACGGAACGAGAGGTTGTCGCACCCGGCGAGCAGGATGAGGGCGGCGGTCATCCCCATTGCGACGGGGGCCGTCGCACGACGACGGACGGCGGCGGTGGTCTCGAGCAGTGCCATGGTCAGCACGCTACGGCCGGGCACGAGTCGGGCGCATCGGGGTTCATCCGTGCGTCCACCCCGAACCGACCCTGATTTCACACCCCGAGGGAGAATGGTCCGATGGCCGGGTACCGCCGACAGCTCTACCGCGACGACGCGGTGGTGCTGCGCGTGCAAAAGCTCGGTGAGTCCGACCGGATCATCACCCTGCTCACCCGCCGGCACGGCCGGCTGCGCGCGGTGGCCCGAGGGGTCCGTCGCACCATGAGCAAGTTCGGTGCGCGACTGGAACCGTTCGGCCACGTCGACCTGCAACTCGCCGGCGACCCCAAGGGCAACCACGGCAGCTCGCTGCACACGGTCAGCCAGGTCGAGGGCATCGACCTGTACGGCAAGCGGTTCCTCGGCGACTATCCCCGCTACACGGCGGCCAGCGCGATCGCCGAGACCGCCGAGCGGCTGACCCCGGTGGAACGGGAGCCGTCGCTGCGACTGTTCCAGCTCACCGTGGGCGCGTTGAAGGCGCTGTCCCGGGGCGAACACGCGACGACCCTGGTGCTCGACGCGTACCTGCTGCGCGGGATGGCCCTCGCCGGCTGGGCACCGGCGTTGACCGCGTGCGCGGTCTGCGGCACCCCCGGGCGACACCGGGCGTTCTCGGTGCCGGCCGGCGGCGCCGTCTGCCCGGACTGCCGACCGCCCGGCGCCGCCCACCCCGCCCCGGCCACCATCGATCTGATGTCCGCGCTGACCACCGGTGACTGGGTGCTCGCCGACGCCACCGACACCGGCGTACGCCGGGAGTGCAGTGGGCTGGTCGCGGCGCACCTGCAGTGGCACCTGGAGCGCGCGCTACGCTCGCTGCCGCTGGTCGACCGGGGCCCCTCGGTCGACGGCACGGTCCCGCCGCCGGGCGGCGGTGGGGCTGCGATGCCCCGGCCGCGCGGCGACGTCGCGGCCGAGGCGGACGGTGCGAGCAGGGAGAGAGCCGAGTGATCCGATCGATGAGGGCCAGCCGGCGTGAGCCGACGCCGCCGACACCCCACCCGTCCGGCGCCCGGCCGCCGGCCCTGCCCAGCGAGGCCGTGCCGAGGCACGTGGCCGTGGTGATGGACGGCAACGGGCGGTGGGCCAAGGACCGCGGGCTGCCCCGCACCAAGGGTCACGAGGCGGGGGAGCACAGCCTCTTCGACACCATCGAAGGCGCGATCGAGATGGGCATCCCCTACCTGTCGGCGTACGCGTTCTCCACGGAGAACTGGCGGCGCTCCCCGGACGAGGTCCGGTTCCTGATGGGGTTCAACCGGGACGTCATCCGCCGTCGCCGCGACCAGCTCGTCGACCTCGGTGTCCGGGTGGTCTGGTCGGGCCGGCCCGGCCGGTTGTGGAAGAGCGTCATCTCCGAGTTGCAGACCGCCGAGGAGATGTCCCAGGGCAACTCGACGCTGACCCTGCAGTTCTGCGTCAACTACGGCGGGCACGCGGAGATCGGCGACGCCGCCGCCGCGATCGCCCGCGAGGTGGCGGCCGGCCGACTGGACCCGGCGAAGGTCACCGAGAAGACCGTGGCGAAGTACCTCTACCACCCGGAGATCCCGGAGGTGGACCTGTTCCTGCGCCCGTCGGGTGAGCAGCGCACCTCCAACTTCCTGCTCTGGCAGAGCGCGTACGCCGAGTTGGTCTTCCTGGACACGCTCTGGCCGGACTTCGACCGCCGCCACCTCTGGTACGCCTGCGAGCTGTACGCCCAGCGCGACCGGCGGTTCGGCGGCGCGCTGCCCAACCCGGTGGCCCCGACGGTCTGAGTCGAGGCTTACCGGCCGGTCACTCTGGGTACCAGATACGTCAGAAGCCACTGACGGAGGTGAACCCACATGATCCAGAAGCGCATTGCCCAGTGGGCGGTGATGGCTATCGCGGTGCCGCTGGCCGCGGCCGGTGCACGTCGGCTCAGCCACACCCTGGAGGCCCGGCGTGGTCCCTCCGGGGCGACCCGGCTGCTGACCAAGGGTGCGGACCTCATCCGCCCCCAGAAGGCCAAGCGCCGCCGTTTCTTCTAACCCAACCCCACGTCTCCCCGGCGCCGCCCGCACATGTTTGTGCGGGCGGCGCCGCCCCATCCCCGCCCGCCCGGTCGATCATGGAGTTGTGGTGGGCGGTTGGGCGGCATTCGCGACTTTCGTCCACCACCACAACTCCATGATCGACGCGGCCGTGGTGGGCGTTGCGGACCCCGGGGGCGGGGTGGGTGGTTTCGGGGTCTGGGGAGGTGGCGGCGGGTAGGGTCCGGAGGTGGTGGGACTCGGCGGGTGGGGGTGGGTGTGCGGGATCTCCGGTACAAGATGATCATGGCGTTGAACGCGGCGGATCTGGGCGACCCGATCTGCGAGCAGGTGGCCGAGATCTGCGCCGAGATCGCCGAGCAGCACTGCGCCGAGTTCGGCCACACGCCTGCGCTGCGTACCGGCGAGATCGCCGAACTGGCCACCGGCGAGCCGGCCCTGACCTGGGCGCCGTCCACCCCCGACGCCGGGCAGCGTGCCTGGTGACCGCCCCCGCCCCGGCGGTCGACGTACGCCGTGCCGACGACCGGTTCGCCACCCGGATCTCCTGGCTCGACTCCAAGCACTCGTTCTCGTTCTCCCGGCACTACGACCCGGCGAACACCCACCACGGCCTGCTGCTGGTCAACAACGACGACGTGGTCCGACCGGGCGCCGGCTTCGAGACCCACCCGCACCAGGACATGGAGATCGTTACCTGGGTGCTGCGGGGCTCGCTGGTGCACCAGGACTCGACCGGCCACTCCGGGGTGATCTACCCGGGTCTGGCGCAGCGGATGAGCGCCGGCACCGGCATCCTGCACTCCGAGAAGAACGACGCCTGGCGGCTCAACAACCAGGAGCCGCACAGCGACCCCGTGCACTTCGTGCAGATGTGGGTGCTCCCCGACGAGCAGGGCGTCGACCCCGGTTACGAGCAACTGGAGATCGAGGACGAGCTGCTCCGCGGCGGCCTGGTGCCGATCGCCTCCGGAATGGACCGCTACGACGGCGCGTCGGCGATCCGGATCCGCAACCGCTACGCGACCCTGCACGCCGCCCGGCTCGTCCCCGGCGACGAGGTCACCATCCCGGACGCGCCCTTCGTGCACCTGTACGTGCCCGACGGCACGGTCACCCTGGAGGACAGCGGCCCACTCGCCACCGGCGACGCCGCCCGGCTCACCATGACGGGCGGACGACGGGTCACCGCCGACGAACCGGCCGAGATCCTCGTCTGGGAGATGCACGCCACCGTCGCGTGACCGGTGACAGCTCGCACCTGCGTCTCCCGTGATCACGCTCGAACATGGATGTAGTGGCCTCCCCGGATACGGAGGCCACTACATCCTGGATCGAGCACGATCTTGCGGGCACCCGCGCGGGCGCGCGGGCCGCGAGGCGCGCGGGCGTGGAGCGCCCGCGCGCCGTTGCGCCTACGCGGGGGACTCGGTGCGGTCGCCGGCCCAGGTGGTGTGGAACGAACCCGCGCGGTCGACCCGCTGGTAGGTGTGCGCGCCGAAGTTGTCCCGCAGACCCTGGATCAGGGCGGCGGGCAGCCGCTCCGCGCGCAGCGCGTCGAAGTACGCCAGGGACGACGAGAACGCCGGCGTCGGCACCCCGGCCCGCGCCGCGTCGGCCGCGACCCGCCGCCAGCTCGGCACGCCGGCACCGACCGCCTCGGCGAAGTAGGGCGCCACCAGCAGCGTCGGCAGGTCCGGCTGCTCGTCGTACGCCTCGCGGATCCGGTTCAGGAAGCGCGCCCGGATGATGCAGCCGCCCCGCCAGATCGTCGCCGTGCCGCCGAGGTCGATGTCCCAGTCGTACTCCTGGCTGCCGGCGCGGATGTGGTCGAAGCCCTGCGCGTACGCGACGATCTTGGAAGCGAGCAGCGCCCGGCGGACGTCCTCGACGAACGCATCCCGGTCGGCGACCTGCCACTTCTCACCGGCGTCCGGGAACGCCCGGCGTGCCGCCTCGCGCTGGTCGACGTGCCCGGACAGCGAGCGGGCGAAGGTCGCCTCGGCGATCCCGGTGATCGGGATGCCCAGGTCGAGGGCGCTCTGCACGGTCCACCGTCCGGTGCCCTTCTGCTCGGCCCGGTCCTGCACGATGTCGACGAACGCGCGGCCGGTCGCCGCGTCCGTGTGCGCGAGCACGTCGGCGGTGATCTCGATGAGGAACGACTCCAGCTCGCCGTTGTTCCAGTCGCGGAAGATCTCCGCGATCTCCGCCGGCGTCGCGTCCAGACCGGCCCGCAACAGGTCGTACGCCTCGGCGATGAGCTGCATGTCGGCGTACTCGATGCCGTTGTGCACCATCTTCACGAAGTGCCCGGCACCGTCCGGCCCGATGTGCGTGCAGCACGGGACGCCGTCCACGTGGGCGGCGATCTTCTCGAACATCGGCCCGAGCTTGGCGTACGACTCGGCGGAGCCGCCCGGCATGATGCTCGGCCCGAGCAGCGCGCCCTCCTCGCCACCGGAGACGCCGGTGCCGCTGAAGTGCAGGCCCTGCGCGCGCAGCGCCTCCTCACGGCGGCGCGTGTCGGCGAAGTGGGCGTTGCCGCAGTCGACGATGATGTCGCCCTCCTCCAGCAGCGGCACCAGTTCGTCGATCACCGCGTCGGTGGGCGCGCCGGCCTTGACCATCACGATGACCGCGCGGGGCCGTTCCAGTGACGCCACGAAATCGGCCATCGTCTCGCCGGGCACGAACGTGCCCTCGTCGCCGTGCTCGGCGACGAGGCTGCGGGTGCGCTCCGGTGATCGGTTGTGCACCGCCACCGTGAAGCCGTTGCGGGCCAGGTTGCGGGCCAGATTGCGGCCCATCACCGCCAGCCCGGTCACACCGATCTGCGCCGTCGCCTGCTCAGCCATCCGTGCCGCCACCCTTCGTCGCCACTATTGACTTGAACCTATCGTGACGCGCGCCGATACGGACCAGTGATCGACGTCCCGTTACTCCTGGTAGTTTCGGTGCTGCCGACGGTGGCCCCCGGGGGTCAGCCCTCGGCGAGGCGGGCTTCGATCCGGGCGACCTTTCCGGCGAGCGCATCGGTGACCCCGGGCCGGACGTCGGCCTTGAGCACCACGCTGACCCGGGGTGCCTGCGCGGCCACCACGTCGACCGCCCGCTTCACCACCGCCATCACCTCGTCCCACTCGCCCTCGACGGTGGTGAACATGGCATCGGTCCGGTTGGGCAGGCCGGACTCACGGACCACCCGCACCGCCTCGGCGACCAGGTCGCCCACGGAGTCACCGCCACCGAGCGGGGTGATCGAGAACGCGATCAGCATGTGCCGATCGTGCCAGTAATTCGGGTGCGCGTCCGGCCGGGCGGTGGTTAGGGTTTCGGGCATGCGTAACTGACGCCCCATCTTCCGAGCCGGTCCGCCGCCCCGGCGTCGCGGTCCGTGCGCTCCCGGGCGTCCCGCATCTCCCCGCCGCCGTGACACGGCTGGCGCTGCCCGACCCCGGTGAGCAGTCCCTTCCCCATTCGACCGTCGCGTTTGCGGCGGTCGCCAGCCGATCCGACCGGCCGCCGGAGCGCGGGACCGGCCGTGCCGGTCGGCACCGAAGGAGGCCCGGATGCCCGCCAGGCGTAATCCGAAGAAGTCCCGTACCCCGCAAGCGACACCGCTCGGCATCGACCCGGCGGCCGGCCACGGCCCGCTCCCCACCCTGCCCGTGGAGTCGGCGCTGCCGGTCGAGGTGGGAGCGGCCGGGACGCCGACGCCCGACGTGCCGGTCGTGGTCGACGTGCCCGCGGTGCTCGACGCACCGCCTGCGCTGGACGTGCCCGCGGTGCTGGAAGCACCCGCGGTGCCGGACGTTTCGCCGGTCGACCCCTCGCCGGCCGCGAAAGCGGTGGCACCGAAGGCCGGCCCGCCGCAGACCGGCGGAGCCCGCTCGGCAGGCGGCAAGAGCCAGCGAGCCGGCCAGCCCCGCCGCTACGCCTTCCGCCGCAGCTGACCACCCCGCGGGGCGGGGGGATCAGCTGAGCAGGGGGCGGAAGGTGCCCAGGAGGACGCTTGTTGTCAGGGCTGCTCCGGCGAGCAGGACCGAGCCGGCGATCAGGAGGGCGTCGGCGCGGGTGAAGGACTGCCGGCGGGCCACGGTGCGGGGTGTGCCGGCGTCGAAGCCGCGCGCGTCCATCGCCACCGCGAGCCGGGTGCCCCGACGGATCGCCCCGACCAGCAGCGCGAACGCGGTGGAGGTGAACAGCCGCAGTTTCGCCACCGGGTTGCGTCCGGCGTCGACGCCCCGCGCCCGCCGGGCCATGCTGATCATCTGCCACTCCTGGCCGAGCAGCGGCACCAGCCGGAACGCGGCCAGCGCCCCGATGGCGAACCGCGCGGGTGCCTTCGCGTTCTGGATCAGCGCGTCGGCCAGGTCGGTGGGGTCCGTGGTGGCGAAGACGATCACGCCGGGCAGGGCCACCGCGAACACGCGCAGCACCAGACCGAGTGCGGTGAGCAGCACACCGGTGCTCACCAGCACCGGCCCCGCGTCCAGCAGTACCCGGCCGGAGCGGTCGGCGGCGAACAGCACCAGGGTGACGAGGATGCCGGCGGCGCTGAGCAGTAGCGGCAGGGCGCGCCGGGCCAGCACCCGGTAGCGGATGCCGAACAGCGGCAGCAGCGCGAGTTCGAGTGCGATGGCGATCGCCGGGGCGACCGGGTCCAGAGTGGCCAGCAGGATGAACGAGAAGGCCAGCGCGGCGGCGACCTTCGCCACCGGGTTGCGGCGGGCCAGGGGCGCGCCGGGCGCGGCGACCGGCTCGATACTGATCATCGGCTGCCGGCCGGGGCCCGCTGGAGGGTGACGGTGCGGTCGGCGAGCGCGGCGACGAAGTCCGCGTCGTGGGTGACCGCGACGATGCCGTGCCCGGCGTCGCGGAGGTCGGCGAACAGGTCGACCAGTTCCCGCCAGGTCCGCCGGTCCTGGCCGAAGGTGGGTTCGTCGCAGATCAGCAGGCGGGGCGCGGTGGCCAGGGCGGTCGCCACGCTCAGCCGCCGCGCTTCCCCACCCGAGAGGGTGTACGGGTTGGCTGCCGCGAGCCGTGCCAGTCGTAGCCGCTCCAGCAGCGCGGCCACGGTGTCCTTGACGGCTGCCTCGGTCTGGCCGGTGCGGCGCGGGCCGAGGGCCAGTTCGTCGAAGACGGTGCCGGTGACGAACTGGTGCTCCGGGTCCTGAAAGACCGACCCGATGCGCCGGGCCAGCGCGGGCGCATGCCAGCGGTGCGGGGGAGTGCGGTGATCCGGCCCGGCCAGCTCGGCGGAGGCGGTGACCCGGCCGGTGCCCGGTCGCAGCAGCCCGCCGAGCAGTAGGGCCAGGGTGGACTTGCCGGCGCCGTTGGGACCTCGTACGGCGAGTGCCTCGCCGGCGCGTACCGCGAGGTCGGTGGGGCCCAGCCGGGGCGGCAGGCCGAGCCGTTCGGCGGTGATCAGCAGGTCCCCGGCGGCGGCGGTGGCCGGCCGGGGCGTGATGGGGTGACCGGGCACCCACACGCCCTGGGCGGCGAGGGCGGCACCGTGCGCGGCGAAGACCGCCTCGGGTGGCCCGTCGGCGCGGACCCCGCCGCCGGGTTCCAGGACGACCACCCGGTCGACCAGCGGCAGCGCCTCGGCGACCCGGTGCTCGACCAGAATCAGCGTGGTGTCGGCGTCCAGGGCGCCGGCCACCGCCTGCCGGACCAGGTCCGCGCCGGCCGGGTCGAGGTTGGCGGTCGGCTCGTCGAGCAGCAGCAGGCCGGGCCGCAGGGCCAGCGCGCCGGCCAGGGCGAGACGTTGCTGTTCCCCGCCGGAGAGCGCCGCCGTGTTGCGGTCCCGGGGGTACGGGAAGCCGACCCGGCGCAGCGCCTCGTCGACGCGGGGCCAGATCTCGCCGGTCGGTACGCCCCGGTTCTCCAGCCCGAACGCGACGTCGTCGCCGCTGCGGGCCATCACCAGTTGCGTCTCCGGGTCCTGGAAGACGATGCCGACCCGTTCCCGGCCCTTGCGCGGGTCGAGCCCGTCGATCTCGACGGTGCCCTCCTGCTCGCCGGAGTCCTCCGGCAGCAGCCCGGCGAGCGCGCTGAGCAGGGTGCTCTTTCCGGCCCCCGAGGGACCGAGCAGGAGAACCCGCTCGCCGTCCTCAACCCGCAGGTCAACCCCGCGCAGAGCCCACGCCCGCCGCCCGGCGTGCCGCCACCCGAACCCGCGCAGCAGTACCCCGCCCACCACACCCACCCCCTTCCCGACCCGGGCTCCACCCTGCACGGTTGATCATGAGGTTGACGGTGGTTCTGACGATCCATCCACCCGTCAACCTCATGATCGACGCGAGTGGGTGGGGTCAGATGGGGGCTCGGTCCCGGGCCACCGGGAAGCGGTCCAGGACGCCCGTGTTGGCCAGGGCCTTTGTGAGCAGCCAGCCGCCTACGCCGGCGATCACGGTGGCGCTGACGACGGTCAGCAGCGCGTACGGGATGCGGTAGTCGACCAGCGCGTAGTCGACGTTCCAGATGAAGAAGTCGAACAGCGCGGCGCTGAGACCCGTCAACGCGCCGGCCAACACGGCGGTCGGCAGCCGGAACGACCGGTACCGGAAGGCGGCGAACGCCAGTTCGGCGCCGAGGCCCTGCACGATGCCCTGCGGGATCACCGTGCCGGCCCACTGGCTGCCCAGCAGCGCGGAGAGCACCGCCGCCACCGTCTCGCAGTAGAGGGCGGCGCCGGGCTTGCGGATGACCAGGCCGCCGATGACGGCCGGCATCAGCCACACGCCGTAGAGCAGGGTCTGCGCCGGTGGGAAGAAGGCGAACGCCCCCTCGGTGGCGCTCCAGACCAGGCCCCAGGCCCAGAAGATGACGCCGAAGGCCACCGCGATCACCGAGGCGACCACGATGTCGATGGTGCGCCAACGGTTGGTGGTGTTGTCCATGCTGTGCTCCCAGTTCAAGGAAAAGAACCAGGAGAAGACGCACGCCGCGCCCGGTGGCACCGGACGACGGCGCGGCTGGAGGTCGACCGAACTCCCTGCGCTGGCATTACCCAGATCAGGTTCGAGGGTCTGCGGGCGTGCCCGCACTCTCAGCGCTGTGCGCTCCCCTGTCGGATGTGAAGTTGTCTCGCTGACGCTAGCACCGACCAGGGGTGCCAGCCCAGCAGGGCGTCTGCCCCACCTCGGCGTCCGGCCCGGCGGAAGCCGGCTGGGTAGGCTGACGATCATGCGGGTCGACGCACGAGGTCTCATGTTCGAGGTACGCGCCGGTGGGCCGCCGGACGGCGAGGCCGTCCTGTTGCTGCACGGCTTCCCCCAGCACAGCGGCGAATGGGACGACGTCGTCCCCGCGCTGCACGCGGCCGGGCTGCGCACGTACGCGCTGGATCAGCGCGGCTACTCGCCCGACGCCCGACCGGCGGCGGTGGACGCGTACCGGATCCCGGAACTGGTCGCCGACGTGGTGGCGGTGCTCGACGCGCTCGGCCTGGACGCCGTCCACCTGGTCGGCCATGACTGGGGCGCGGTGGTGGCCTGGGCGGTGGCGGCCGCGCACCCCGAGCGGGTCCGCACGCTCACGGCGGTGTCGGTGCCGCATCCCGCGGCCATGGCGCACGCCCTCGCCACCGAGCAGAAGGCGCGCTCGTCGTACATGGCGTTGTTCCGCAAGCCGGGCACGGCCGAGAGGGTGCTGCTGGCCTTCCACGCCGCGGCCCTGCGCAAGATGCTCGGCAGCGTGGGTGACGCGTCCCGGGTGGCCCGCTACGCGGACCCGATGCGTGAGCCGGGCGCGCTCACCGCCGCCCTGAACTGGTACCGGGCGATGTCCCGATCCGACCTGGCCGGCGTCGGCCCGGTCGAGGTGCCCACCACGTACGTGTGGAGCGACCGGGACGTCGCGATCGGCCGCACCGCCGCCGAGGCGTGCGCCGCCAACGTCACCGGCGACTACCGCTTCGTGGCGTTGCCCGGGGTGAGTCACTGGATCCCGGACACCGCGCCCGGGCCGCTCGCCGAGGCGATCCTGGCCCGGGCCACCGCAACGGCCTGAGCCGGGCGGTCGACATCGGGATGTGGCGGGTCGATGCGCCGGCGGGCGGTGGTCGACCTCGCGTGCACTGGCTGGCCCGCAATCGGACGACGGAGGACGCATGACGGTGAGTGCCGAGGACTACCTGGCCGTGGTGACCGAGACGATCGGGCGGGTGGCCGCCAGTCAGCGCGAGGCGGTGGGGCGGGCCGCCGACCTGATCGCCGACGCGGTCCGTGCCGACGGGGTGGTGCACGCGTTCGGTACCGGCCACTCGGAGGCCCTCGCCATGGAGATCGCCGGGCGGGCGGGTGGCCTGGTGCCGACCAACCGGATCGCGCTGCGTGACCTGGTGCTGCTCGGCGGCGAACCGGCCGAGCGGCTCGGCCCGCTGCTGGAGCGCGACCCGGAGGTGGCCCACCGGCTCTACGAACTGGCCCCGGTACGGCCCACCGACGTGTTCGTGCTGGCCTCGAACTCGGGGGTCAACGGCGCGATGGTGGAGTTCGCCGCGCTGGTGAAGGAACGCGGGCACGGGCTGGTGGCGATCACCTCCGCGCTGCACTCCGGCCGGATGACCTCCCGGCACCCGTCCGGTCGCAAGCTGGCCGACCTCGCCGACGTGGTGCTCGACAACGGTGCGCCGTACGGCGACGCGACCCTGCCGTTGCCCGGCGGCGGCGCGGTCGGCGCGGTCTCCTCGATCACGGCGGCGCTGCTGGCCCAGCAGGTCACCGTGGAGGTGGTGGCCCGGTTGCTGGCGGCGGGGGGGCGGCCCCCGGTCTACCTGTCGGCGAACATCCCCGACGGTGACGCGCACAACGCGGAGTTGGAGGCCCGGTACGCGGGTCGGATCCGGCGCGGGTCCTGACACACGTCGCCGAGATGAACGGCAGGTGTCGTGAACCTGTTTCACGCTCGGCCGGGTGGGGCATTGGCGTTGCTGCCGGCGGCCGGGACCGCCGGCAGTAGCGTCTCACCGGAGGTAGCGCGTGTCGAAGGAGACCGAGAAGCAGCGCTGGCAGCGCAACTTCGCCGACCTGTTGCAGGAGTTGCGGGTCGCCCAGACCGGCGTGCAGATCCTCTTCGCATTCCTGCTCACGCTGCCGTTCAGCAACGGCTTCACCCAGACCACCGAGTTCCAGCGCGACGTCTACATCGTGGCGCTGCTCGCCGCGGCCGCCGCCACCGCGATGATCATCTCGCCGGTCGCGTTCCACCGGGCGCTGTTCCGTCAGGGGCGTAAACCGGAGTTGGTCCGCTTCGCCCACCGGATGGCCACCGGCGGCCTGGCCTTCATGCTGATCGCGATGGTCAGCGCCGTCCTGCTGATCACCGACTTCGTGCTGGACCGGCCGATCGCCTTCGTGCTCAGTGGCCTGACCGGGCTCTGGTTCCTCACGTTCTGGGTGATGCTGCCGTTCGCCCGCCGCAGCTGGGGTGAGGACGACATCGACGACGAGGACGACGACCCGGACACTCTCAGCGGTCGCTGATCGGGCCGATCTTCACGCAGCGCTACCCCTGGGTAACAACCGGGGGTAGCGTGGCGGTAGTCGCGCACGTCGACGCAGCCGCACCGAGTTTCGAGGGGGCAGCCGTGACCACGACGCAGGACGGCCGACCGGCACCGGACGGCCCCGACGCCGAAACCACGCCCGGCACCGCCGGTGCCGCCGCGCCACTTCCGGCCGAGGCCGGGCAGGTCTCGGAGAAGGAGGCCCGGCAGGTCGCCGAGGCCGCCCGCGAGTCCACCTGGGACCGGCCCAGCTTCGGCAAGGAGCTGTTCCTCGGCCGGTTCCGGCTCGACCTCATCGACCCGTGGCCCCGCTCCGACCCGGACGACGTGGCACGCGCCGAGGAGTTCCTCGCTCGGTTCCGCGCCTTTCTCACCTCCGAGGTGGACGGTGCCGCCATCGAGCGGGACGCGTCCATTCCGGACACCGTGTTCCACGGCCTGGCCGACCTCGGCGCGTTCGGCATGAAGATCGACCGTAGGTACGGCGGTCTGGGGCTGAGCAACCTGCACTACTGCCGGGCACTCATGCTGGCCGGCTCGGTCAGCCCGGCCGTCGGCGCGCTGCTCTCCGCACACCAGTCGATCGGCGTGCCGCAGCCGTTGAAGATGTTCGGCACCGCCGAGCAGAAGCAGCGGTTCCTGCCCCGGCTCGCCGCCGGCGAGGTGTCCGCGTTCCTGCTCACCGAGCCGGACGTCGGCTCCGACCCGGCCCGGCTGGCCACCATCGCCGAGCCGACCGAGGACGGCACCGGCTACCGGCTCAACGGGGTGAAACTCTGGGCCACCAACGGCATCGTCGCCACCCTGCTGGTGGTGATGGCCCGGGTGCCGGCCGGCGAGGGCCGGCGCGGCGGAATCACCGCGTTCGTGGTGGACGGCGACAGCGCCGGCATCACCGTGGAACGGCGCAACGAGTTCGTCGGCCTGCGCGGCCTGGAAAACAGCCTCACCCGGTTCCACGACGTGTTCGTGCCCGCCGAGAACGTCATCGGCGGCGAGGGCAAGGGCCTCAAGATCGCGCTGACCACGTTGAACACCGGCCGGCTGTCGCTGCCGGCGATGTGCGTGGGCGCCGGCAAGTGGGCGTTGAACGTGGCCCGCGAGTGGGCCGCCGACCGGGTCCAGTGGGGTCGGCCGGTGGGCGAGCACGAGGCGGTCGCGCAGAAGCTCTCCTTCATCGCCGCCACCACGTACGGCATGGAGACCATGCTCGACCTGTGCTGCCTGCTCGCCGACGACGACCGCAACGACATCCGCATCGAGGCGGCGCTGGTCAAGCTGTACGCCAGCGAGATGGCCTGGAAGATCGCCGACGAGCTGATCCAGATCCGGGGCGGGCGCGGGTACGAGACGGCCGACTCGCTGGCCGCCCGCGGCGAACGCCCGGCCGCCGTCGAGCAGATGCTGCGTGACCTGCGGATCAACCGGATCTTCGAGGGCTCCACCGAGATCATGCACCTGCTGATCGCCCGGGAGGCCGTCGACGCCCACCTGTCGGTGGCCGGCGACATCATCGACCCGGACGCGGGGCTCGGCCGCAAGGCCCGCGCCGGCGCCCGCGCCGGTGCCTTCTACGCGAAGTGGCTGCCCACCCTGGCCGTCGGCCGAGGCCAGAGCCCGTCGGCGTACGCCGAGTTCGGGCCACTGGCCGCCCACCTGCGCCAGGTGGAACGGTCGTCGCGCAAGCTGGCCCGGTCGACGTTCTACGCGATGTCCCGCTGGCAGGGAAAGATGGAGCGCAAGCAGGCGTTCCTCGGCCGTGTCGTGGACATCGGCGCGGAGCTGTTCGCGATGTCCGCGGTCTGCGTCCGGGCGTCCGCCGAGCGGGACAGCCGTCCGGAGAACGTCGAGCTGGCCGACCTGTTCTGCCGGCAGGCGCGGGTACGGGTGGACGCGCTGTTCAACGCCCTGTGGGACAACACCGACTCGGTCGACACCGCCGCCGCGAAGCGGATCCTCGCCGGCCGCTACGCCGGCCTGGAGGACGGCGTCATCACCCCGTCCGACGAGCTGCCCTGGGTGGCCCGTTGGTCGCCCGGCCCGTCCACCGCCGAGGACGTCCGCCGTCGCATCCCGCCGAAGCCGTAACGCGCGCTGCTTATCACGCTGCCCGCTGCTAGCTGCCCGCTGCCGCGCAGAGGGGAGAGCGGTCAGCGGTCAGCGGGCGACCGCCCAGGCCAGCACCGCCGCCAGGATCAGGCCGTTGAGCACCGCCAGACCCAGGTACGCCGCGGGCGGAATCTTCCTGCCCCGGCGGACGAAGGAGACCAGGACGGCGGCGTACACGAGCAGCAGGACGGCGATGACGACCAGGAAGTAGAACACCCGAAGACCTTAACGGCACCATCGCCGCAGGTCGGCTGCGGCAGGCGGGGGTGGCGTGGATCGCCGCCGGGGCGGCCGTCCGGGCCCGTCCGAAGAGCGCCGCCGACGTACGTCCGGCGGTATGGCCGGCCTCAGCGGCCTCTGCCGCGCAGGCCCAGCTGGCGCAGTTCAAGTGCGGCCAGGGCGTCGACGGTCTCGTCGTCGCCGCGTCGCCACGCCTCGGCGACGTCGGGCGCGATCCGGGTCAGCCGGCCCAGCGGCTGGGTGGCCAGCGCGCGCAGGGCGAGCAGATCCCGCCCGGCCGGCCCGGCGGCGAGCTTCGCGGCCGATCCGGCCCGGCGCATCCAGCGCACCCGCAGGGGCAGCCACCCGAACAGCACCAGACCGAGCGGGAAGATCAACACCGCGATGGTGAGGGCGAGGGCGAGCTGGTCGACGAAGTGCTGCTGGTCGCGGCCGGCGTCGGCGAGCCCTCGGGCGGCGTCGGCGGCCCGCTGGAAGGGCGCGGTCAACTCGTCGCCGACCAGCGGCACCCGGCGGACCTTGCTGCCGGCGTCGCCCAGGTTGTCGGCGAGCCCGCTGCCGGCGCCCTCCAACTTCTGCCCCGGCACGGCGAGCTTCTCCACCAGGTCGTGCAGCCAGAGCGCGCCGCGGATCGCCACGTACACCCAGGCGACGACGAGCAGGTCGGTGAGCAACTGACGGGCGGCGGTCGGAAACCGATCGGCATAGATTTTCACGCCGGACAGCGTGCCACGAACGCCTTCGGCCCGACACCCGTCGAATCAGCGCTCGGGACGACACAAACCATGATCACTTTGTCGCCAGTAGTTGCCAGCGGGCTCGAAGAACTGCCGACGACAAAGTGATCATGACGGTGCCCTCGGCGGCCAGGTGTCAGCGGACGCAGGCCGGGCAGGTGCCGAAGATCTCCATCGTGTGGCTGACATCGGCGTACCCGTGTTGGGCGGCGACCCGGTCGGCCCAGCTCTCCACCGCCGGGCCGGCCACCTCGACGGTGCGGCCACAGGCCCGGCAGACGAGGTGGTGGTGGTGCCCCTCGCTGCACCGGCGGTAGAGGTGCTCGCCGCCCGGCGGGCGCATGACGTCGATCTCGCCCGCGTCCGCCAACCCCTGCAGGGTGCGGTAGACGGTGGTCAGGCCGACCCGCTCACCGCGCTGGCGCAGCATCGCGTGCAGGTCCTGAGCGCTGTGGAAGCCCTCCATCTCGCCCAGCAACGCGCTCACCGCCGAGCGCTGTCGGGTGTTGCGCACCGCGGCGCTGCCCTCGCTCATGATCCCTCCCCGGCGTGGCTGACCGCGTCCGCCACGATGTGCGCGACGTGCTCGTCGACCAGGGTGTACGCGATCTCCCGACCTCTGCGGGAGCCCCGGACGACGCCCGCCCCGCGCAGCACCCGCAGGTGCTGGGAGACCAGCGGTTGCGCGGCACCCAGCTTCTCCACCAACTCGTGCACACACCGCTCACCGTCGGCCAGCTCGCTCACGATGGCCAGCCGGATGGGCGCCGACAGGGCGCGGAGCAGCTCGCTGGCCCCGTCGAACCCGTCGTACCCCGTGGTGCTGGTCATCGTGCAACGGTAACCAATACCGCCGGCCTTTCGCTGATCAGGATGAGCCCAGCACGACCTCGTGCGGCTCCGCCGTCGGCGCGGCGGCCGGCGTCGCCCGGCGACGCAGCCTCCGCCAGACCCCGGCCGCCACCGCCACCACCAGGAAGGAGGCGATCGCCAGCAGCACCACCGAGGCGCCCGGGGCGGTGTCCGCGGTGGCGGCCACCCAGACACCCGACCCGGCGGCGAACAACCCGAGCGCCATCGCGGCGGTCATCGTGCTGCGGAAGCCCCGGGTGACCTGCTGGGCGGTGGCCACCGGCACCACCATCAGCGCGCTGATCAGCAGCACACCGACGGCGCGCATCGCGATGGTGACGGTCACCGCGGTGGTGACCGCGATCAGCAGGTTGAGCGTGCGCACCGGCAGGCCGGAGACCCGCGCGTACTCCTCGTCGTGGCTGATCGCGAAGAGCGCCGGGCGCAGCGCGATCATGGCGATCAGGATCGCCGTGCCGAGCACCGCGATGGTGATCAGGTCGCCCGGGAAGATGGTGGTCAGCGACCCGAACAGGTACGCGTTGAGGTTGACGCTGGTCGCGTCGGACAGGCCGACGAGCAGCACACCACCGGCGATGCCGCCGTAGAAGAGCAGCGCCAACGCCAGGTCGCCGGAGGTACGCCCGCGGGAGCGGACCAGCTCGATGGCGATCGCGCCGACGGTGGCCACGATCACCGCCACCAGCACCGGGGAGCGGTTGAGCAGCAGCCCGGCGCCGACGCCGGTCAACGCCACGTGCCCGATCCCGTCGCCGATCAGCGCGAGGCGACGCTGCACCAGGTAGATGCCGAGCGCCGGCGCGGCCAGGCCGATCACCAACGCGGCGATCAGGGCCCGCTGCATGTACGGGTACTGGAAGAGTTCCATGCTCAGTTGCTCCACAGCCCGGCGGGCTCGTCGGGACCGTGCGGATGCACGTGGTCGTGGTCGGGCTCCGCGTGATGGCCGGCCGGGTCCGGCACCGCGCCGTCGTGGCAGACACCCCCCTGGTGTACGACGACACAACGGGTGATCACCGGCCGCAGCGGACCCAGTTCGTGTGCCACCAGGAGCACCGTCCCGCCGCCGGCGACGAAGTCGCGCAGCGCGCTCGCGAACGCCTCCTGGCTGCCCGCGTCCACCCCGGCGGTGGGTTCGTCGAGGACGAGCAGTTCCGGCTGACCGGCCAGCGCGCGGGCGATCAGGGTGCGCTGCTGCTGGCCGCCGGAGAGGGTGGCGACCGGGTCGGCGGCCCGGTCGGCCAGCCCGACGGCGCGCAGCGCGGCGTCGACGGCGGCCCGGTCGGCTCGGCCCGGCGGGCGGAGCACCCCTCGGCGGGCCAACCGGCCGGAGGCCACCACCTCGCGGACGGTGGCCGGTACGCCGCCGCCGGCGCCCAGGCGCTGCGGGACGTACCCGATCCGCTCCCACTGCCGGAACCGGCGCAACGGGCGGTCGAAGAGGGTGACCGAGCCGGCGCTGAGCGGCACCAGCCCCAGCACGGCGCGGATCAGCGTGGACTTGCCGGAGCCGTTGGCGCCGAGCAGCGCGACCACCTCGCCGGCGGACACGGTGAGCGAGATATCCCGGAGCACGGGACGGCCGTCGTAGCCGACCGTCGCGTGCCGCACGGCGATGACAGGTGTGGTCACGAGCAGCTCAAGGCCGTCCGCAGTGCCTGCAGGTTCGTACGCAT
This sequence comes from Micromonospora sp. NPDC050695, assembly GCF_040654415.1. Classification (NCBI taxonomy): domain Bacteria; kingdom Bacillati; phylum Actinomycetota; class Actinomycetes; order Micromonosporales; family Micromonosporaceae; genus Micromonospora; species Micromonospora sp. NPDC050695. Next base: position 102,193 of record NZ_JBFAHZ010000019.1, read on the forward strand.
CACCGAAACGTAGTCCCCGTTGCTGCCCGCTGCGAGCCCTTCGATCGGGTCCAGCACCGCGGTCTTCGCGCCCACCTGACCGGCGATGGTCTCGGCGACCTTCGGGCTGACCAGCGTCTCGAAGAAGATCGTGCTGGTCTTGTGCTCCTTCGCCTCCTCGATGACCTGTGCGAGCCGCTGCGGGGAGGGCTCGACGTCCGGGCTCAGGCCGGTGATGCCGACCTGGTCGAGCCGGTACCGGTCGGCGAGGTAACCGAACGCGGCGTGGCTGGTGACGATCTCCCGCCGCTGGCAGGTCGCCAGGCCCTGGGTGAACTCGCCGTCCAGGGCCGTCAGGTCGGCGCGTAGCGCCGTGGCGCGCGAGGTGTAGTCGCCGGCGTGGCCCGGGTCGGCCTTGCCGAGCCGCTGGGCGAGCTGGTCACCGATGGCGGCCAGCCGGGTCGGGTCGAGCCAGACGTGCGGGTCCTTGCCCCCGGCGTTCTCCGCCTCGGCGTGCTCACCCTCACCCTCACCCTCGTGGTTGTGGCCGCCGGCGGTCGCGTCCAGCAGCGGTTGCACGCTCGTCACGTCGAACGTCCGGTCGCCGCCGTTCTGCGCGACGGCGTCGTCCACCGCCGGCTGGAAGCCCTTGAGGTAGACGATCAGCTCGGCCTCGGTGACCTGGCCGACCTGGCTCGGGGTGAGTTCCAGGTCGTGCGGCTCGGCGCCGGGCTTGGCGAGGTTGGTCACCCGTACCGCGTCGCCGCCGATCCGTTCGGCGAGGAACTGCAGCGGGTAGAACGCGGCCACCACGTCGACCCGTTGCGGGTCGGCGCCGGCGGGACCGCCGGTGGAGCAGCCGGCCCCGGCGCCCAGGGCGAGCAGGGCGGTCGCGGCGGCCAGGACGCGGGACGTGGTGCGGTTGGTCATGTCGTCAACTGTCCGTGGCAACGATAATGATTGTCAAAAAAGCATGATTGCATGTCAGAGCAGCTTCGCGAGGCCCACCGCCACCAGGAGGGTCAGCATCAGCAGCCGGATCATCCGGGTCTGCGGCGCCTGAACCGGCCAGGTCGTCGCCAACAGGGCGATCAGCACCGCCGCGAGAGCGAGCGTCAGCAGCCCGCCGATCACGCCGGGCGTGAAGAACGCCACCAGCACCACCACCAGGGTGAGCAGGAACACCGACGTCGGGTTCGCCCCGGCCAGACGGGCCAGCAGAGGGCGCTGCGTACGCTGCATGCCACAGACTCTACGAGGAGGAACCCCCGGTGCTGGTGACCAACCGGTTCGTGGTCGACGTCGATGTCGCCGACGACTTCACCGAACGGGCGCACGCCGCCCTCACCGCGCTGGCCGCCTGCCCCGGCTACCTGCGTGGCCAACTGGTCCGGGCGCTCGACGACCCCCGGTACTGGTCCCTGGTCACCGAGTGGGAGTCGGTCGGCACGTACCGGCGGGCACTGGGCGCCTTCGAGGTCAAGGTCAGCGCCGTTCCGTTGCTCGCGCAGTCGGTCGACGAACCGTCCGCGTACGAGGCGCTGGCCACCGCCGCGCCCGGCGGGGCCGTGGTCGTCGCCGAGAGTGATCGGGCTGCGGGTCCTTACCGCTGAGCCGCCGGACACTACGCTGCTCCTATGACCGCACCCGCCCCGCCGCCCGGTCCCGGTGTGGCTCCGCCGTTCGCCGCGCCGCCCACCGAGGGCCGACGGACCCGGCTCTGGATCGGCCTCGGCGTCGGCGCGCTCGCCGTACTCCTCTGCTGTGGCGGTGGCGGCACGGCCGTCGTCGGCCTGGCCGTCAGTGGGGTGCAGGCCGTCCGGGAGCAGGGCCGCACCGTGACCGGCGACTACTACCAGGCGCTGGTCGAGAAGGACTACGGGCGGGCGTACGACCAGCTCTGCGACGACGCGCAGCGGCGCGAGTCGCGCGCCGAGTTCGAACGACGGGCCGCCGCCGAGCCCCAGGTGGCAGCCTTCCGGGTGGGTGAGGTGGACACCACCAACCTGACCGTCCCGGTCGACGTGACACTCGACGGCGGCGACCGGGAGCAGCAGCAGGTCGATCTGGGCCAGGACGGCCAGACCGGAGGTATGGAGGTCTGCGGGGTGAGCTGACCCGCCCCCGGTATTCTGCTGGGCTTGGGGTGACGGTGGTCGTACCGTTGTCCCGAACCGACCGTTCCATCCACATCTCGCCCCCGCCGACCGCCAGCCGGCGTAGGAGGAAACATGCCAGTCGACCGTATCGACGCCGTCGTCAGTCTCGCCAAGCGCCGAGGCTTCGTCTTCCCCTCCAGCGAGATCTACGGAGGCACCCGATCGGCGTGGGACTACGGCCCGCTCGGCGTGGAACTCAAGGAGAACGTCCGCCGGCAGTGGTGGAAGACCATGGTCCAGCAGCGTGACGACGTGGTCGGCCTCGACTCCGCCGTGATCCTGGCCCGCAAGGTGTGGGAGGCGTCCGGCCACATCGCCGAGTTCGTCGACCCGCTCACCGAGTGCCAGTTCTGCCACAAGCGGTTCCGGGCGGACCACCTGGAGGAGGCGTACGCCGAGAAGCACGGCAAGCCGCTGACCTCGCTCGCCGAGCTGAACTGCCCCAACTGCGGCAACAAGGGCACCTTCACCGAGCCGAAGATGTTCAACGGCCTGATGAAGACCTACCTGGGCCCGGTGGAGAGCGACGAGGGGCTGCACTACCTGCGCCCGGAGACCGCGCAGGGCATCTTCGTCAACTACAAGAACGTCGAGACGGTCGCCCGCAAGAAGCCGCCGTTCGGCATCGCGCAGACCGGCAAGTCGTTCCGCAACGAGATCACCCCGGGCAACTTCATCTTCCGGACCCGCGAGTTCGAGCAGATGGAGATGGAGTTCTTCGTCGAGCCGGGCACCGACGAGCAGTGGCACGAGTACTGGCTCCAAGAACGCTGGAACTGGTATCTCGACCTCGGCCTGTCGGCGGACAACCTGCGGCTCTACGAGCACCCGAAGGAGAAGCTCTCCCACTACTCGAAGCGCACCGTCGACATCGAGTACCGCTTCCAGTTCGGCGGCACCGAGTTCGCCGAGCTGGAGGGTGTCGCCAACCGCACCGACTTCGACCTCTCCACGCACAGCAAGCACTCCGGCGTCGACCTGTCGTACTTCGACCAGACGAAGAGCGAGCGCTGGATGCCGTACGTCATCGAGCCGGCCGCCGGTCTGACCCGCGCGGTGCTCGCGTTCCTGCTGGAGGCGTACGACGAGGATGAGGCGCCGAACACCAAGGGCGGCGTGGACAAGCGCACCGTGATGCGGTTCGACCCGCGGCTGGCCCCGGTGAAGGTGGCGGTGCTGCCGCTGTCCCGCAACGAGGCGCTGTCGCCGAAGGCGAAGGACCTCGCCGCGCTGCTGCGCAAGCGGTGGGTGGTGGAGTTCGACGACTCGCAGGCGATCGGCCGCCGCTACCGCCGGCAGGACGAGATCGGCACCCCGTTCTGCGTGACCGTCGACTTCGACACCCTGGACGACAACGCCGTGACGGTGCGCAACCGGGACACCATGGCCCAGGAGCGGGTGTCCCTGGACCAGGTCGAGCGTTACCTGATCGAGCGCCTCCCCGGCTGCTGAGACGGTGGGCACGGGGCCCCGGCCGACGCGGAAAGCGCCGGTCGGGGCCCCGTACACTTGTGCGGTGACTGCGTCGACCGTGCCCGCGCTGCGCCCGCTGACCCTGGGGCCGCACCAGGTGTGGCCCCCGGTGGTCCTCGCGCCGATGGCGGGGATCACCAACGTCGGGTTCCGCCGGCTCTGCCGGGAGCAGGGCGGCGGCATCTACGTCTGCGAGATGATCACCACCCGGGCGCTGGTCGAGCGGAACCCGAAGACGCTGCGCATGATCGCCTTCGGTGACGACGAGAAGCCGCGCAGCCTCCAGCTCTACGGCACCGATCCGGAGATCACCGCGGCGGCCGTGCGCATCGTCGTGGAACGCAACCTGGCCGACCACATCGACCTCAACTTCGGTTGCCCCGTACCCAAGGTGACCCGACGTGGCGGCGGCGCGGCGCTGCCCTGGCGGCGTCGGCTGTTCGCCCGGCTGGTGAAGGCCGCGGTCGCTGCCGCGTCGCCGGCCGGGGTGCCCGTCACGGTCAAGATGCGCAAGGGCATCGACGAGGACCACCTGACGTACGTCGAAGCCGGGCTCGCCGCCCAGGACGCCGGCGTGGCCGCGGTGGCCCTGCACGGGCGGACGGCCGCGCAGCGCTACTCGGGCACCGCCGACTGGGACGCCATCGCCACCCTGAAGCAGGCCCTCGACGTGCCGGTGCTCGGCAACGGCGACATCTGGGAGGCCGACGACGCGCTGCGGATGGTCGCGCACACCGGCGTCGACGGCGTCGTGATCGGGCGTGGCTGTCTGGGCCGGCCGTGGCTCTTCGCCGACCTGGAGGCCGCGTTCAACGGTCGGCCGGAGCGGCGGCTGCCCACCCTCGGCGAGGTGGCGGTGACCATGCGCCGGCACGCCGAGCTGCTGGTCGACCAGTTCGTGGCGGGCGCGCGCAACCCGGCGCGGGGCGAGCGGGACGGCTGCACCGACTTCCGTAAGCACGTCGCCTGGTACCTCAAGGGCTTTCCCGTCGGCGGTGAGCTGCGCCGCTCGCTGGCAATGATCGAAAGCCTGGCCCAGCTCGACGACCTGCTCGGCAAGCTAGACCCGGCGGAGCCGTTCCCGGTCGCGGCCCTGGGCCAGCCGCGCGGGCGTACCAACTCGCCGGGCAAGGTCTTCCTGCCCGACGGGTGGCTCGCCAGCCGGGACGACGACACCGTCCCCGAGGGTGCCGAGATGGACGACTCCGGCGGCTGAGCCGCTCCGCGACCGGTGAGCGGACGGTGGTGGTCCCGTCCCCGCCCGTGGCCCGCTGCCTGCGGCCGGCAGCCTGATGCCCGCGGTCCGCTGCCTGCGGCCGGCTGACGTTGGCGGCCGCGCCTGATTCGTTGACGACATCAACTCCAGGGACTAGCGAGGTACACCCGCCCCCGGGACATGCCGAAGGGCCGGGCCCCGGTTGGGGTCCGGCCCTTTCGGTGTGTGGGTGTGTGGGTCAGCTGGTGGAGTAGCCGCGGGTGGCGATCCAGTCGGCGAGGTGCTCGACGCTGATCCAGTAGGAGGCGGTGTCGGGGTTGGCCGAGTCGGCGATCTTCACGGTGTTACCACCGTCGCGGTAGCCGACGACGCTGATGTAGTGCCCGCCCTCGAACGAGTGGGTGATGCCGTCGGTGTCGGTGCTGGTGCCGGCGATGTTGGCGACCACGGCCCGTCCGTCGTCGACGGTGGTGACGATGTCGGCGCGCAGCTTGTCGGTCTGTGTGGCGTCGGCGTCCGGGTTGGGGATCTCGACGGAGTGGTAGGCGTCGGGCTTGCCGGTTTCCTTGTTCAGCACGGGGGTGATGTCGTTGATGGAGTTGGTGCCGGCCTCGGTGGTGCCCATTTCCTTGGCCATGTCGTCGACGTTGATGTTCTTGCCCTGTACGGACAGGGCGTTGCGGGTGGCGGCGGGGCCGCAGTAGTAGAAGTTCGGCTGCGCTTCGTAGCGCACGCCCAGCTCCCGCTCACCGCTCTTGCGGTCGCTCTGGCTGTGGGTGCTCGGCGTGGTCTGCGACGCGGCGTAGGCGGCGGTGACGGGGCCGGCGATGGCGCCGCCGGTGAACGCGAGGCCAGCGGCGGTCAGGGCGGTCTTACGGAT
>NZ_JBFAHZ010000020.1:0-106979 GCF_040654415.1 Micromonospora sp. NPDC050695
CCCTCAACCCACACCCCTACAACTCCATCTCCTCGAACTCCTCGACATCGACCCACTCGAGTGGTGTTGACAATCAGCCACGTGCGGAATGCAGGACTAGCGTCAGCCCCGGGCTCGCGCCCAGGAGAGGAAGCGCTCGGTCATCCGTGCCGGCGGGTGGTCCGGGTGGAGTTGGGTGAGCTGGTGGGTCGCCTCGTTCATCAGGGTGCCGAGGTAGATCAGCAGCCCCATCCGGTTGGTCCGGTACTCCGTCAGCAGGGCGAGCTTGGCCGGCTGGCACGGCCACTCCCGGCCGCAGTTGCGGCACCGCCACAGCGGGCGCATGGCGACATGCGGGACGGGCGGCCGGATCACCGCCACCGCCACCGCGTCACGCGCTGATGGATTGTCGGGCTGGGCACATCGACCTCCTCGGGATGGGGATGGGGTCGCTCCCGCAAGGGGGGAAACGGGAGCGACCCCGGGCCAGAGCCCGCCGCCGCCACGTCGGCCACCAGCGGACCCGCCACTGGTGACAGTCTGGTGATGACACGACTACGGTCGATTCGTTCTCGCGGCATCCGTGCAGCTCGGCGACCCAGATGGGCAGCCGTGACGGACACGCCGATCCAGAGTGAGCAGAGGCTGGGGAATCGATGGGGACCGCTACCGACTACGTCCTGGAGGAACTACGCCTGCTGCGGGCGGGGTCCGGGCTCAGCCAGGACGACTTCGGCAAGGGCATCGGGTATTCGGGCTCGCACGTCAGCTCGGTGGAGACCGGCGGACGACCGCCCACGAAGGAGTACATGCGGGCGATCGACGCCCACCACACGACCGACGGACGCTTTCTGCGCATGCTGGACAGGTTGGCCCGGCTCGACGCCGAGCCGGCCTGGCTGCGCGAGTGGATCGAGTTCGAGCGGGAGGCGACGACGCTGCGCTGGTTCGAGTTGGCGTACGTGCCGGGCCTGTTCCAGACCGAGCGGTACGCCCGCGCCACGCTGGCCGGCGGCCGGTTCGACGCCGAGGACGTCGACCGCATCGTCGCCTCCCGCCTGGAACGGCAGGCGATCCTGCACCGCCCACGTCCGCCGCAGCTCATCGCCGTCCTGGACGAGGCGGTGCTGCGCCGGCCGGTGCTCGACCAGCCCGGTCTCATGGTCGAGCAGTGCGAGAAACTGGTCGAGCTGGCGGCGGCCGAGCACATCCAGGTGCACATCGTCCCAGTGGACGCGGGGATGTACCTGGGGATGGGCGGCCAGTTCATCATCGCCGAGATGCCGGACGGCGAACGGGTGACCTACGCCGACAACCAGCTCACCGCGCAGATCGTCGACGCGTCGACCGACGTCGCTAAGCTGGCCAAGACGTGGGAGATCGTCCGCAACGAGGCGCTACCCCGCCGGCAGTCAATCGAGCTGATCAAGGAAGTGACGAAGTCATGGATGCCCTGACTCCACGCTGGCACAAGTCGACCAGGTCCGGCGGCAACGGCGGCGCCTGCGTCGAGGTCGCCGACAACATGCCGCACATCGTGCTGGTGCGCGACACCAAGGACCGCGATGGCGGCACCCTCCACGTCAGCCCGGCGGCTTGGAGAGCTTTCGTCGGTTACGCCAAACAGCACTGAACGTGCATCCAGGAGAGGCCCCTGCCCCGGGGCCTCTCCCCGCACGCTCCGTGCCGCTAGACCCGCGACAAACCGCCTCGTCGATCCCACCCCCCGCTCCGCGATCTTGCACCGGATCTGCCCGGGTCGTCCACGCCCAGACCGGGTCAGCCCGGTGGCCTGTGGCGGTTGGAGGCTGACACGCACGTCGGCACCGGGCATGCGGAGACGGTGACCGCACGCTTCAAGGATCTCTGTCTCGATGCCGCGGACCCGCTCGCCCTGGGCGGCTTCTGGGCCCGGATGCTCGACGCCGACGTGGCCGACGCCGGCGAGGGTGACACCCGCGTCGATCCCCGCTCCGCGCGCTCGGACGCCGAGTCGATCTGGGTGAACCGGGTGCCCGAGCCGAGGGTCGGCAAGACCCGCGTACACCTGGATCTGCGCCTGCCCGACGCGGGCCCGGCGGCGCTGCTCGCGGAGGGCGCCCGGCTCATCACCGAGCCGTCCGGCGAGGTGACCTGGTGGGTGCTGGCCGACCCGGAGGGCAACGAGTTCTGCGCGTTCGCGCCGCGTCGGGTGAACGACCGACTACCCAGCGCGGGCGGCGTCGACTAGCGTTTTGTAGCGCCGCAGCCAGCGCGTTCGCCGCCGCCGTCGACACGCCTCCGGCCGACTCCAAGCTGCCCGATCGGTGGGTAATCGCGGGAACGTCCCACCGCCGCTCCCCCGGTTCGGCAGGATCGTCCCAACGAGGAGGTGCCGTCGTGCAGGACACCCGCGCTCTCGCCCTGACGTTTGAGGTGAGCGGCCTGCCACCGGTCAAGACCGAAGCGTTGTCCATCTTCGCCGCCGGGCACCGGCAGGCGACGAGGGTACGCACCCTGCTCCAGGCCGCCCTCGCGGCGGCCCAGCGCACCGGCTGGACGCCGCTGCCTGGGCCCGTCGAGGTCGACCTGGTGCTGCGCTGCCCGCCCGGGCACCGAACATCCGACGCCAGCACCCTGCTCGGCGGCGTCTGTGCGGTGTTGCAGGACAAGAAGCGCGTGTCGTCCATCGGCCTGGCCCACCTCGGCGTCCTGGTGGACGTCGCCCTCTACGACGACGACCGGCAGATCCGCCGGTTGTCGTACCACGAGGAGCCGGCGGAGGAATTCTCGTACCAGGTGCGGGTCGCCGCCGTACCGACCGGGGTTTAACCGACGTCCGCGGTGGGGTATCGCGGTCGCCGACGAAGGGAGCACCGATGTCGGAGCCACATGTCACGCTCGACCCGCGCGGGCTCGATCCTGTGCAGCAGAAGCTGCGCGGCCCGCTGGAGGAGCAACTGACCTCGGCGCTTCAGGCCGCCACCGAACGGGTCAGCGCGGGCTACGCCGGCGAGCCGGTCGAGCAGGTCTGCCAGCGACTGCTGGACGAGACCCGCTCGGGTCTGCACCCCGACATCGCGGCCGGCTTCAACCCTGACATGGACGAGTTCTGCCGGGTCGCGGTGGCGATCGTCCGACGCGAAGGGGCCTGAGCGCGGGGCCTGTCGGTGGTGGCCCGACGCCACACCCGGACGGCGAGAGCCGGCCCAGGTCAGGTGGGCTCCGACCGCGGTGGGCCGCAGCACCCCACCGTCGGTCGGGTCCAGTTCGTCGTCTTCCAGCACCCACGTGTGCCCGTCTCTGGCCCCGACGCCGCGTCGGTGGTCACGGCCACCGCAGCAGCCTCGCCGCGATCATCGCTTCGCGCTCCTCCTGCCCCTCGGGCCGCAGCCGGCCGCCCCGGGTGAGCATCACCACGCCGTGCAGCAGGCTCCAGCCCACCTCGGCGAGAGTGTCCAGGTCCCGCCCCTCGGCGAGCGGGGCCAGGGCCGCCCGCAGCTCGGTGAAGACCGCCCGCGGCGCCGCCGGCACGCCATCGTCGCCGAGGGCCAGGTCGGGGGTCAGCGCGAGCATCGCGTCGTAGACCTCCGGATTCGCGTACGCGAAGTCGAGGTACGCGGAAGCGACCGCCGACCAGACGCCCTCGGGTTCGTCGGTGGCGTCCGCGTGCGCCTCCGCCAGGTCGGCGGCCAGGTCGGCGAAGGCGCACACCGCGACGGCGGCGAGCAGCGCCTCCAGATCGGCGAAGTGGCGGTAGATGTCACCGATGTCGATCTCGGCCCGCTCGGACAGCCGGCGGGTGCTCACCCCCGCCCAGCCTTCCGTCTCAGCCAGCTCTCGCGCGACCGTGACGATGAGGTCACGCCGGTCCTGTTCGGTGGCCTTCTCGGCAGGTCCGGGCACGCACCCGAGCGTACGGGCGAACACCACCCACACTTCTTCGGTGACGGATTGGTGACTGTCCGCGAGAAGCTGGGCGCGGCCGGCACCTGCCACACCCGAGGTCCGGCTCGTCAGGTGAGGAGATCACCGCGACGGGCGGGGACGTGGTCGTGCGGGACGACTCGGGCCCGAGCCCTTCATCGGGTGACCGGCGGCGCTGCCATCCCGGCCAGGGCCCGAGCTGAGCCCTGGCCGGGACAATATGGTCAGCCGATCCGGCTGGCGCGCTGCCGACGGCGGGTCAGCAACACCAGGACGATGCCGAAGAGAGCGAGCATCGCGCCAATGGTCAGCGGCGCGCCGACGCTGTCACCGGTCACCGGCAGGATCCGCGGGACGTAGCGGAAGGTGAGCCCGTTGGAGGCCCCACGGTCGGTGCTCACGACGACCGTGGTGTTCCCGGCCGCGCAGGGCGGGGTACGGAAGGTCAATGAACGCCCGTTCGGCGGCACGGTGACCTGGTTCGCCGGGATGGTCGCGCCGCAGATGGTGACCACCGTCCCGCCGGGCACGAATCCGGAACCACCGATCGTCACGGTGGTGCCACCACCGACCGGCCCCTGACCCGGGGTCACCGTGTCGATGACTGGCGGCGCGGGCGGCGCGACGTACGTGAACGGTGGCGCGGTGGCCGTGCCCGCGGGGAACACCAGGCGCACGTCCGCCGGCCCGGCCGAGTTCGGCGGCGTGACCACGGTGATCGTGGTGCCGGCCGGGTTGACGGTGAACCCGGTGCCCGGCACCCCGTCGAAGGTCACCCCGGACGCCCCGGCGAAGCCACTGCCGGTGATGGTCACCGTGGTGCCACCCGAGGTCGGCCCCGTCGTCGGGGTCAGCCCGGTCGCGTTGGCGGCACTACCGTCGGGCAGGTACGTGTAGTCCAGCGGTGCGGCCGTGCCGCCGCCGGTGCTCACCACCACCACCGCCGGCCCGACCGCGCCCGGCGGGGTGAGCGCCGTCAACGAGGTGCCGTCCGGGCTGACCGTGACGTTGGCGGCCGGGACCCCGTCGAAGGTGACGTTCGTGTCACCGGGGACGAGGGCTGTGCCGGTGATCGTCACCGTCTGGCCACCCGACTGCGGGCCCGCGTTCGGCGTGATCGACGTGGCGGTCGGAGGCGCCGCGACGTACGTGAACCCGTTCGGCGCATTGGCGTTCTCGCCCGGAATGAGCACGGCCACGTCCACGGGACCGACCTGCCCAGGCGGTGTGACAACGGTCAGCGAGGTGCCGCTCGGGTCCACGACGAGGTTGGTGCCCGACGTGTCGCCGAAGGTCACCTCGGTCGCCCCGGTGAACCCGGTGCCGGTGACCGTCACCGTCGTACCGCCGGTGGTCGGGCCGGTGTTCGGCACGATCGAGGTGATGGTCGGCGCGATGTACGTGAACGTCGGCGCGGTCACCCGACCGGCGGGGAAGACCAATTCAACCAGGGCCGGTCCTTGCGGGTTCGGAGGGGTCACCACGGTGATCGTGGTGCCGGCCGGGTTGACGGTGAACCCGGTGCTGGGCAGCCCGTTGAAGTCCACTGCCGCCACCCCGGTGAAGCCGGTGCCGGTGATGGTCACCGTCGTGCCGCCGGCCGTCGGGCCGGAGGGCGGCGTGAGACCGGTGATCACAGCCGCGCTGCCGTCGGCCAGGTAGGTGTAGCCGAGCGGCGGCGCTGCGCCGTTCACCGTGCTGACCACGACCGACGCCGGACCGATCGCGCCGGGCGGGGTGACCGCCGTCAACGAGGTGCCGCTCGGGTTGACCGTGACGGTGGTGGCCGGCGAACCGTCGAAGGTGACCGTGGTGCCACCCGAGATGAAGCCCGTACCGGTGATGGTCACCGTCTGGCCGCCCGACTGCGGGCCCTCGTCCGGGTTGATCGTCGCGGTGGTGGGCGCAGTGGGCGGGCGTTCGCAGTTGGCCTCGGCGACGATCACCGTTCCGATCGGGATGGTCGTCGGCACGCCGAGGATGGTGCCCGACAGGGTGAAGGTGGCTCGTATGGTGATCGCGGTGGCGCCGGCGGCGGTGGTCGTCTCGACGCGGGTCAGCGATGCGTTCAGGCTCGCGTCCACCAGCCCCGACACCACCACGGCCGCACTGCCGACGACGGCGGGGGTGTTCGCCGTCAGGGTCACCGCGGAGCCGAATAGTTCCAGCCCGACGAGCGTGGTGTCCGCGCCGGTCGGGCCGACCTGCGGGCAGGTCGCGGTGGCGGTGGCCTCGGTGGCGTCCAACACGTCGACGCCGAGCACGGCCAGGTTGAGGCCGTTGACGCTGGAGGACGCCGACGACGAGGCCGCTGCCCGGGTGGCGGTGACCTCCTCGACGGTGCCGCTGGCAGTCACGCCGAGCGCCCCGGGTATCGAGATGGCCAGCAGGGTCTCGGTGTCGGTGCCGCCGGCAGGCGGCGCGGTGGCGGTGCCGATGGTGGCGTCGGCGGTGATCACGGCCGTGCCGAGTACCTCCGCAGACAGGTCGACGACGACACCGCGGGCGTTCGCGTCACCCGGCGCCGCGCGTGCTGGCGTCCCCAGCCCCAGGGTCGCCAGGCCGGCGACCAGCAGCGCCGTGGATGCGCTCGTGATTCTTCTTCGCAGCAGGACAGGTCTCACCGATATTCCCCCGTTCAGATGGACTGACGGGTCTGCTCGGCGTGGGTCCACCCGTCACCGGGACAACGAGGGCAAATCGTGCAAGTTGCGCATAATGCTCATTTGGGTCGCAATCGTAGGTGATCCAGGATCGCCCACCTTGCCAACCGCTAGTTGCTCTTGATCAGTTTCATGGTCAGGCGAGACTCGACTCGCAGGACACCCGGTAGGCCGATGAGCTTGCCGCTGAGGAATGCCTCAAAGGCGCCATGGTCCTCGACAGCGACCCGCACGAGGTAGTCGGGGCGGCCGAACATGCGGCGAAACTCAACCACCTCGTCGTAGGCGGACACGGTGTCTTCGAACTCCTGCACCGTTTGGAGGTTCTGCGCCGCGATCTCGACGTCGATCAGAACCTCGAGCCCACGGCCGGTCGCGACGGGGTCGATCACGGCGCGGTAGCCGGCGATGACGCCGGTGTCCTCCAGCCGTTTGACCCGGCGCAGACACGGCGGCGGAGTGAGCCCCACCCGCCGTGCCAACTCGACGTTACTCAACCTGCCGTCCCGACTCAGTTGAAATAAAATTTCCCGATCAAGCGCATCAAGGCGTTCCCGATTACCCACACGACGATTATACGGCAACTATTTGGCACCAAATTACGCAGGCTTTGAAATACAATTTCAGCATGTCAAGCGATCCGACGGCGGCTGCCACCGGGAAGGACCACGACGTGAAGGCGCCGTCCTCGCTGCTCGCCGCACTCAAGGACTCCCTGCCCGTCGGACTGGGGCTGGCACCGTTGGGCGTCGCTCTCGGAGTGCTGGTCGTTCAAGCCGGACTGCACTGGTGGTGGGCCACGGTCTTCACCACGGTCATCTACGCCGGCTCATTCGAGTTCCTGCTCATTGGCCTCATCAGCGCATTCGCGCCGCTGGCCACGATCGCGGCGACCGCGCTGCTGGTCAACGTTCGGCACCTGTTCTACGGGCTGTCGTTCCCACTGCACCGAGTCCACAGCCGCAGAGGCAAGCTGTACAGCACCTTCGCGTTGACCGACGAGGCATACGCCCTCACCGCCAACAGGCAGGCTCAAGCATGGCCCGGCCGCCGCATCGTCGCGCTTCAAATGTTTCTGCACCTGTACTGGGTGGGTGGCGCAACACTCGGCGGGACACTCGGCGCACTGATCCCAGAGCGCGTCGCCGGTCTGGACTTCGCGCTGACCGCGTTGTTCGTCGTGCTGGCCATCGAGGCGATCCGGGCCCGCCGCCACGACCTCCCTACCCCACTCCTGGCCCTGCTCGCGGCGCTCGCCACCTACCTCAGTCTCCCGAACCAGTTCTTGCCCGTCGCCCTCACGCTGTTCACCACGGCGCTGCTCGTACGCCGATTTCTGACCACCCGGAGACCCACTCGTGCCTGACGCCCCGTATCTACTCGCCGCGGTCGTGACCTCCGCCGCCGTCGCGTGGGGACTGCGCGCCCTGCCGTTCGCCGTCCTGGACCGGCTCCGCGCCAGCCCCACCGTCACCTACCTCGCGGCCGCCATGCCTGCCGGCATCATGATCACCCTCGCGGCCTACTGCCTCCGCGACGTGCCACACCAGCGTCCCGACCGCCTGATCGTCACGCTGCTGGCTGTTGGCATCACCGTTGGGCTGCACCTCTGGCGCCGCAGCGCCCTTCTCAGCATCCTGGTCGGCACCGCCACCTACGTCACGCTCGTCAGCACCCTGCTCGCCAATTGAAGGGCGCTGTCGACCTATGAGGCCGGATGCCAGCCGAGCAGTGGGCCGAGTCGGGTTGCCATGTCGGTGAGGATCTGAACGTAATCGGCGTGCTCAAAAGTGAATGGCAGGGCGAAGGCGACCTCGGTCACCTCACGGAACGCGGCATGCGCGTACAGACGCTCGGCGATCATCTCCGCCGGTCCGACGATGTCGGGGGCGAACATCACCCGGCTCGGCCCGTGCGTTGACGTGGTCCGGGGCATCCGCTGACGGCTGTACTCCTCGTAGCGGGCACGCTGGTCCGGGGTGGCCGAGTCGGTGGGGATCACGACCAGGCCCTGAGAGACCCGGGCACGGTCGCCGTCCGGGTGCAGAGCTCGGAAGGCCCGGATCTGGGATAGCTGGACCTCGGCGAAGTCCGTGGACTCCTCTGCCTTCACCACGCTGCTGGTGAGCAGGTTCATGCCCTGCTCGCCGGCCCATCGCGCCGACCGGAGGCTTCCGGCGCCGTACCACATCCGGCTGGCCAGACCGGGAGAGTGTGGCTGCACCCGCTCGGAGAACGCCTCCATGCCCTTGACGCCGTCGAAGTCACTGGCCGGTGCGCCACGGACGAAGTCGAGCAGCCGCCGCAGCCGGGTGTAGTCGAACTCCTCGGCGTGTGCGGTGTCGGGGTACAGCGATCGCATGACGCTGTCGTCACGCGTCGGCGGGCCGACGCTCACTCCCGGGTTGAGCCGCCCGCCGGAGAGGATGTCGACGGTCGCCAGGTCCTCGGCCAGCCGCAGCGGATTCTCCCAGCCGAGGGGGGTGACCGCGGTGCCGAGTTCGATGCGGCTGGTCCGCTGTGAGGCAGCCGCCAGGACGGCGATCGGTGAGGAGATGCCGTACTGGAGGTGGCGGTGGCGCACCCAGGCGCTGTCGAACCCGAGTTGCTCGCCGAGCGCGATGATGTCCAGCGTCGACTCGTGGCCTGCGCGCGGGTCGGCCTCGTCGAACAGACCGATCGTGAGGAAACCGAGCTTCCTCAGCGGGGTCGAGGGTGCGGGCACCGGTTCCTCCAGGCGTACGGCGTGTTCTTGGCTGGTCTCACAACAGGTGTGTCGGACCGCGGTGCGAGCGCCGCTCGCCGGCGGCGTTTCGGGCATCCGGAGTGGACAGACGAGATCTGGGTCCAGCGAGAGTCTAGGAAAGTGTGACTGGACGATGTCTTTACCTGAGCTGGATCCTGCGACGACGCCAGTCGTCATCCGGCGCGACACCGGGGCGGGAAGGCGCGATCGGAGGCGCTTCTCACCGGATCACCGGCGCAGGGTGAGGATCAGGTCGGCGACCAGGGCCGTCCAACCGGTCTGGTGCCAGGCGCCCAGCCCCGCCCCGTTGTCGCCGTGGAAGTACTCGGGGAAGGCGACCAGGTCCCGCCAGTCCGGGTGGGTCTGGAAGAGCTGACAGGCACCGTAGATCGGCCGTCTCCCCCAGTCGTCCTGCGTGAACAGCGAGATCAGTCGGGCGGACAGGTCGTCGGCGATCTCGTCCAGCGTGCGCTTCACCCCGGAGCGGGTCGGGTACTCGACCTGGAGGTCGTCGCCGAAGAACGCCGCATAGTCGCGCAGCGCGCTGATCAGCAGGAAGTTCGTCGGCATCCAGATCGGGCCGCGCCAGTTCGAGTTGCCGCCGAACAGGCCGCTGGTCGACTCGGCCGGCTCGTAGCCGACGGAGAACTCCTGACCGCCGAGGGTCACCGAGAACGGCTTGTCCAGGTGCGCGCGGGACAGCGTGCGCAGGCCGTACTCGGACAGGAACTCGTCGGTGTCCAGCATCCGGGCGAGCAGCCGGACCACCTGCTCCGGGCCGACCATGGACAGCAGCCGCTGCTGGCGGCCGTCGGGGCCGAGCCGGCGGGTGCCGATCACCTGGGCGTACTCGGGGCGGTTGGTGAGGAACCAGCGCAGCCGGGCGCCCAGCTCCGGCAGGCGGTGCAGGGTCTTCGCCGTGAGCCGGGTGGTGGCCGCCAGTGGCAGCAGCCCGACCACCGAGCGCACCTTGAGCGGCACCTTCGTGCCGTCGGCGAGGCGCAGCACGTCGTAGAAGAAGGCGTCCTCGTCGTCCCACAGCCCCTGCTCGTACGCGGCGGCGGCGATGTACGCGAAGTGTTCGAAGAACTTGGTGGCGGTGTCCACCCAGGTCCGGTCGTGCTCGGCCAGCACGATCGCCATGTCCAGCAGGTTGAGCGCGTACATGGCCATCCAGCCGGTGCCGTCGGACTGCTCCAGCACCCCCGCCACCGGCAGCGCCGCCGAACGGTCGAACGGCCCGACGTTGTCCAGCCCGAGGAAGCCGCCCTCGAACACGTTGTTGCCGCCGGTGTCCTTGCGGTTGACCCACCAGGTGAAGTTGAGCAGCAGCTTGTGCATCACCCGGGCCAGGAACTCGAAGTCCCGGCCGCCGTCGATCTCGAACACCTTGAGCGCCGCCCAGGCGTGCACCGGCGGGTTCACGTCGCCGAACGCCCACTCGTACGCCGGGATCTGCCCGTTGGGGTGCAGGTACCACTCGCGGAGCAGGAGCAGTAGTTGTTCCTTGGCGAAGCCCGGGTCGACGCGGGCGATGCTGACGCAGTGGAAGGCCAGGTCCCAGGCCGCGTACCACGGGTATTCCCACGGGTCGGGCATGGAGATCACGTCGAAGCTGGTCATGTGCCACCAGGCGCTGTTGCGCCCGTGTCGGCGCCCGGCCGGCGGGGGCGACGAGCCCGGATCGCCCTCCAGCCAGCGCTTGACGTCGAAGTGGTAGAACTGCTTGCCCCACATCAGCCCGGCGATGGCCTGCCGGGCGACCAGCGCCTCGTCGGGGGTGGCGGCCGGCGGGATCACCCCGGCGAAGAACCGGTTCGCCTCGGCGCGCCGTGCCCACACCACCGCCTCGAACCCTTCGCCGAGGTCGGCCGGGGGCGGCGGGGCGGCGGCCGGCGGCGAGGCGGTGCGGGTGAGCCGCAACCGGATCTGCCGTTGCCCGCCGGCCGGCACGTCGAGGACGTAGTGCAGCGCGCCCTTGGTGCCCTCCCGCGCCGGGTTGACGGTGGCCGCGCCGTTGACCACGTGGTCGTTGATGCCGTCCTTCGGGTACGCCGAGCGGCCGGGCAGCCCCCAGAGCCGTTCGGCGTTGGTGTCGTTGTCGCAGAGCAGCGGCACCGGGCCGCCGTCGCCCTCCAGCAGCAGCTGGCCGAACACCCGGTGTTCACCGACCAGCCGGGTGCCCTCGCCGGTCAGGGTGGGAATGCGGTCCCCGCCGGGCAGGCCCCAGGCCCAGGTGTTGCGGAACCACAGGGTGGGCAGCACGTGCAGGTTCTCCGCCCGGTCGCCCCGGTTCGCCACGGTGATCACCATGCACAGGTCGGTCGGGGACGCCTTGGCGTAGTCGACGGTCACCGCCCAGTACCGGTCGTCGTCGAAGATCCCGGTGTCCACCAGCTCGTACTCGGTGTCGTCGCGGCCGCGCAGCGCGTTCACCGCGACGAGTTCGTCGTACGGGAAGGCGGCCTGCGGGTAGTGGTAGCGCCAGCGCATCCAGGAGTGGGTGGGCGTGGAGTCCTCGTACCACCAGTACTCCTTGACGTCCTCGCCGTGGTTGCCGCCGTCACCGCCGAGGCCGAACATCCGCTCCTTGAGGATCGGGTCCTTGCCGTTCCACAACGCGAGAGCGAACGCGAAGGTCTGTCGATCGTCGCAGACGCCCGCCATCCCGTCTTCATTCCACCGGTAGGCTCTGGACCGGGCGTGGTCATGTGGGAAGTAGTCCCAGGCCGTACCGTGCTCGCTGTAGTCCTCCCGTACCGTCCCCCACGCCCGTTCGGACAGATAGGGACCCCATGCGCGCCAGTCCTGCTCCCCCGAGTCGGCTTGGGCGAGCCGGAGCCGCTCAGCGTCGGGTGGCGAGGCGTCGGAGGACGAACGGTCAATGATCACGTGCACATCTTCGACGCCGCTGCGGTACTTGACCACAGCGGCCATTCTCGTCGTGGCGTGTTACACCCCGCAGCCGGTGGAGGAAAGTTGATCGACATTCACTTCGGCCCGCAGGTCTGCGGCGATCTGAGCAGCGCGGCGAGCCGGGAATGGCTGGTGCCCGACGGTCTCGGCGGGTACGCGATGGGCACCGTCGGCGGGTTGCGGACCCGCCGCTACCACGGTCTGCTCGTGGTGCCCGGCGAAACCCCGGCGTCCCGCCAGGTGGGACTGGTCAGTCTCGATCCGGCGGTCACCCTGCCGTCCGGCGCACGGGTGCGGCTCGGCGCGCACGAGTGGTCCTCCGGCGACGTGGACCCGCGCGGCTTCGAGCTGTTGGAGCGCTTCGACCTGGTCGACGGGCTGCCCCGGTGGCGGTGGCGGATCGGCGCGGTGGTGATCGAACGCGAGCTGGCCATGCTGCCGGGCCGCTCCTGCGTGGCGGTGGTGCACCGGCTGGTGGCCGGCGGGCCGGTCCGGTTGGAGCTGTCCGCCGCCTGCACCTGGCGCGACGCGCACGGCGAACGGCGCGCCGACGGGCCGACCCCGCAGGTCGAGACGGTGGCCGACGGCGCGGTGGTCGAGGGCGCGTACCGGTTGGCCGGGCCGGGCTGGGCACCGGAGGGGCAGTGGTGGCTGGGCGTGCACCACCGCGAGGAGGCCAACCGGGGTCTGCACCCGGACGAGGACCTCTGGTACGCGGGCCGCTTCGCCGGCGAGCTGGAACGCCCCGGCGACACGGTGTCGGTGCGGGCCTGGGCGGGCCGGCTCGACGAGGAGCCTCCGCCCGCAGCGGAGATCGTGGCGACCGCCCGGCGGCGCAACCGGCAGGTGGTGGCGACGGCGAAACCCGCCGATGACGTGGAGGCGACCCTCGCGCTGGCCGCGGACGCGTTCGTGGTGCGTCCCGGCGGCGGGACGGTCGACGTGGTGGCCGGGTACCCGTGGTTCGGCGCCTGGTCACGGGACACGATGATCTCGTACGAGGGGTTGTTCCTCTGCACGGGTCGCGCCGCCGAGGGCCGGGAGCTGCTGCGGTCGTACGCGGCGACGCTGTCCGAGGGGATGCTCGCCAACACGGCCGACACCGGACGGGTGGAGTACAACACCGTCGACGGCACGCTGTGGTTCCTGCACGCGGTGAGCCGGCACGTCACCGTCACCGGCGACACCGACCTCGGCGACGAGCTGCTGCCCGCGCTGCGGACGGTCGTGGACGCCCACGTGGCCGGCACCCGCTACGGGATCGCCGTCGACCCGGCCGACGGGCTGCTCACCCAGGGTGCTCCGGGCACCGCGCTGACCTGGATGGATGCCCGGGTGTACGGGGTGCCGGTCACCCCGCGTACCGGCAAGCCGGTCGAGGTCAACGCGCTGTGGATCAACGGGCTGGCCGGGCTCGCGGAGCTGACCGAGCTGGCCGGGCAGGACGCGGCCGACCTGTGGCGGCGGCACGGGCAGGCGACGTCCTCGTTCCGGGACCGCTTCCCGGCCCCGACCGGCTGGCTGCACGACGTGCTGGACGCGCCCGCTCCGGCGTACCCGCTGGGTGGCGCGGCCCTGCACGACGATGATGCACTCCGCCCCAACCAGCTGCTGGCCTGGTCGTTGCCGTTCGCGCCGCTGGAGCCGGACGAGCCGACGCTGCGCCGGGTCGCCGCGGGGCTGTTCACTCCGCTCGGGCCGCGCAGTCTAGCCCCGGACGCGCCGGAGTTCGTGGGCCGGCACGGCGGTGGTCCCGCGGAGCGCGACGGGGGCTATCACCAGGGCACGGTCTGGCCGTGGCTGCTCGGTCCGTACGTGGACGCCTGCCGCCGGGGAAAGATGTCAGTCGATGACGTTTTCATCGGCATAGAGGCCCATTTGACCGAATATGGGCTAGGATCGGTAAGTGAGACGGCCGATGGCCTCGCGCCGCACACCGCTACCGGGTGCCCGTTCCAGGCATGGTCGGTGGCCGAGCTGCTGCGGGTGCGGCGAAAGGGCCAGTAGCGCTTTACACGACCGCAACGGTGGTGTCGCCACTGGTTATCGCGATCCCGGCAGGATTGGCTCCGATCCAGGCGCGACGGCGACATCGAATCCGGTGTCGGTCGGCGCGCGCCCGGGGACAACTCAAAGGGGGCCGCATGTCACTCGATGCCCACGTGATCGACATCCACCCCGCCCGGCAGCTGCGGGTGCTGATGCTCTCCTGGGAGTACCCGCCGGTGCTCGTCGGCGGCCTCGGCCGACACGTGCACGCCCTCTCCGTCGCCCTGGTCGCCGCCGGCCACGAGGTCACCGTCGTCACCCGCCACGCCGAGGGCGCACCCCTGGAGGAGTACGCCGACGGCGTGCGCATCCTGCGCGCCCCCGAAGACCCGGTCACCTTTCCTTTGGCCACCGGCTCCCTGCTCGCCTGGACGATGGCGTTCAACCACACCCTCACCCGCACCGCCCTGCGCGCCACCCAGGCCGGCAGCTATGACGTCATCCACGCCCACGACTGGCTCGTCGCGCACACCGCCATGACCCTGCGCGACCACCTGGACATCCCCCTCGTCACCACCATCCACGCCACCGAAGCCGGCCGGCACCAGGGCTGGCTACCCGAGGAGATGAACCGCACCATCCACGGCGTCGAACACTGGCTCAGCGGCGTCTCCACCCGCGTCATCACCTGCTCGGGGTACATGCGCGACCAGGTCACCACCCTCTTCGACGTACCGGCCGCACAGGTCGACGTGGTGCCCAACGGGGTCGACGACCGCGCCTGGCGGGCCCGTCCGCGTGCGGTCGCCTCGGCCCGCGCCCGCTTCGCCGGGACCGGCCCGCTGGTCGGGTACGCCGGGCGGCTGGTCTACGAGAAGGGCGTGCAGCACCTCGTCCACGCGGTGCCCCGGCTGCGGGAGCAGCACCCCGGGCTGCGCGTGGTGATCGCCGGCGACGGCCCGTACCGCGCCGAGCTGGAGGCCCAGGCCCGCCGGCTGGCGCTCTCCTCGACCGTCCGCTTCACCGGTTTCCTCGACGCCACCCAGCTGCCCGCGGTGCTCGGCGCCACCGACGCGACCGTGGTGCCCAGCCTCTACGAGCCGTTCGGCATGGTGGCCCTGGAGGCGGCGGCCGCCGGCGCGCCCCTGGCCGTGGCCCGCACCGGCGGCCTCGCCGAGATCGTCGAGGCCGGCGTGACCGGTGTGACGTTCCCGCACAGCGACCCGGACGCGCTCGCCGGCGCGGTCGGTCAGCTCCTCGGCGACGAGGTCTTCGCCCGCCGGGTGGCCCGCAAGGCCCGCACCATGGTCGGCGAGCGCTACGGCTGGGCCACGATCGCGGCCCGCACGGCGGCCAGCTACGCCGCCGCCCGCCGCGAGCACGGTCCGCTGCAGGCCCGGCGTGCCGCGGCCCAACTGGCGGGTGGACGTACCCGGATCGCCATCCCGGAGGGCAATCTGCTCGCCACCGTCGACCACGCCGCCTGCTGAGGTGAGTCGGACGACCGATAGGTGACTTCCAATCCGCTGGTTAGGGTGTAGCCCGGACAGCGGCTGAGGAGGAGCGTGCGCAGGTGCTGATCGCCGGTCGGTACCGGCTGCTCGACCTGGTTGGTCGCGGGGGCATGGGTCGGGTGTGGCGTGCCCGCGACGAGATGCTGCACCGCGAGGTCGCGGTCAAGGAGGTCGTGCCACCGGGTTGGCTGGCCGACCACGAGCGTGCCGAACTGCGCTCGCGCACCCTGCGGGAGGCGCGCACCGCGGCCCGGCTCAACCACCCCGCGGTGGTCCGGCTCTACGACGTCGTCCCGGTCGAGGGCAGCCCGTGGATCGTCATGGAGTACGTGCCGTCGCGCACCCTGCAGGACGTCCTGGACGCCGAGGGGCCGCTGGAGCCGACCCGTGCCGCCCGGATCGGGCTGGCGCTGCTCGGCGCGCTGCACGCCGCGCACACGGCCGGGGTGCTGCACCGCGACATCAAGCCGCAGAACGTGCTCATGGCCCACGACGGGCGGGTGATGCTCACCGACTTCGGGCTGGCCACCTTCGACGGTGGCGACGGCGCGATGACCCGCCCCGGGATGGTGCTCGGCTCTCCGCAGTACGTCGCGCCGGAGCGGGCCGCCGAAGGGGTGTCCACGGTGGCGGCCGACCTGTGGTCGCTCGGGGCCACCCTGCACGCTGCCGTCGAGGGCCGCTCCCCGTACGCCCGCAGCACCGCCATGGCCACCCTCAGCGCGCTGGCCGCCGGCCCGCGGGACCCGGCCCCGCACGCCGGGCCGCTCGCGCCGGTGCTCGCCGGGCTGTTACGCCGCGATCCGCACGACCGTCTCGACCACGATGCCGCCCGCCGACTGCTCACCGCCGCGGCGGACGGTCGCACCGATCCAGCGCTGACGTCCGGCGGCGCCAACCCGCTTTTGGCGTCCGGTGGCGCCAACCCGCTCGCGGCGTCCGGCCCCGATGGTCCGGCGGACGGCAACCGCGCCGCCGCAGCCGATGGCCTCGCCGACGACCTGGTCGACCAGGACCCCACCATCCCGCTACCCGAGCCCGGCGAACCCGCCGCAGACCCGGGCGGCCCGGTCTCCACCACACCGCCGGACAGGCGGCGCACCGCTCGCCGGGCCGCGCTGATCGCCGTCGCTCTGCTGGTCGCCGCGGCCGCCGGCGTGGGTACCGCGTTGGCCGTCACCGGTGACGAGCCCAGCGACACCGCCGGGTGGCCCACCGCCGCGCCGCCGAACCGTCCCCCGGACGGGCCGGGCGGCCCCGGTCGCGGCCCCAACCGGCCCGGCCCACCCCCGGGTGGACGCGACGTCCCGCCGCCGCCGTTCGCGTGTGTCCGTCCGGATGTCGTCGGCGCGCCGGTGCTGGCCGGCGCACCGCTCCCGGGCGAGGCGTTCCGGCCGCCGCCCGGCTGGGTCTGGCACGCCGACACCACCGGCTTCCGGGTCTCCGTCCCGGCGACCTGGCACTACTCCCAGGACGGCGCGGTGGCCTGCTTCCAGGACCCGACGACCGGCCGGGCCTTCAGCGTCGCCCGGGGCGACAGCGCCGACCCGCTGGTCCGGCTACGCGCGGCCCGCGACGCTGCGGCCGCCGCCGGAGCACTGCCGGGGTACGACGAGATCCGGCTCGCCGCCAGCGACGGTGGCGCGGAGTGGGAGTGCCGCTGGGAGGCCCCGAACGGCCCGTGGCTGCACGCCCGGCAACAGGTCGTCGGGGCCGGCCGCTGGACGCTGGGCTGGATCACCGACGACAGGGACTGGAACCGGGCCGACACAGACTGGCGGGCAGTCCGAAACAGTTTCCGACCACCCCCCTGACCTGCACCGTATGGCCATGATCCGGACCACCGTCCGGCGTGGATCGAGGCCGCTCAGCGGATGAGAAACCCGCCTTCGGTGGCTATCGTGTAACTCGGGGTGACCGAGGGGGAGCGACCGTGCAGCAGTTGCTGATCGCGGGTCGGTACCGGCTGCGCGACCTGGTCGGCACCGGCGGAATGGGCCGGGTGTGGCTGGCACGCGACGAGATGCTGCACCGCGATGTCGCGGTGAAGGAGGTCGTGCTGCCGTCCTGGCTGGCCGAGGCCGAGCGCGAGGAGCTGCGGCTGCGGACGCTGCGCGAGGCACGCACCGCCGCTCGACTCAACCACCCGAACGTGGTCCGCATCTACGACGTGGTGCACGACCGGGACAGCCCCTGGATCGTGATGGAGTACGTGCCGTCCCGGTCGGTGCAGCAGATCATCAGCGCGGAGGGCCCGCTGAGCCCGCAGCGCACCGCCCGGATCGGGCTGGCGGTGCTGGCCGCGTTGCGGGCCGCGCACAGCGCCGGCGTGCTGCACCGCGATGTGAAACCGCACAACGTGCTGGTCGCCGACGACGGGCGGGTGGTGCTCACCGACTTCGGGCTGGCCACCTTCGACGGCGGCGACGGGGCGATGACCGGGCCGGGCACGGTGCTCGGCTCGCCGCAGTTCGTCGCCCCGGAACGAGCGCGCGAAGGGGTGTCGGACCCGCGTACCGACCTGTGGTCGTTGGGCGCGACGCTCTACGCGAGCGTCGAGGGCCAGTCGCCGTACGCCCGGTCGAACGCGATGGCGACGCTCAGCGCGTTGGCCACCGAACCACCGGACCCGATGCGCCGCGCCGGGCCGCTGCGCCCGGTGCTCACCGGCCTGCTGCAGCGCGATCCCTGGCGACGGTTGACCGCCGCCGAGGCGGAGGCGCTGCTGCGCGGCGCTGCGGCGACCCCGGACGAACCCACCGGCCCGGCCCGGTCCTCGGCGGTGGCGGCGGTACGCAGCGCCGGCCGGGCCCTGGCGCACACACCGGTCGACCCGCTCGGCGGTCCGCCGGCGCCACCCAGCCGTCACTCCGGCCGGCGGGGCATGGTGATCGGCCTGGCCGGCGCGGCCGTCGCACTCGTCATCGCCGGCAGCTTCACGTGGGCGCTGGTGGCCCGCGACACCGACCGGACACCGCCGTCCGGCACCGGCGGCGGCGCGGCCACCACCCGCCCGGCCGCGTTCGCCTGCTCGACGCCTCCGCCCGCGACGGCAACCCCGGTGCCGCCCTCGTCGCCGCCGGCCGACGGGCGGTACGGGCTGCTCGACGGTTGGACGTGGCACGACGACCCGGCCGGGTTCCGGATCGCCGTGCCGGTGGGCTGGGCGCGCTGGACCGAGGGTGCGGTGACCTGCTTCCGCGAGGTCGGTGGGGCACGGGTGCTCAGTGTCGAGGCGGGGCCGTCGCGCCCCGACCCGGTGGCGCACTGGAAGGCCGAGGAGGCTCGGCTCACCGCCAGCGACGCGTTGCCGGGCTATCACCGGTTCGACATCTCCGCGATGGACATCTTCGACGGCGGGGCGGCGTGGGAGTGCCGGTGGGAGAACGCCGCCGGCGACCAGGTGCACAGCTTCCGCCTGCTGGCCAACACGTCGGCCGGGCGTTCGTACACCGTCTCGTGGTTGACAAAAGAGTTCGACTGGCAGGTCAACGCGGCATACTTGCCGATGATCCGGCAGAGCTTCACCCCCGCTCTCTGACACCATCCGTTGTGGACCGACCGGGTGATGCCCCTGCGGCGCCGACGCTGACTACAGTGGCGTAGTTTTGGGCGCTCAAGATCCCTGGGGAGGGTGAGCCGAGATGATGGGACCGTCGCACGCGCTGTCCGGCGCGGCGGTATGGCTGGCCGGGTCCTGGGCGTTGGACCAGTTCGCCGACTACCACCAGTCGCCGCTCGCGTTGGCGGTGGGCACCGCGGTGTGCGCGGGTGGTGCGCTCTTTCCGGACCTCGACATGTCGGGCAAGGTGACCAAGAACCAGGGTGGGGCGACGGTGGCCCGCACGTTCGGCGTCTTCTCGCTGTTCGCCGCCGAGGTGATGGAGAAGATCTCCCTCGGGGTCTACTACGCCACGAAACTCAGCAAGGATCCGCGCCGCAACAACGGCCACCGGACGCTGACCCACACGCTTCCGTTCACCGTGCTGGTCGGGTGGGGCACCACCGCGCTCTGCGCCGCGTACGGCAAGTGGGCGGTGATCACCATCCTGTTCTTCATGTTCGGCCTGGCGATGCGCGGCCTGTTCGACGAGTGGGCCGAACGGGCCGGTTGGGTGATCATCACCCTCGCGTCGGCGGGCGCGGCCTGGTTCACCTTCGCCAACCTGCCGGGTGGGCGCGGCTATCCGCTGATCGGCACCGCCGTCGGCGTGGGCTGCTTCGTGCACATCCTCGGCGACATGATCACGAGAGCCGGCGTGCCGATTCTCTGGCCCGTCCCGATCAAGCGACGGATGTGGACGATGATCGGCCTGCCGAACGGCATCGCCCTGCGTACCGGCAGCAAGGCCGAGGTGGTCGTGCTGCGGGCAGTGCTGACGGTCGTGGCGGTCCTCGCCACGGCGGGCCTGATCGCACCGTCGGTGCTGCAACGGTTCAACATCGAGATATGACCGACCCGGCCGCGCCGTCACCTCCGCAGGCCGACGAGCGGGTGCCGGATTTCTGGCGCGCACTGGGGCTGCCGGGGCTCGCCGACGTACACGTGCACTTCCTTCCGCCGCGACTGCTGCGGCGGGTGTGGGCGTACTTCGACGCGGCGGGGCCCCTGGTCGGCACCGACTGGCCGATCCGCTACCGGTGGAGCGACGCCGACCGGGTCGCGCACCTGCGCCGGCTCGGGGTGCGGGCATTCAGCGCGTTGGCGTACGCGCACCGGCCGGGCATGGCGGCGGAGCTCAACCGCTGGACGCTGGAGTTCGCCCGCGCCACCCCGGGCTGCCTGGCCTCGGCCACGTTCTTTCCCGAGCGGGACGCCCCGCGCTACGTCGAGGCGGCGCTCGCCGGGGGCGCCCGGCTGTTCAAGGTGCACCTGCAGGTGGGCGGCTTCGCACCGACGAATCCGATGCTGGATGCCGTCTGGGGGACGCTGGCCGACGCGGGGGTGCCGGTGGTCGTGCACGCCGGGCACGCCCCGGTGGGGACCGCGCACACCGGGCCGGACCCGTTCGCCGCCCTGCTCGCCCGCCATCCTCGGCCGACGGCGGTGGTGGCACACCTCGGCGCCCCGGACTACCGGGCCTTCCTGGACCTTGCGGAGACGTACGAGCGGGTCCGGTTGGACACCACCATGGCGTTCACGCCCTTCTTCGACCGGTTCGTTCCATTCCCCGGTGACGAGCTGCCCCGGTTGCGCGAGTTGGGGCTCGCCGGCAAGGTGCTGCTGGGCAGCGACTTCCCGAACATCCCCTACCCGTACGCCGACCAGCTGACCGGCCTGGCCCGGCTGGACCTCGGCGACGACTGGCTGCGGGCGGTCTGCTGGAACAGCGCCGCCGCCCTGTTCGACCTCTCCTGACCCCACCCCCTCCCCCCAGGGTCACCGCAACCGCGACTCGCCACCCGCGCGCCGCCCCGTCCCCCGCGCGACGTCTCCCGCCTCCCGCCCCCAAGATCGCGCTCGATCCTCGAAGTAGTGGCCTCCCCAGCGGCCCGAGGGGACTACATCCAGGATCGAGCGCGATCTTGGGGGTGGGAGGGCCACGCGCACGGCGCGGGAGGGCCACGCGCACGGCGGTGAATTCTTTTCGACATCGGCTATTGACGTCGCCGTAACAGGTGGCCTAGCGTCCTGTCGAACCG
Source organism: Micromonospora sp. NPDC050695 (assembly GCF_040654415.1). Taxonomy (NCBI): domain Bacteria; kingdom Bacillati; phylum Actinomycetota; class Actinomycetes; order Micromonosporales; family Micromonosporaceae; genus Micromonospora; species Micromonospora sp. NPDC050695. The sequence goes on from NZ_JBFAHZ010000020.1 coordinate 21,357, forward strand.
CTTCGTCGAACCGCTTCGACGAAGATTCGGGAGCGGTCCCACGCCTGGCCGGAGGAGGTGCGCGGTGGCCACCATGCACGACGTCGCGCGCCTCGCCCGGGTCTCGGTCAGCACCGTGTCGTACGTGCTCACCGGCACCCGCCCGATCTCCCAGGCCACCCGGGACAAGGTGCTCGCCGCCATGGCGGAGCTCGACTACCAGCCCAACGCGATGGCCCGCGGCCTGGCCAGCCGGCGCAGCCGGATCCTGGGCCTGCTGATGCCGATGGACGAGCGCGGCCTGGGTGCGACCGAAACCGCCTTCGTCACCGGCGCCGCCGCGGCGGCCAGCACCGCCGGCTACCACCTGGTGCTCTCGCCGGTCGGCGGTGGGGATCTCGACGACCTGCGGCGGCTGGCCACCCAGCGGATGCTCGACGGTGTCGTGCTGATGGAGGTGCAGCTCGCCGACGAGCGGGTCACGGTGCTCCAGGAGGCTGGCGTACCGCTGGTCCTGATCGGCCGCACCGGCGACACCAGCGCGCTCTCCTACGTCGACATCGACTTCGAGCAGACCGTACGGGAGGCCGTCGCGCACCTGGTCGGCCTGGGGCACCGGCGGATCGTGTACGTCAACCACTCCGCCGCCACGCTGGCCAGCGGCTACGGCCCGGCGCTGCGTACCCGGGACGCTTTCGTCTCGGCGATGACCGGGCACGGCCTGGAGCCCGTGATGATCGCGGCCGAGGACAGCGCCGCCGGCGGGCGGGCCGCCCTGGCCGCGGCGTTCGCGCAGGCGCCGGAGCTGACCGCCGTGCTGGCCATGAACGAGACCGCGATCTTCGGCATCCTCGGCGAGCTGACCGGGCGGGGGCTGTCGGTGCCCGACGACGTCTCGGTCGTCTCGATGGTCACCTCGCCGCAGGTCGCCGAGCTGGCCACCCCGGCGCTGACCGCGATGACGTCACCCGGATCGGCGCTCGGCCGGATCGCGATCGAGGCGCTGCTGCGCCATCTGGACGGCCCCGCCGGAGGGCGTCATCAGCAGTTGCTGCCGTGCGCGCTGGAGATCCGCGGATCGACGGCCGCGCCGCGAAGCCGCCAACCGATGGGGGCTGACCAGTAAAAACAGCCCGCCGCCGCGCTGCAACGCGACGACGGGCCCAGTGAAGTACCGCTAGATACTCAACGAGGAGGATAGCAATGCAGCGATTCCACCGGATCGTCGCCGCGATCGCCCTGGCGGCGACCGCGACGACCACCGTGGCCGCCTGCGGCGGTGGTGACAACGGGGACAACAGCGACGCCAAGACCCTCAAGCTCTGGCACTACGAGAGCGAGAACAGCGCCATGGGGGTCGGCTGGAACCGGGCGATCGAGATCTTCAAGTCCGAGCACCCGGGCGTCGAGGTGCGCTTCGAGCGCAAGGCGTTCGAGCAGATCCAGCAGAACGCTGGCATGATCATCAATTCGTCCGAGGGTCCGGACATCATGGAGTACAACAAGGGCAACGCGACGGCCGGCCTGCTGTCCTCCCAGGGCCTGCTCACCGACCTGAGCGCCGAGGCCGACAAGCGCGGCTGGGCCGGCAAGCTCAGCCCCAGCCTGCAGACCACCGCCCGGTACAGCGACAAGGGCGTGATGGGTACGGGCAACTGGTTCGGCGTGCCCAACTACGGCGAGTACGTGACGGTCTACTACAACAAGGACCTGTTCCAGCGCAACGGCGTCAAGGTCCCGACCAGCATGGCCGAGATGACTGCCGCGATGGACACCTTCGTCGGCAAGGGCGTCACCCCGCTGGGCATGGCCGGTGCCGAGTACCCGGCCGGGCAGCTGTTCTACCAGCTGGCCCTCTCGAAGGCCGACCGGCAGTTCGTGGACAACTACCAGCTCTACAAGAACCCGGTCGACTTCAAGGCCGACCCGCTGAAGTACGGCGCGGACACCTTCGCCGAGTGGGTCCGCAAGGGCTACGTCGCCAAGGACTCGGCGAGCCTCAAGGCCGAGGACATGGGCACCGCGTTCATCGCCGGCAAGACCCCGATGATCGTCTCGGGCAGCTGGTGGTACGGCCGCTTCAAGGCCGAGATGAAGGCCAACTGGGACACCTTCCTCTTCCCGGGCAACACCCTGCAGGCCGGCTCCTCCGGCAACCTCTGGGTGGTCCCGACGAACAGCAAGGCCAAGAGCCTGGCGTACGACTTCATCGACATCACCCTGCGTCCGGAGATCCAGGACCTGATCGGCAACAACGGTGGCGTCCCGGTGGCCGGTGACCCCGCGAAGATCAGCGACCCGAAGGACCGCAAGCTGATCGAGGACTTCAACACGGTCAGCAAGTCCGACGGCCTGGCGTTCTACCCGGACTGGCCGGTGCCCGGCTTCTACGACGTACTGGTCGGCGGCTTCCAGGGCCTGATCAACGGGTCCAAGTCCCCGGACCAGGTGCTCGACACGATCGCCAAGCCGTACGCCGATGGCGTCAAGGAGATCACCGGCAAGTGACACGGTGAGCGGCGGGCGTGACCGGCACGACCGGCGCGCCCGCCCGCCCCGCTGGGAAGGATCTTCCATGGCAGTCTCCGAGACCGTCGCCCCCACACAGCCGGCGGCGACCCCGCCCCCGCCCAGCCGCGGACCTCGCGGCCGCAACGCGGCGTACTGGCTCTACCTGCTCCCCGGAGCGGTGCTGTTCATCCTGGTCATCGGCGCACCGCTGGTCGGCACCGGCTACCTGTCGTTGACCAAGTGGTCCGGCGTCGGCGACCCGACCTGGGCGGGCCTGGACAACTACCAGCAGCTGCTGCACGACGACGTGTTCTGGGCGTCGTTCCGCAACACCGTCGCGATGATCATCGCGATGGTCGTGCTGCCCACCCTGCTCGGGCTGCTGCTCGCCGCGGTGCTCTTCGACGTCATCGGCCGCCGGTTCAAGCCCCGCACGGCCGCCGCGCTGCGGGCCGCGTTCTATCTCCCGCAGGTGCTGCCCGTCGTGGTGGCCGGCATCGTCTGGGGCTGGATCCTGCGCCCCGACGGCGCGTTCAACGGCCTGCTCGACGCGGTCGGCCTCGGTGCGCTGCGCCACGACTGGCTCGGCGACCCGGACACCGCGCTGCCGGCCGTGATGGCGGTGATGATCTGGGTGCAGATCGGCTACCCCGTGGTCGTCTTCATGGCGGCGCTGCAGCGGGTCGACCCCGAGTTGTACGAGGCCGCCGAGGTCGACGGCGCGAACTGGTTGCACCGGTTCCGGGCGATCACCCTGCCGCAGATCCGGCCGGAGACCTTCGTGGTGGCCCTGACCTGCACCATCGCCGCGTTGAAGGTGTTCGGGCCGATCTTCGCCCTGACCCGGGGCGGCCCGGAGAACGCCACCAACGTGCCGTCGTACTTCGCGTACTACACGTTCTTCAAGAAGCTCCAGGTCGGCTACGGCTCCGCGATCTCCACCGTGCTCACGGTGATCATCGTGGTGGTCGCCGGTGTCTTCATCTGGATGCAGGCCCGCAGCGAGCGTCGGGACCGGGGGTTCTGAGATGGCCGTCATGATCACCGAAGCCCCCGCGCCGGCCGGTCGGCCGGTACGCGACCGGCACCACCGTGGCGCGAGCCGCTGGGTGGTGCTCACCCTGGTCACCCTCGGCGCGCTCGTCATGCTGGTGCCGTTCGCGTTCATGCTGCTCAACGCGTTCAAATCGCCCGGTGACTACTCGTCGGGCGGGCCGCTGAGCTGGCCGACCGAGTTCTACACCAAGGGCCTGCGGACGTACTGGACCGAGGTGAACTTCCCGCTGAAGCTGTGGAACTCGGCGCTCATCGCCGGGTCCGTGGCGGTGCTCGGCGTCGTCGTCGCGCTGCTCAACGCGTACGCCCTGGGCATCGGTCGGGTCCGTGGCCGGCTGTGGATCGTCGGGCTGTTCCTGCTGGCCAACATGCTGCCGCAGGAGGCGCTGATCTACCCGCTGTACTACGTGGCGAAGGAGATCGGCCTCTACAACACCCGACTCTCGGTGATCATCATCTTCACCGTGATCCAGAGCGCGTTCGGCACCTACCTGCTGGCCTCGGTCCTGGGGACGTTCCCGCGCTCGCTGCTGGAGGCCGCCGCGCTCGACGGCGCCGGCAAGTGGACGGTGCTGTGGCGGGTGGTCTTTCCCAACCTGCGGCCCACCCTCGCGGTGCTGCTCATCTTCTTCTTCATCTGGACGTGGAACGAGTTCCTCATCCCGCTGGTCATGCTCATCGACAACCAGACGCAGACCATCCCGGTCGCGCTCGCGTCGTTGCAGGGCGACCGGCTGATGGACGCCCCGACCACCAACGCGGGCGCGTTGATCAGCCTGGTGCCGGCCATCCTCTTCTTCCTCATCTTCCAGCGCACCCTCGCGCGCGGCATCACGGCAGGAGCCGAGAAGTGAAGTTCACCGACGGGTACTGGCAACTGCGCCCCGGTGTCAGTGTCCTGCGCCCCGGCACCGTCGAGTCGGTCGAGCCGGACGACCGCGGGTTCACCGTCTTCGCGCCGACCGGTCAGATCACCGGACGCGGCGACACCCTCAACCGGCCCGTGGTGACCGTCCGGTTCTTCACGCCCGCCGCCGGCGTCGTCGGGGTCACCATCGCCCACCACACCGGCGGGCTCCCCCGGGAGCCGCACTTCGGGCTGAACACCGACGACGCGCACCCGGTCACCGTGGACGTCACCGGCCTCAGCGCGTCGCTGACCACCGGCGACCTGACCGCCCGCGTCGCGCTCGTCGACGGCTGGCGGGTCGAGTTCCTGCACGGCGACCGGCTGGTCACCGCGTCCACGGGACGCAGCATCGGCGTCGTCACCGACGCCGAGGGCCGCCGGCACGTCCACGAACGGCTCGCGCTGGGCGTCGGTGAGACGGTGTACGGGCTGGGCGAGCGCTTCGGCCCGTTCGTCAAGAACGGCCAGACCGTCGACATCTGGAACGCCGACGGTGGCACCGCCAGCGAGCAGGCGTACAAGAACGTGCCGTTCTATCTCAGCAGCGCCGGTTACGGGGTGTTCGTCGACCACCCGGAGCACGTGTCGTTCGAGGTCGGCTCCGAGGTCGTCACCCAGACCCAGTTCAGCGTCGAGGGCCAGACCCTCACCTACTACGTCATCGACGGGCCCACCCCGAAGGACGTGCTGCGCCGCTACACCGCGCTGACCGGCCGGCCCGCACGCGTGCCCGCCTGGTCGTACGGGCTGTGGCTGTCCACGTCGTTCACCACCTCGTACGACGAGAAGACGGTGACCGAGTTCGTCGACGGGATGGCCGAGCGTGGGTTGCCGTTGTCGGTGTTCCACTTCGACTGCTTCTGGATGCGCCAGTTCCACTGGGTCGACTTCGTGTGGGATCCGGAGACCTTCGCAGACCCGGAGGGGATGCTGCGCCGGCTGCACGAGCGCGACCTGAAGGTGTGCGTCTGGATCAACCCGTACATCGCGCAGCGCTCCTACCTGTTCGAGGAGGGCCGCGCGGCCGGCTATCTGGTGCGCAACCCGGACGGCTCGGTCTGGCAGTGGGACAAGTGGCAGGCCGGCATGGCGCTCGTCGACTTCACCAACCCGGACGCGGTCCGCTGGTTCACCGGCAAGCTCAAGGCGCTGCTGGACATGGGCGTCGACTGCTTCAAGACCGACTTCGGCGAGCGCATCCCGACCGACGTGGTGTGGCACGACGGCTCGGACCCGCAGCGGATGCACAACTACTACTCCTACCTCTACAACAAGGCGGTCTTCGAGCTGTTGGAGACCGAACGTGGGGAGGGTGAGGCCGTGCTGTTCGCCCGCTCGGCCACCACCGGTGGGCAGCAGTTCCCGGTGCACTGGGGCGGCGACTGCGAGTCGACGTTCGTGGCGATGGCCGAGTCGCTGCGGGGCGGGCTGTCCCTGGCCGCGTCCGGCTTCGGCTACTGGAGCCATGACATCGGCGGCTTCGAGGGCACGCCCGACCCGGCGGTGTTCAAGCGGTGGGTCGCGTTCGGGCTGCTCTCCTCGCACTCGCGGCTGCACGGCTCCGGCTCGTACCGGGTGCCGTGGGCGTACGACGACGAGGCCGTCGACGTGCTGCGGCACTTCACCCAGCTCAAGCTCAGCCTGATGCCGTACCTCGCGGCCGCCGCGCAGGAGGCGCACCGCGACGGTACGCCGATGATGCGCCCGATGGTCCTGGAGTTCCCGGACGACCCGGCCACCGCGCACCTGGACCGGCAGTACATGCTCGGCTCGGACGTGCTGGTCGCCCCGGTGCTCAGCGCCGACGGTGAGGTCACCTTCTACGTACCCGCCGGCACCTGGACGCACCTGGTCACCGGCGCGCAGCTCACCGGGCCGGCGTGGGTGACCGAGAAGCACGGGTACGACAGCCTGCCGGTGCTGGCCCGCCCCGGCGCGGTCATCCCGTTCGGCTCCCGCACCGATCGACCGGACTACGAGTGGGCCGACGACGTGCGGCTGCGGCTCTACGCACCGGCGCCGGGGCAGCGGACCCGGGTGCGGGTACCGTCTCCCGGGCACGGTCCGGGCGCCGAGTTCGAGGTGCGCTACGACGGTGCCACGGCCAGCGCCGAACTGGTCGCCGGCGCCTCGACGGGATACATCTGCGAGATCCAGGGGACAGAACGATGACGCAACACCACTTCCCGGAGAGTTTTCTCTGGGGGTCGGCGACCGCCTCGTACCAGATCGAGGGCGCTGCCACCGAGGACGGCCGTGGCCCGTCCATCTGGGACACCTACAGCCACACACCCGGGCGGACGCTGAACGGCGACACCGGCGACGTGGCCGCCGACCACTACCACCGGTGGCAGCAGGACCTGGATCACATCGCCGAGCTGGGTCTGGGCGCGTACCGGTTCTCCATCTCCTGGCCCCGGGTGCAGCCGGGTGGGTCGGGCCGGTTCAACCAGGCCGGCATCGACTTCTACTCGCGGCTGGTGGACGGGCTGTTGGAGCGCGGGGTCCGCCCGGTGGCGACCATGTACCACTGGGACCTGCCGCAGGAGCTGGAGGACGCCGGCGGTTGGGCGTCGCGGGAGACCGCGCTGCGCTTCCAGGAGTACGCGGCCGGCATCGTCGGCGCGCTGGGCGACCGGGTGCACACCTGGACCACCCTGAACGAGCCGTGGTGCTCCGCGTACCTGGGGTACGCCTCCGGCGTCCACGCGCCGGGCCGCACCGAGCCGGCGGCGGCGCTGGCCGCGGTGCACCACCTCAACCTCGCGCACGGTCTGGCCGGGCGGGTGGTCCGCGAGCTGGCCCCGACCGCCGAGCTGTCGGTGACGCTGAACCTGCACGTCATCCGGCCGGCCTCGGATTCCGCCGCGGACGCCGACGCGGTCCGCCGGATCGACGCGCTGGCCAACCGGGCGTTCCTCGGCCCGATGCTGGACGGTGCGTACCCGGCCGACCTGCTCGCCGACACCGCGTCGGTGACCGACTGGTCGTTCGTGCGCGAGGGCGACGAGAAGCTGATCGCGGTGCCGCTGGACGTGCTCGGGGTGAACTACTACTCCAGCACCCTCGTCCGGGCCTGGGACGGGGTGTCGCCGCGCTCCGACGCCGACGGGCACGGCGCCTCGACCTCGACGCCGTGGGTGGCCGCCGAGCACGTCGACTTCCTGCCGCAGCCCGGCCCGTACACGGCGATGGGGTGGAACATCGACCCGCCGGCGCTGACCGAGCTGCTGCTGCGCCTGCGCCGCGAGTACCCGAGCCAGCCGATGATGATCACCGAGAACGGCGCGGCGTTCGACGACGTGGTGTCGGCCGACGGCCGGATCCACGACGATCGGCGCATCGACTACCTGCGCCGGCACATCGGCGCGATGGCCGACGCCCGGGCGCAGGGCGCGGACGTCCGGGGCTACTTCGTCTGGTCGCTGCTGGACAACTTCGAGTGGGGCTACGGCTACGACCGCCGCTTCGGGATCATCCGCGTCGACTACGACACCCAGGTCCGTACCTGGAAGGACAGCGCCCACTGGTACCAGCGGCTCGCCGCCACCGGCGAGCTGGACCAGCCGGTAGATTAACGATCTCTCCGCGCCGGCAAGCCTGAACGACGATCGTCCACCAGGCTTGCCGGCGCGGGAGCGCCCAGCCGCCCTGCCACTCATGATCGAAACGGCGATCGGTGGCAGCTCAGCGGTGCGGCGCTCGGCGTGTCGAGTCGCTCAGCTGCCAACGATCAAGGACAGTCCAGCCCCAAGGTCAACACTGGGGCAGACCGAGACCGCCCCGCTGGCTGGGCTGGATCCAGACTTCGGAGATGTAGCCGACGCGGCCGTCCAACCGGACGCCGTAGTACCGGGTCGAGGTGTACAGCTGCGGGTTGGTGTCGTCGGCCGGGTCGGAGTCGTTGCCGTTGGTGGTGCGTGGGCCCTGGGTCTGACAGACGGCCGGCTTGTAGGTGTCGCCCGTACGCCGATCGGTTCCGCCGATGTTGCAGCCCTTCTTGCTGCACGACCTTTCCGGGTAGGTGGTCAGGTAGGCCGGCACCGGGTCCTCGCCCATGCCGGTAGCACCCCTGGTGGCAAGATTGTGGACGGTCAGGGCCACCTGGACCGGAGCCTGTGGCGGGGGCGGGGGCGGCGAGGGTGCCTGGGGCGGCGTCTGCCGCTTCGGAGTCTGGGTGGTCGGCAGCGGCCTCAGCGGCGGCGCGGTCAGCGTCGGTAGCGGGGCGGCCGCCGTCGGCTTGACGGTCGGCGCTGGGTTGGCGTTGGGCAGGACGATCGGGGCGCAGCCGACGATCAGGCCGACCAGCGGATGAGCCAGACCCGCGCTGTTCAGATAGTCCTGCAGGGACCAGCCATTCTGGGCGTCGTCCATAACTACCGCCAAGCTGAGCGCGTCATTGTCGAGTCCCGCGGTCAGGACGCTGAAGGCGCAGGCGGCCGACTTTTCGCGGATTTCGGTGCCACTGCACGGGTTGGTCAGGCCACTGTAGGAGCAGATGGTGCGGGACAGGTCCTTGCGACCGACGCTGAAGGCGCCGTTGTGTTTGGAGCCGGCTTTGCCGTTTTGATCGCGGCACTCCAAATTCCACTTGATCGTGGTCTTGTCGGACTTCGCCGGGACCGTGGCCATGAATTCGTAGCCGGTGAAGTAGGGCGGGCGGTAGATCGATCCGAATCGCGAATGCTGCAACTTGAACGGGTAGTGCAGGGTCTTGGAGACGCTGCCATCGCTCATCTTGAGCAGGGCTGGGCTGCCGCCGTAGCCGTCCGAGAGGCTCGTTACCGACGAGCATGAGACCGAGCCTCTGACCATCACGGTCTGCGGATCCTTGTTGCTCGGCGGACCCCAGGGCCAGGTGACCGCGAAGCCCGGCGTTGCCAGCAGCAGCACGACTGCCAGGGCCACAACGGCCGAGGCAGCGCCGATCAACAGGCTCGGTCGGTGCAGTGGTGCCACGTCGCCTCCCGTCTGGACGGACTGGACGGACTGGAGGCCATGGTGGCAGTTCGGCCGGGCGGGTGCCGAGGCAATCCCACGGAGCCAGGCCGTCAGCTTGCCGACAGTGCCGCCTACGTTTGAGGGCCCAGGCCATCATCAGCGGGTGGCTGATGGGCAAGACCGCAACCCCGACCAGTTGGCACCGCTCAGACACCTACCCGCTGCGGCGGGACGGTCAGGCCGTACAGCGCCATCAGCTCCGGGGTGTCGACCCGGCTGCCGTCGGCCACCGAGTCGCAGGCGATGTCGACGATCTGGTCCTTGTGGGCCAGCAGGTACGGTCGGGCGCCCACGTCGGCGCTGGCCAGGGTGGCGATGCCGGGCCAGTGCCGGCGGCCGAACAGCATCGGGTAGCCGCGCAGCCCGTCGTAGGTGGCACAGACCAGCACGTCCGGGTACGGCAGCGCGGTCACCCGGCGAACCGCCGCGGGGGTCAGGCCCGGCATGTCGACCGGAACCACGACCACCGCCTCGATCCCCTCGTCGTCCATCGCGGCCAGGCCGGCCCGGATCGACGAGCCGACCCCGGTGCCCCACGCCTTGTTGATCACAACGGTGGCCTTGCCCAGGTCGGCGGTCTCCCGGACCTGCTCGGCGGCGGCGCCCAGCACGACCACGATCTGCTCGCAGTCGGCCTCGGTCATCGTGTCGATCATCTGGTTGACCAGGGGCTTCTCGCCCTGGTGCAGCAGGGCCTCGGGACCACCGATCCGTCGTCCCCCGCCTGCGGCGATGATCATTGCTGCGATGCGGTTCAGCTGCGCCCCCTCCAGCACGGAACCGACCGTGACCGGTCGGCCCCTCCTACGGACACTGCAACGAGGACGGCCGCCCGAGGGTGGCGGGGCGAAAAGGAGAAATAGTGCAACCGTTACACATCCCGGCGACCTCAGGTCGATCACCGGCGAGACGGCACCGCCGGTCAGGCCGCGTCGGCGTAGCAGTCGACGATGGACAGATCCAGCGGGAAACGGACCGGCGTCGCACCGAAGAGCAACGCCGACGCCCGCTCCCCCGCCCGGTTGACGGCCTCGGCGACGGCCTCGGCCTCGCCCGCCGGGGCGTGCACGACCACCTCGTCGTGCTGGAAGAAGACCAGCTCGGCCTCGCTGCCGGACAGCTCCGTCCGTAGTGTCGCCAGCAACGTCGACGCCCACTCCGCGGCCGTGGCCTGGATGACGAAGTTGCGGGTGAACCGGCCCCTCGACCGGGCGGCCCGCGCCCGCGGACCCTGCGGATCGACCGCCCCGTCCGGATCGACCGACGCGTCGTCGAGATCACCGAACCCGGCCGTCCCCGGCGGGCACGTCCGCCCCAGCCAGGAACGCACCAGCCCACCCGCCTCGCCGGTACGTGCCGCCGCCTCGACGAAACCGAACGCCGTCGGGTAGCTGCGCTTCAGCACCGCCAACGCCGGCACCGCCGCCCCGCCGGTCTGCCCGTACATGGCACCCAGCAGCGCCACCTTGGCCCGGGCCCGGTCACCACCGAAGGAGTCCCGGGCGAGCGCGGCGTAGAGATCGCCGGCACCACCGGCCGCCGCCAACCGGGCGTCACCGGAGACCGCCGCCAGCACGCGCGGCTCCAACTGGCCGGCGTCGGCCACCACCAGCCGCCAGCCCGGATCGGCCACCACCGCGCGGCGGATCACCTTCGGGATCTGCAACGCCCCGCCGCCCCGGGTGGCCCAGCGGCCGGACACCACCCCACCCGGCACGTACTCCGGCTGGAACCGCCCGTCGCGCACCCACTGCTCAAGCCAGGACCAGCCGTGTGCCGTCCAGATCCGGTAGAGCTCCTTGTATTCCAGCACCAGCGGCACCGCCGGGTGGTCCACGCCGCGCAGGACCCAGGCGCGGGTGTTGGGCAGCTCCACCCCGACCCGGGCGAACGCCCTCAGCAGCTCCGCCGGGGAGTCGGTGTGCAGGTGGCGTACGCCGAACGCGTCGGCGATCCGGCCGGCCAGGTCGGCCAACCGCCGCGGCGGGCCGCCCACCGGGGACGGCTCACCCAGCAGCTCGGCGAGGATCGCGTCGTGCACCTCGGCCCGCCAGGGCAGCCCGGCGACGCCCATCTCCACCGCGATCAGCGCGCCGGCCGACTCGGCGGCCACCAGCAACCGGAACCGGCCCGGGTGCTCGGTGGTGGCGACCCGGGCGAGCTGGTCGGCGTACACCTGGGTCAGTGCCTCGATGCCCGGGCCCGGCGGGCCGGGCAGCGTGTCGAAGAGCGCGGCCTGGCCGTGCCCGGGGGGCGCGGCGGCGCGCGGCGGCGGGTCGGCCGGCACCGGCCCGCCGGTCAGTCGGGCCCAGGCGGCGGCCAGCGAGCGGGGCTCGCCCCAGCGGCCGGCGTGCCCGAGCAACAGCGCCTCGGTCAGCTCCACGTCGTGGCACCGCTCGACGCGCACGCCGGCGCGCAGCAGCGCCGGATAGATCGCGCCCGCGCCGGCCCAGACCCATCGCGGATGCTCGGCGGCCTCCCGTGCGGCCATCGCCGCCGCGAGGTCGCTGACGGTCTCGATCGGGCCGGCCGGCCGGCCGGCGGCGTCGAGCGGACGCAGGTCTCCCCCGCCCCGCTCGTCTGCCACCACCGCCACCAGCACGAATGTGATTCTGCCTTCCCCGTGCGACAGGTAAACGGGTCGGTGGGTCGGCCGGGCGCTCGGTAGCGTGGTCGGGTGCCTCCGCAGATCCCGCATTCCGAGCCCGGCACTCCCGACACGCGCGGTCCGATGCGGTACCTGTGGTGGCTGGTCCGCCGCCAGCCCTGGCGGGTGCTGCGCGGCAGCCTGCTCGGGACGGCCTGGATGGTCGGGCTGTCGGCACGGCCCTACCTGATCTATCGCGCCGTCGACGACGGGTTGCGCGCCCGCGACACCCGCGCCCTGGCGCTCTGGGTCGCGGCGATCATCGTGGCCGGGGTGGCGCTGTCCTACCTGGGCATCATGCGGCACCGCACGATGACCTTCATCCGGGAGGACGCCAAGGCCCGCTCGGCGGAGGTCCTGCTGCGCCAGCTGTCCCGGGTCGGTGCGACGTTGCCGCGCCGCTCCGCCGCCGGCGAGGTGTCCACCGTCGGCGGCTCCGACATCGACTGGTCGGCGCAGGTGCTGACCCTGACCGGCCCGGGGGTCGGCGCGGTCGTCGCGTACGCGGTCATCGCCGTGGTGCTCTGGTCGATCTCGCCGGTGCTCGCGCTCTGCGTGCTGCTCGGGGTGCCGGCGGTCGGGCTGGTCGTCGGGCCGCTGCTGCGCCGCCTGGAGCGCGCCGAATCGGTCTACCGCAGGCAGCAGGGCGCGCTCACCGCCCGATCCGGCGACATCGTGGCTGGCCTGCGGGTGCTCGCCGGGGTGGGCGGCCGGGATCTCTTCGCCCGCCGGTACGCGGCCAGATCGCAGGATTTGCGCGCCGAGGGGTACCGGGTCGGCGCGGTCGTCAGCTGGATCGACGCGGCGACCGTCGCCATCCCCGGCCTGTTCCTGGCGGCGGTGGTGTGGTTGACGGCCCGGATGGCGGTGGCCGGTGACGTCACGATCGGTGAACTGGTCGCCGTCTACGGCTACGTGGCCACCCTGATCGTGCCGGTCTGGTTCCTGCTGGAGGGCAGTCACCAGCTGATCCGGGGTCGGGTCGCCGCCCGACGGATCGCCGACCTGCTCAGGCTCGGCCCGGACGACGTCGGCGGGCCGGGGCGGCGCTGGCCCGGGGGCGTCCCCGACGCACGCCACCCGCACGCCGTGGCCGCTCCGACCGGTCCCGCCGACCTGCACGACCCGGTGACCGGGCTGACCGTACGCGCCGGCCGGCTGACCGGCGTGGCCGTCGACGACCCGGCGGCGGCCGAGGCGCTGGCCGACCGGCTCGGCCGGTACGTGGTCAGCGACACCACCTGGGGCGGCGTACCGCTGACCGGGGTCGCCCTGGACGAGGTCCGCGCCCGGATCCTGGTCGCCGACCACGACTCGTACCTCTTCGCCGGGACGCTGCGCGACATCCTGCGCCCCGGTACCGACGACGAGCAGATCCGCGCCGCCCTCCGGACCGCCTCGGCCCAGGACATCGTCGACGCCCTGCCGGACGGGCTGGACACCGCGCTGGACGCCCGGGCCCGGACGCTCTCCGGTGGTCAGCGCCAACGGGTACGCCTGGCCCGGGCGCTCCTCGTCGAGCCGGAGGTGCTGATCCTCGTCGACCCGACGTCGGCGGTGGACGCGCACACCGAGGCGCGGATCGCCGAACGGCTGCGGGCCGCACGGGCCGGGCGGACGACCGTGGTGCTCGCCACGTCGCCGCTGCTGCTCGGCCGCGCCGACGAGGTCGCGCACCTGAGCGCGGGCCGGATCACCGCCACCGGCACCCACGCCGACCTGCTCGACCAGGATTCGGGCTACCGGCACCTGGTGGCCCGGGGCAGCGACGATCCCGGCGCGGGGCGGCCCGCCGACGCCGAGGAGGCGTACCGGTGAACCGGCTACCGGTCGCGGACCGCGGCACCGTACGGCGCGCCCTGCGGGACATGATCAGCCGGCATCGCCGGGCCGTCGGCGTCGTGCTGGTGCTGCACGGCGCCGCCGCGCTCGCCGGGCTCGCCCCGCCCTGGTTGCTGGGCACCATCGTCGACCGGGTCACCGCCGGTGCCACGGTGGCCACGGTGGACCGGCTGGCGCTGGCCATCGCCGGCTGCGTCCTGGCCAGCGCGTTGCTCTCCCGGTTCGCCCAGTACGCCGGCCACCGCTTCGGTGAACGGGCCGTCGCCGAGCTGCGCGAGCAGTTCGTCACCCGAACGCTCGGGCTGCCGGTCTCGGTCGTCGAGCGCGCCGGCTCCGGCGACCTGGCGACCCGTAGCTCGGTCGACGTGGCGACGGTCGGCACCACCGTCCGTGACGTGGTGCCCACCATCGTCATCGCCACGGTGCAGTTGACGTTGCTGTTCGGGGCGGTGTTCCTGCTGCATCCGCTGCTCGGGCTCGCGGCGCTGGCCGGGCTGCCGTCGATCGTGGCGGTGACCCGGTGGTACCTGCGCCGGGCCAGTTCCGCGTACCTCCGTGAGGGCGCGGAGTCGGCCGAGCTGACCGAGACGTTGACCACCACCGCCGAGGGCGCCCGCACGGTGGAGGCGCTGCGGTTGACCGACGAGCGGGTCCGGCACGGCACCACCCGCGTCACCCGGGTGTGGCAGGCCCGGAGGGCGACCCTCGCGCTGCGTACCGTGTTCTTCTCGGTGGTGGAGGCCAGCTATCCGCTGCCGGTCGCCATGGTCCTGCTCGTTGGCGGCTACCTGCTCTCCCGGGACATGGTCTCGCTCGGCGCGGTCGTCGCCGCCGCGCTCTACCTGCAACAGGCCATCGAACCGCTGGACCGGTTGCTCCAGTGGACCGAGCAGGCGCAGCGCGGCTTCGCGTCGTTCGCCCGGGTGCTGGGCGTCGGCCTGGTTCCGCCGGAGCCGCCCGGCACCACGGCCCCCTCCCGCGGCCAGCGGCTCGTCGTGCGCGGGGCGCGGTTCTCCTACGCCGGCGGGCACGACGTGCTGCACGGCATCGACCTGGAGGTGCAGCCCGGTGAGCGGCTGGCCGTGGTCGGCCCGTCGGGCGCCGGCAAGTCGACCCTGGCCCGGCTGCTGGCCGGGATCGACGCTCCTCGCCGCGGCGTCGTCAGCATCGGCGGTCGCCCGGTCACCGACCTCGACCCCGCCGAACGTCGCCGCCGGATCGCCCTGGTCACCCAGGAGCACCACGTCTTCATCGGTACGGTCCGTGACAACCTGTCGTTCGCCGCACCGGACGCCACAGACGAGCAGATGCGCGCCGCGCTGGCCACCGTGGGCGCCGACTGGTACGCCGAACTGCCCGACGGTCTGGACACCGCTCTCGGCGACGGCGCCCGGCAACTCGGCGCCGCCGAGGCGCAGCAGCTGGCCCTCGCACGGCTGGTGCTCGCCGACCCGCACACCCTGATCCTCGACGAGGCGACCGCCGCGCTCGACCCGAGCACCGCCCGGCGTACCGAGCGGGCCCTGGCGGCCGTGCTGGTCGGTCGTACCGTCATCGCGATCGCGCACCGGCTCAACACCGCGCACGACGCCGACCGGGTCGCCGTGCTGGCCGACGGCCGGATCACCGAGATCGGCAGCCACGATGACCTCGTGGCTGCCGACGGGGCGTACGCGGCGCTCTGGCACTCCTGGCACGGCCAGGCCGACGAGCGGTGACGGGCTACTTCACGGCGCCGGAGGTGAGGCCGGCCTGGATCTGGCGTTGGAACACCGCGTACACGATGATCATCGGGAGGATGGCGATGGTCAGCGCCGCGAACAACCCGGACCAGTCGGCCTCGTAGCCGGCGTTGACCGAGATGTCGGCGATGCCCTGGGTGAGCACCCACTTGTCCTTGGCGTTGGAGAGCAGCACCAGCGGCAGCTGGTACTGCGCCCACTGACCGATGATGTTGAAGATCGCGACGCTGATCAGGCCCGGCTTCGCCATCGGCATCATCACCTGGAAGAACAGCCGGGTGTGCCCACAGCCGTCGATCATCCCCGCCTCGGCCACCGACGTCGGCAGCGTCTTGAAGAACGCCGCCAGGAAGAACACCGTGAACGGCAACGAGTACGCGATGTAGACCAGCACCACACCGGTGTGGGTGTCCAGCAGGCCCAGGTTCTTCACCACGAAGAAGAGCGGCACCAGGGCCAGGAAGACCGGGAACGCCAACCCGGAGACGAACAGGTAGTAGATCGCCCGGTTGCCCCAGAACTTGTAGCGGGCCAGCACGTACGCGGCCATCGAGCCGAGCAGCATGGTGCCGAACGTGCTGCACGACACCACGATCACGCTGTTCAGGAAGTACCGGCCGACGTTCGCCTTGGTCCAGGCCCGCCCGAAGTTCTCCCACCGCAGCTCCGCCGGCAACGTCCACGGGCTGCTGAAGATCTCGGAGGTGTTCTTGAACGCGGCGAGGAACGTCCAGAGGATCGGCACGATCACGATGACCGCCCACACGGCGAGCGCGACGTGCCCCAGGCCGGCGAGGAGCCGTACCTCCGAACGGGGGCCCTTGCGCCCCCGCCGGGCGTTCGCGTCCGGGTCGCCGGTCTTCGGCGGTAGCGCCGCCGGTGTGGGCGGCAGCGTCGACTGCGGGTTCATCAGTACTCCACGCTTTCCCGCTTGGTGAGCCGCAGCGTCAGCGCCGCGAACGTGATGGTGAGGAAGAACAGCGCCACACCCATCGCCGAGGCGTAGCCGTACTTCGAGTAGACGAACGCGTTGCGGTAGATCTCCATGGCCAGCACGGTGGTGGCGCCGTCCGGGCCGCCACCGTCCACCGAGAGCACCGCGACGATGGCGAACGCGTCGAACGCCGCGATGCCGAGGTACACCCAGGCCACCTGGAGGGTGTCCCACAGCAGCGGCAGGGTGACCCGGAAGAACAGGGTCACCTTGCTCGCCCCGTCCATCTCGGCGGCCTCGTAGATCTCACCGGGAATGGAGGCCATCCCCGCCGAGAAGAGCACCACGTAGAAGCCGACCGCCTGCCAGACCAGCACCGCGATGATCGACCACAGGGCCAGGTTCGGGCGGACCAGGAAGAGGATCGGATCCAGGCCGAGCTTCATCAGCACGCCGTTGATCAGGCCGGACTCGTTCGGCCGGTACACCATCTGGAACAGCACCGCGATGATCGCCACCGCCAGGACCTGGGGGAAGAAGAACACCACCCGGTAGAACTTCGCCCCCCAGACCCCCTGGCGCTGCCCCCCGCTGCTCTTGCCGCCCACGTTCAGCAGGAAGGCGAAGAACAGCGCGATGGCGATGGTGATCAGCGGCAGGGCAAGCAGCAGTACGGCGTGGTGCTGGACCGCCTTCAGGAAGCTGCCGTCGTCGAGCAGCCTCCGGTAGTTGTCGAAGCCCACCCACTGGGGAGCGGACAGCCCCCGCCAGTTGGTCATCGAGATCTGGAACGCCTGCGCGTACGGCGCGATCACGAAGACCACGTACAGCGTGACCGGGGCGAACAGGAACCCGATCACGAATGGATACTTGCCGTGCCGCATGACCTCTACGCTCCGATCGATCAGCGCTTGAACTTGGTGACGGAGCTGTCCTTCTTGATCGCGTCGGCGCGCTTCTGGATCCGCTCCACGAAGGCGTCCGCGTTGATCCGGCCGAACATCAGCTCGTTGGTGGCGGTGCGCGCCTCCGTGTCGAGCTCCTTGTACCAGTTGTCGAAGAGCATGTTGAACACGTCCTTGCCGGCTGCCTTCAGCGCCGCTTGCGCGCTGGCCACACCCGGCGGGAACTGGAAGCCCTCGCTGCCGGCCGGCACGACCGTGGCGGCACCGACGGTCTCGGTGAAGCCCCGGGCGCCCGCCTTCGACAGCATCTGGCGCATGTACTCCAGGCCGCCACGCGGGTTCTTGCTCTTCGACGAGACGAAGTATCCCTCGCCACCGGCCGCCCGGATAGCGGTCGCCGGCAGCTTGTCCGACGCGGTCAGGCTGGGCACCGGCATGAGCTGATAGGTGAACCCCGCCGGCGTGTCCTTCTTCTGCTCGTTCTCCAGCCAGTCGCCGGACGGGTAGAAAGCGACCTTGCCCTGGTTCTGCCGCAGCTGCACGTCGGTGTGCTTGAGCCCCTCGAAGCTCTTGTCCGAGTACTTCGCGCCGATCTCGGCCCACGCCGCCGCGGCCTGCTTGACAGCGTCCTGCTTCCAGGCGCCGTCCTCCAGGTTGTCGATGTTCTTCAGGACGTCCGGGCCGCCGATCTTCGCGGCCTGGGTGAGGATCACGTTCCACTGGTAGTAGGCCGCGTTCGCCCCGGCGTAGCCGTACGGGGTGATGCCCTTGGCCTTGATCTGCTCGCAGAGCGCCTTGAACTGGTCGAAGGTCGTGGGCGCGGTCCAGCCGTTGTCCTTGAACAGCTTGCCGGAGTACCAGATGCCGTACACCGTCGAGACGTAGTACAGGACGAACGGCTTGCGCTGCCCGTCGGCGGTACTGAACATGCCCTGCTCGACCACGCCCGGGATGATGGTGTCGCGGACCTTCGTGCTCGGGTCGTCGACCGACGGCGCATCCCACAGCTCGGTGAGATCCTGCAGCTGACCGTCGTTGACGAGCGCACCGAAGTCGAGGAACTTCTCGCCCGAGTTGTTCACGAACTCCGGCGGGTTGCCGGACGCGAACCGCGGCTGGAGCACGGTGGAGACGGCCTGGGTGGACTGGTGCTTGATCTCCGCCTTGGGGAACGCCTTCTTGTAGAGCGGCTCGTGCACGTCGGTGGCGTACTTCTCGCCGTAGCCGCCGTTGAAGATGACCACCTCGATCGGGGCGTCCTCCTTGACGCCCAGCGGGTTCTTCTCGCTCTTGGTGCCGCCGGCGGCCTGTTCGTTGTCGTTGTCGCCGCCGCTGGTGGCGCAGGCGCTGAGCAGTCCGATGGCCGGAGTGGCGAGCATGCCCACGGCGGCGGCGCGACGCAGCACCGTGCGACGGTCGAGTGCGGCGGGGTGTTCGGGGGTAATCGACATCGTCGTCTCTCCTTGTGGAATGTCGGGTCAGGCGGTGCGCCGGAGACGCCCGGCGTACCGCGACTCGAGGGCGATGTTGTGCTCGTCCCCGCCGGGGACGTTGGCGGAGAGGTAGATAGGGGGCACCTCTCCGGCCTGGTGGAACCGTCGTACGACCTCCGCGGTCAGCAACTGCGCCAGCAGCGCCGTGGTGACCGAGGAGACCGCACAGACCGCGCCGCCGCCCTCGAGCGGCAGCAGTGCGTCGCCGTACGGCGCGCCGTTGTCCAGCACGACGTCGGCGAGGTCGGCGAGCCGTTGACCGGACGGGTGCCGTGGCGCCACCCGCGCGGTGTGCTCGACCGAGGTGACCGCGATCAACGGGTGACCGCGCTCGGTGACCAGCGCCGCCAGCTCGACCACCGAGCCGTTGATGCCGGATTGGGACGCCACCACGAACACGTCGCGCGGCTGGGGCGCCGCGAGCGCGTAGATCTGGTGGGCGATGGAGGGGTCGCGTTCCAGCTTGGGGTCGGCGAGCACGTCGCGCGGGGCGTCGCCGTGCACCACCAGGTCCCGGACCGAGAGCCGGTTGGTGGGGACCAGCCCACCGGCGCGGGCGACCAGTTCGGCGGCGAACGCCTCGGAGTGCCCGGCGCCGAACGCCTGGAGCACACCGCCGGCGCGCAGGCTGGTGGCGATCAGGTCGGCGGCGCGGGTGATCCCGTCGGCCTCGGAGTCGAGCAGCCGGTCGAGCACGGGGCGGACCGCGTCCGCGTACCCCTGGGCGCTGATCATGAGAGGGCTCCCTTCGCGGCCTTGTGCCCGTCGACGGCCTGCGCGGTACGCCGGAAGGCCGCGTGGGCGCGGTCGTGGGTGCGCTGGGCGACGGCGATGTAGAGCAGGTCGAGCACCACCAGCTGGGGGTGCCGGGCGGAGAGCGCGTCCGGCCGGAAGGTGGTCGCCTGGCTGGCGGTGACCAGCACGATGTCGGCCAGCTCGGCCAACGGCGAGCGGGGAAAGCCGGTGAGCGCGATCGTGGTGGCGCCGCGGCTGCCGGCCTCGGCCAGCATCTCGATCGTCTCCCGGGTCTGCCCGGTGTGTGAGATGCCGAGCGCCACGTCACCGGTGCGCAGCAGCGCCGCGCTGGCGAGCCCCTCGTGGATGTCGTTCCAGGCCCACGCGGCCACCCCGATGCGGTGCAGGCTGAACTGCATCTCCTCGCCGACCAGCGCGCTGCCGCTGGCACCGAAGATGTTGACCCGGGTGGCGCCGGCGATCGCCACGGCGGCCCGTTCCACCTCGGCGAGGTCGAGCAGGGCTGCGGTGTCGTGCATGGCCCGGGTGTCGGCGGCCATGATCTGGTCGAGCACCCGGGCGAGCGGGTCGCCCGGCTGGATCTCCCGTCCGATGTCGACGGTCCAGCCGGCCGAGCGGGCCCGGCCGGTCTCGGCGGCGATGCCCAGCCGCAGGTCGGCGTACCCCTCGAAGCCCATCGCCCGGCAGAACC
The DNA here is from genome assembly GCF_040654415.1 of Micromonospora sp. NPDC050695. Taxonomy (NCBI): domain Bacteria; kingdom Bacillati; phylum Actinomycetota; class Actinomycetes; order Micromonosporales; family Micromonosporaceae; genus Micromonospora; species Micromonospora sp. NPDC050695. The sequence continues at coordinate 41,824 of NZ_JBFAHZ010000020.1, forward strand.
GGGTGATGGTCGCCGGTGAGGTGCCGCTGCGCTCAGCCAGCTCGACGATGGTGGAGCGGGCGGCGGCCTCCGGGTCGCTGAGCACGTGCTCGGCGACCCGGCGCAGGGCGCCGGTCAGCTCGCCGAGACCGTTGCGGACGCGGGCCAGCACCCCGTCGGAGGCGGAGGTCCTTCGGTCGGTCACATCGGCGTCGACCACCGCGGTCCCCGCAGCGGTGTCCACCTCGTGATCAACCATGAGTCGCCTCGCCTTTCCGAAAAGACTGTTAACTGTTAGTGGTAAAAGTTCTTACTGAACGGCCCTCCGTGTCAAGACTGTGGGCGAAGTTTTCAAACTGTTACCTGTCGCACAGCACGTCGGAGCCGCCAGAATTTGCCCTTCGCGAGCGCGCCGACCAGCATGAACAGGCCCACAGCCGCGCAGCGCAAGGAGGCCCGTGCCGATGTCCGACACCGTCGTGGTCGGTCTCGACGTCGGGGGTACGTCCACCCGGGCGACCGCCCTGACCCTCTCCGGTGAACGCCTCGGCACCGGTCGCGCCGGCGGTGGCAACCCCACCAGCCACGGCGCCGAACGGGCCGCCGCCGAACTGCTGAGCGCGCTCCGCGGCGCACTCGCCGACGTCGACCCGGCCCGGGTGGCCGCCGGCACCATCGGACTCGCCGGAGCCGCCCGACTGCTCGCCGACCCCGCCGGGCGCGCCGCCTTCGACCGGGCCTGGCACGACGGCGGCCTACGCTGCCCGTACGCCGTGCACGGCGACGCCCTCGTCGCGTACGCCTCCGGCACCGCCGCCCCCGACGGCACGATCCTCATCGCCGGCACCGGGGCGATCACCGCGCAGGTACGCGACCTGCGGCTGGACCGCGTCGCCGACGGTCACGGCTGGCTGCTCGGCGACACCGGATCGGGCTTCTGGCTGGGCCGCGAGGCGGTGCGCCGACTCCTGGCCGACCTCGACGCCGGCCACACCCCGGGCACACTGGGCACGGCGATCCTCACCGAACTGGTGGGCAGCGCCGACATCGCCCCGCGCCCCCGCGACACCGTCGACGCCACCGTCCAGGCGGTCACCCGCCAACCCCCGATCGAGCTGGCCCGGCTCGCGCCGCTGGTGGTCACCGCGGCGACCGACGGCGAGCCGGTCGCCACCGCCCTGATCACCGAGGCCGCCGCCCACCTGGCCGAGAGCGTGGGCCGCATCCGCCCGACCGGCGCGCAGACACCTGTCGTCCTCGGCGGCGGCCTGCTCACCGCCGACACCCTGCTGGCCACCGCCGTCCGCGCCGAGCTCGGCCGCCGCTGGCCGGACGCACCCCTGCGCACCGCCGGCGACGGGGCCGCCGCCGCAGCCTGGCTCGCCGCCCGCGACCTGCCCGAGGTAACCGACCCGAGCGCCCTACACGCCCACCTCTTCCCCACCCCGTAACCCACCGCCCCGCACCCCGGTCCAGGCCAGGCCGGGCCGCGCCAGGCCGCGCCAGGCCGCGCCGCGCCGCGCCAGGTCATGATCGTGCTCGAACCAGGATGTAGTGGCCTCACGCCGCGGCAAGGGGACTACATCCGGGATCGAGCACGATCAAGGCGCTGGCCGCCGCTCCACACCCGCCTCGACGCGCCCCAGAGCGCCGGAACCGCTCCAACCCATCGCAGCAGGGCCAAGGTCCGCGCAACATCCCCGAAACTGCTGCCTCAGCACGCGCCGAGGCAGCAGTTTCACCGAAGTTGCGCGGATCTTGGGCGGGCCAGCGGCAGGCCAGCGGCGGGCCGGCGGCGGGCCGGCGGCGGGCCGGCGGCGGGCCGGCGGCGGGCCGGCGGCGGCCGGGGTCGGGGCCAGGTCGGGCCGGAGTCGAGGCCGGGTCGGGCCGGAGTCGAGGCCGGGCCGGGGTCGAAGCCGGGCAGCGGTCGGGGCCAGGTCGGGGTCGGACCGGAGTCGAGGCCGGGTCGGGCCGGGGTCGAAGCCGGGCAGCGGTCGGGGCCAGGTCGAGGACGGGCCAGGCCGGTCAAGGCCGGCGTGGGAGGGTTGAGGATCGGGACCGATCGAGGGTGCGGGTGTGGTGATCGGTATCAGTCAGATGGCAGGGGCGCTACTTGAGCTGGCCGGCGGTCAGGCCGGCCTGGACCTGACGCTGGAAGGCCACGTAGATCGCGAGCACCGGCAGCACCGCGATGCTCAACCCGGCGAAGAGCCGTGCGTAGTCACCGGCGTAGCCCTGGCTGACCGACAGCGCGAACAGCCCTTGGGCGAGCATCCACTTGGACTCGTCGCCCTGCAACAACACCTGCGGCAACAGGAACTGGTTCCAGTGGCTGAGGAAGTTGAAGATCGCCACGCTGATCATTCCCGGTCGCGCCATCGGCAGCATCACCCGGAAGAACAACCGGAAGTGACCGCAGCCGTCGACCAGCGCGGCTTCTGCCACCGAGGTCGGCAGGGTCCGGAAGAACGCGGTCAGGAAGAACACCGTGAACGGCAGCGAGTAGGCCGCGTACACCAGGATCAGCCCGAGCCAGGTGTTGAACAGGCCGGCGTTGCGGACCACGAAGAAGAGCGGCACCAGGGCGAGGAACACCGGGAACATCAGTCCGCCCACGAACAGGTAGTAGACGAACTGCCGGCCGCGGAACTCGTACCGGGCGAACACGTACGCGGCGGTGGCGCCCATCAGCATGGTGAGGCTGACCGAGCCGGTGACCACGACAAGGCTGTTGAGGAAGTACCGGCCGATGTGCGCGCCCGTCCAGGCCCGCGCCCAGTTGTCCAGGTGCAGCGCCCCGGGCAGCCCCCACGGGTCGGCCAGGATCTCGCCGTTGGTCTTGAACGAGCTGATGAACATCCACAGCAGCGGCAGGACGGTGAGCAGGCCCCAGATCAGCAGGAAGCCGTGCGAGAGGGCGTTGGCGACGCCGAGGTCCCGTCGGACGGGGCGATCCCGGCCGGCGGCCGGTGTCGGCGGGGTCACGGCGGGGGCGGGGTTGTCCAGTGTGGTCACGAGTACTCGATCCGTTCGCGCCGGCCGACCCGCAGTGACAGCACGGCCACCGAGAGGGTCAGGAAGAACATCACCACGCCGATCGCCGAGGCGTAGCCGAACTTGGTCTCGCTGCCGAAGGCGGTGTCGTACATGCGGACGCCGATCACGTCGGTGGAGAAGTTCGGGCCACCGTTGGTCATCAGCTGCACGAGGATGAACCCGTCCAGGGCGAAGATGGCCAGGTAGACCCAGGCGACCTGGACGGTGTCCCAGAGCAGCGGCAGGGTGACCCGGCGCAGGGTGGTGAAGCGGGACGCGCCGTCGAGCAGCACCGCCTCGTAGATCTCCTTCGGTACGGCCGACATCGCGGCACCGAAGAGCACCACGTAGAAGCCGACGTTGCTCCACACCATCACCGCGAGTACGCACCAGAAGGCGGTCGCCGGGTCACCGAGCCAGGTCGGTGAGGGCAGGCCGACGGCGTGTACGGCGCTGGTGAGCAGCCCCTTGTTGGGGTGGTAGACCTCCTTCCAGAGCAGCGCGATGATCACCACGGAGAGCACCTGCGGGAAGAAGTACACGGTGCGGTAGAGCGCGCCGCCGCGTACCCCGGTGACTCCGGCTCGGCCCTTGCGCCCGCCCATGGCGAGCATGGTGGCGAAGAACAGCCCGAGCACGATGGTCAGTACGGGCACCAGGGCGAGCAGGATTGCGTTGTTCTTCAGCGCGTTCCAGACGTAGTCGTCGTGCCACAGGGTCGTGAAGTTCGCCAGGCCGACCGGGTTGGCGTCGGCGGAGTAGCCGAGCCAGTCGGTGGTGGAGATCTGGAACGCCTGCAGGTACGGCGAGACGACGAAGAACACGTACAGCAGGACCGGCGGCACCAGGAACGTGACGATCAGCGGCCACTTGCCATGTCTCACGAGACGGACCTCTTCCGTTGGGTGCGGCCGGTGGGGGGTGGGGTCCGCCCCCACCGGCCGGGCGGGTCAGGCCGCTCGCTTGTACTTCTTGATCGAGCTGTCCTGGGCGATCGAGTCGGTGCCCTTCTGGCACTGGTCGAGGAACTCCGCGGGGCCGATGCGGCCGCTGAAGAACTCGCCGCACGCGGCGTCGACGAGGTTGCGCTCCAGCTTGCGGTAGTAGTTGTTGTAGACCCAGTTGAAGCCGTTGGCGCCGGACGCGTCGAGGGCCTTGACCACGGTGTTCAGCCCGTACGGCAGCTCGACGCCCTCGCTGGCGCCGGCGACCACGGTGAGGCTGGCGACCTTGCGGGTGAAGTCCTGCGCGCCCTTCTTGGACAGCATGGTGCGGAAGTACTCCAGGCCGCCGGCGAGGTTGCGCGCCTTGGCGGGCACCATGAACGGCTCGCCGGCGGTGCCGCGGATCGCCTCGAACGGCAGTTTGTCGCCGCTGCCGAGGCTCGGCGTGGGCGCGATGGTCATGTTGAATCCGGCCGGGGTGACGTCCTTCTGCTCGCTCTCCAACCAGGAGCCGCAGGAGATGAACGCGGCCTTGCCCTGGCACCAGGCGGTCTGCGACTGCTTGTGGTCCAGGCCGGACGAGCCGTCGAGGATGTACTTGTCCTTGACGATCTGGTGCCACGCGTCGGCGGCGGTCCGCATCGAGTCGGACTTCCAGGCGTTCGGCTCCAGGTTGTCGATGGCGGTGGCCACCGACGGGCCGCCGAGCTTGATCGCGGTGGCGATCAGCGGCCAGCTCATGTAGCGCGGGTGCAGGCCGGCGTACGTCCACGGGGCGATGCCGGCGGCCTTGATCTGCTTGCAGAGGGCGATGTGCTCGTCCCAGGTCTTGGCGTACGTCCAGCCGCGGTCGGCGAAGAGCTTGCTGGAGTACCAGATGCCGTACGCGGTGTAGGTGTAGTTGAGCACCAGGAACTTGCCGTCGTACGACCCGACCTCGACGGCGCCGGGCAGCAGCGTGTCGCGGACGGTCTTGCCGGGGACGTCGAGGCTCGGCGCGGCGAGCAGTTCGTCGAGGCCGGCGATGGCGTTCTGGCTGACCAGGCCGTTGAAGTCGATCTGGCCGGCGCCGGAGTTGTTGACCACGTCCGGTGGGGTGCCGTCGACGAAGCGCGGCTGGAGGGTCTTGCTGATCTCCTGGGTGGAGGAGTGCTTGATCTTCGCCTTCGGGTACTTCTCGGTGTACATGGCCTCGTGGGCCTTGGCGTACTCCTCACCGAACCCGCCGCCGAAGATCACCACCTCGAGCGGGGCGTCCTCCTTGACGCCGAGCGGGTTATCGGCACTCTTGGTGCCCTGGTAGGTCTCGGCATCGTTCTTGTCGCCGCCACCGCCGGTGGCGCAGCCGGTCAGCAGACCGGCGGCGGGGGTGGCCAGTAGGCCGGCAGCGGCACTGCGCCGCAGGATGTCGCGCCTGTTCATCAGGTCTCCTCGGGTCGGGTCGGGCGGGTCGCCGGTGCTTGGGGGAAGGCGTCCGCCGCGCGAGGTTCGTTGGTTCTCTTCAGTTCAGATGATGTTGCTGAAGAATTTCTACGACAGCCGGGCTCGGACTTCAAGTCCTGACGGTCGAACCGTTATCGCCACCGGCCATCGACCGGTCGCCTAGCCTGGGGCGATGCGCCGCCTGCGCCAGCTCGCCGAGCGCACCCCGGCCAGCCGGGAACGGTACGTCGACCTGCTCCGCGCGCTCGCCATCGTCATGGTCGTTCTCGGACACTGGGGCGTCACGGTGATCGTGCGCGACGCCGCCGGTCGTCCCACCGGGCACTCCGCTCTCGGCGAGCTGCGCTGGGCGTACCCCCTCACCTGGATCGCCCAGGTGATGCCGGTGTTCTTCCTGGTCGGCGGCTACGCCAACGCGATCTCACTGACCCGGCTGCGCGCCCGGGGCGGTGACGCGGCCGGCTGGCTGCTCGACCGCAGCGCCCGGCTGGTCCGCCCCACCAGCGCCCTGCTGCTGGTGCTGACCGCCGCCGCGGCGGTGGCCCGGCTGCTCGGCGCCGACCCGACCCAGGTCCGGCAGGTGGTCTGGTTCGCCACCATCCCGCTCTGGTTCCTCGTCGCCTACCTGGCGGTGGTCGTGCTCACCGGACCGATGTACGCGCTGCACCGCCGCTTCGGCCTGGCCGTCCCCCTCGCCCTGGTCGCGCTCGTCGGCCTCGGAGACCTCGGCCGGCTCACCGGCCCGGTGCAGCTGAGCTGGGGCAACTACCTGTTCGGCTGGCTGGCCGTACACCAGCTCGGCTTCGCCTGGCACGACGCCCGCGCCGCGCCGCCGCCCGGCCCTGGGATGACCGCGCCACCGCAGGCGGCGACCGACGCCGCCGGTCAGGCCGCGCCGCGGCCCGCCGGTCGGACCGCGCCGCCCAAGGCTCAGGCCGACGCCGGTCGGGCCGCGCCACCGCAGGCGGAGGCCGACGCCGCCGGGCCGTCGACGCCCGACCGTGCGGGGGTACGCCGGCACCCGCTGCCCACCTCCCGTCGTGCGGGCCTGGTGTTCCTGGCCGTCGGGCTGGCCGCCGCGCTGCTGCTCACCGGGCCCGGCCCCTGGCCGGTCGCCATGCTCAACGTGCCCGGCGAACGACTGGACAACGCCAGCCCACCCAGCCTCGCGCTGCTGGCCGTCGCCGCCGCCCAGCTCGGCCTGGTCCTGCTGCTGCGCGACCCGGTGGAGCGCCTGCTGGGCCGCACCGGCGCGTGGTCGCTGGTGATCGGCGTCAACCTCGTGGTGCTGACGGTCTTCCTCTGGCACCTGAGCGCCGCGATCCTGCTGATCGGGCTGCTCGACGCCACCGGGACGCTGCCCACCCCGGAGGTCGGTTCGGGCGCCTGGTGGGCGTGGCGGGTGCCCTGGCTGCTGCTGCTCACGGTGATCCTGGCGGTGCTCGTCGCGATCTTCGGACCGGTGGAGGCCCGCAGCACCCGGCACCGCACCGGGCGTCGGGCCGGCCGGGGCACCGCGACGCGGGCGGCGCTGACCGTAGCCGGGTACGCCGCCGTCGTGGCCGGGCTGCTGATCAACAGCGCGACGGCGGCCCGCGCCCCGGAGCCGCTCGGCACGCCCGCCCCGGCGTTGCTGGCGTACCTGGCCGGGGCGGGTGTGCTGCGGCTGCTCAGGTCTGGGTGGGGAACCCGAGGTTGACGCCGCCGTGCCGCGGGTCCAGCCACCGGCTGGTGACGACCTTGCCCCGGGTGAAGAACCGCACCCCGTCCTCGCCGTGCGCGTGCAGATCGCCGAAGAGCGACGACTTCCAGCCGCCGAACGAGTGGTACGCCATCGGCACCGGGATCGGCACGTTGATCCCGACCATGCCCACCTCCACCTCGTGCTGGTAGCGCCGGGCGGCACCGCCGTCGTTGGTGAAGATGGCCGTGCCGTTGCCGTACGGGCTCGCGTTGACCAGGTCCACCGCCTCGTCGTACGAGCCGACCCGGACCACGCCCAGCACCGGCCCGAAGATCTCGTCGGTGTAGATCGACATGTCCGGGGTCACCCGGTCGAACAGCGTCGGCCCGAGCCAGAAGCCGTCCGGGTCGCCATCCGGCGTCACGTTCCGCCCGTCCACGACCGGCACCGCGCCGGCGGCCACCCCGGCGGCCACGTAGGACCGCACCCGCTCCGCGTGCGCGGCGGTGACCAGCGGACCCATGTCGCAGCCCCGCCGGCCGTCACCGGTGCGCAGCCCGGCCAACCGTTCGGCGATCCGCTCGACCAGCGCGTCCGCCACCGGCTCCACGGCCACCAGCACCGAGATGGCCATGCACCGCTCCCCCGCCGAGCCGAACCCCGCGTTGACCGCCGCGTCGGCGGCCAGATCCAGGTCGGCGTCCGGGAGCACCACCATGTGGTTCTTCGCACCGCCGAGGGCCTGCACCCGCTTGCCCGTGGCGGTGCCCCGCTGGTAGACGTACCGGGCGATCGGGGTGGAGCCGACGAACGACACCGCGCGCACCTCCGGATGCTCCAGCAGCGCGTCGACCGCCTCCTTGTCGCCGTTGACCACGTTGAGCACCCCGTCGGGCAGGCCCGCCTCGGCGAACCACTCCGCCAGCAGCAGCGCCGCGCTCGGGTCCTTCTCGCTCGGCTTGAGCACCACCGCGTTGCCGCAGGCCACCGCCACCGGCACGAACCACAGCGGCACCATCACCGGGAAGTTGAACGGGGAGATCACCGCGACCACGCCGAGCGGCTGCCGCAGGGTGTACGAGTCGACCTCGGTGGACACGTTCTCGCTGAACGCGCCGCGCAGCGCCGACGGCAGGCCGCACGCGTACTCGATCACCTCCAGGCCACGCTGCACCTCGCCGGCGGCGTCGGCGAGCACCTTGCCGTGCTCGGCGGTGATCACCTCGGCGAGCCGGTCCCGCCGGGCGTGCACCAACTCCCGGAACGCGAACAGCACCGCCGACCGCCGCGCCAGCGACGCGTCCCGCCAGGACCGCGCCGCGCGGACCGCGGCCTGCACCGCGACGTCCACGTCCGCGGCCGAGGCCAGCTCGACCTCGGCGGTACGCCGACCGGTCGCCGGATCGAACACGTCGCCGCGCCGCTCGGACGTGCCGCCGACCCGCTTGCCGTCGACGAAGTGACCGATGCTCATGCCGCCACCCCCGCAGCCGACCGGATCGCGTCGACGAGGATCGCCAGGCCCTCCCGGGCCTCCTCCTCGGTCAGCGTCAACGGTGGGCCCATCCGCAGCACGTTGCCGTAGAGACCGCCCTTGCCGGCCAGCAGGCCACCGTCGCGCGCGGCTTCGAAGACCTGGTTGGTCAGCGCCGGGTCCGGCTCACCGGTGCCCGGCCGGACGAACTCGACGCCGAGCATCAGCCCCTTTCCGCGTACCTCGGCGACGCAGTCGAGGCCGCCCACCGCGGACCGCAGGCCGTCGGCGAGGATCGCGCCGACGCGGGCCGCGTTCGCCTGGAGGTCGTGCTCGACGAGGTAGTCGAGCACCGCGTTGCCGGCCGCGGTGGAGATCGGATTGCCGCCGAACGTGGAGAAGCTGATCGCCGGCACCGCCTGGAGCACCTCGGCGCGGCCGACCACCCCGGCGAGGGCGAACCCGTTGCCGATGCCCTTGGCGAAGGTGAGCAGGTCCGGCGTGACGCCGTGCGCCTGGTAACCCCAGAAGTGCTCGCCGGTACGCCCCCAGCCGGTCTGCACCTCGTCGGCGATGAACAGGATGCCGTGCTCGTCGAGCACCTTCTTCCACCCGGCGAAGAGCCCGTCCGGCGGGTGCACGAACCCACCGACGCCCTGGATCGGCTCGGCGATCAGCGCGGCCACGGCACCGGCGGTCTGGGTGGCCAGCACCTCCCGCAGATCCTCCACCGCCGCGTCGACCTGCTCCTCGGCGCTGAGCCGCGCGAGCAGGCCACGCACGCGGTCCCCGGAGTGCAGCCACGCCACCTGCAACGGGTTGAGCCCGCTCGCCGACCAGTTGCGGTTGCCGGTGACGCCCATCGCCGCGTACGACCGGCCGTGGTAGCTGTTGCGCACCGCCAGAACCTGGTGCGAGCGGCGGTGGTTGGTGGCGACCAGCAGCGCCGCCTCGTTCGCCTCGGTGCCGGAGTTGGTGAAGAAGACCCGGGCATCCGGAATGCCGGAGCGCTGGGCGATCTTCTCGGCCAGCTCCACCTGGTGGCGGATCAGGTAGAGCGTCGAGGTGTGCACGATGCCGGTGGCGAGCTGACGCTCGACCGCCTCCCGGATCTCCGGGATGTCGTAGCCGATCATGTTGGTCAGCACCCCGCCGAAGAAGTCCAGGTAGCTGCGCCCCTGCGCGTCGGTGACCCGGCGGCCCGAACCCGACACCAGCTCGATCGGCTCGTCGTAGTACAACGGCATCCAGGACGGGAGCACGGCCCGGTGCCGGGCCAGCAGGTCGTCGGTCATCGTGGCAACCCTTCAGCGGCGTTCGTGGATACCGCACGCTCCCACCGCCGGCCGATGCGAACAACTGTCAGCGTGTAGCGCAAGGACATCGCAACCTGACAGCACGTCAACGGTTTCCGAGGCACCGATCATGGTTGACCGCTGTTTACCGCAGCACCTAGGAGCCACTCCCACTCGATCCGTAGTCTGACGGATCACGCTGACCGCCCAGACCACGGCCGTCACCAGCAGGACGGCGCTCCACGTTCCGGTCTACCCGCTCCGCTCTGTGGGACCGTCAGTCCCGCAAGGTCGCGGCGCTCGCACAGAGGTCGAACACGCGGGTGAGCCGATCGATCTCGCCGTGCGCGGTCATGCGGGCCTCCCAACAGCTCGACCCGTCCCAGAGCGTCAGATTGACGTGGAGCTGCGCACCGACCACACCGAGCGGCAACAGGCCCACCCGCACTCCGGCCTCGCGCTGCCGTTCCACCAGCGCGGACAGCTCGTCAGTCAGTGTGGCGTAGACGAAGACCCGGGTGCGGCGGCCGGTAGCATCCGGCAGGTGCAGAGAACGGACGCGGCCCTCTCCACCGGGACGATCGACGAGCGGATCGCGGCGGAGGTTCGGGCCTGGATCTGCTCCGCACCGCTCCGCGGCCTGGTCCGGCAGTTCGGCGGTAGCTGGCCCGACGGCGACCTCACCGAGGTGCTCCGCTTTCTGGACGACTTCTCCGCCCGGCACTGGGACTTCCGGGGCGGTCGGGAACGGCCCGAGGCCCGCGAGCCCGACCTCGACCCGGCCACCGCGGAACTGGTGCTCGCCTCGGCGTCCGCGCTCGGGCTGATCCACCCGGTGCCGCCGACCCGAGGCGCGTACGCCCACCTGGTGGTGCTCGGCGGCCTGGCGCACGCCTGCGTACGCCGCGTCGCCTACGCCGCGCACCTGCTGCGTACCGGGCTCGCGGTGAGTGGCGAGGTGGCCGTGCTGGGCAGCTTCCGGCCGTTGTCCGACTGGGAACGCCGGACGCTGGCCGACGCGGGCCTGCCGGCCGACGAGACCGAGGTGGACGTGCTGGACACGGCCGTCCGGCGGGTGTTCGGGGTGGCCGCCCCGGCGGAGCGGGACGGCGTCGACGCCGGCCACCCGCACCACTCCTGGTCGTCGCGGACCTACCGACCGGACGGGCTGCCGCCGGTGCGGGTGCTCGCCGCGCCGTCCAGCGAACCGGACCGGCGGCGCGCGCACACCGCCGACACGCAACGGTTCTGGGCCGGGCACGCGCAGCTCGCCCGCGGCGACGAGGTGCTGATGGTCACCGCGCCGATCTACGTGCCGTTCCAGCACTGCGACGCGCTGCGGACCCTGGCCGTGCCGTACGGCTGCGGCATCGACACGATCGGGGTGGACCCGACGCTGGCCGACCTGGCGGTGCTGCCCGAGCAGACCCTCACGCCCGGGCGCTACCTCCAGGAGATCCGTTCGGCGATCCGCGCGATGCGCGCCCTGCACGACCTCCGCTGAACCGGGGCCACCCGGCAGTGTCGGCGACGGCCCAGCTCAGCCTGCCGTGTCGCCGCGCCCAGCTCAGCCGGCGGTGTCGGCGCGCCCAGCTCAGCCGGCGGTGTCGGCGACGGCCTGGGCGAAGACCTCGGAGCGGTGCTCGAAGTTACGGAACCGGCCGTAGCTGGGCGCGGCCGGGGACAGCAGCACCACCCCGCCGGCCGGCGTCACCTCCCGGGACAACCGGACCGCGTCCTCAAGGTCGTCGACCAGCTCGGTACGGACCTTGGGCAGTCCGGCGAGCGCCTCGACGATGCGGGCGCCGCTGTCCGGGATGCCGATCACGGTCAACTCGCGCTCCGCGAGGTGCTCGGCAAGCGGCGTGTAGTCCAGCCCCCGGTCGGTGCCGCCGACGATCACGGTCAACGGCCGCCCGTCGTACGCGTCGATGGCGTGCATGGCCGCGTACGGGCTGGTGGCCAGGGTGTCGTCGACGAAGGTCAACCCGGACGGGTCGGTGATCTCGGTGAGCCGGTGGGCCAGCCCCTGGAACTCGGCGACCGCGATGGCGAGGCTGTCCTTCTCGGCCACCACGTCGATGCCGAGCGCGTCGAGCACGGCGAGGGCGACGCACAGGTTGCCCTCGTTGTGCCGGCCCACCAGCGGCAGGACGGCACGCGGGAACAGCGGCTGGTCGCCGAGGTGGAACCAGGGCGTGCCGTCCGTACCGGTGGCGACGTGGGTGGTGTCGGGGCGGCCGGCACGCACCGCCGGCAGGTCCCCCAGTTCGGCGCCGAGCCGGGGGTCCGCGCCGTTCACCACGATCGTCTGCGGGTCGTGGGCGAGCAGGTTGAGCTTGTCCCGGTAGTACTCCCGTTCCCCGCCGTGCGCATCCAGGTGCTCGGGGAAGAGCGCGGTGACCACCGCCACCCGGGGCGAGTCGGTGAGGTCGCTGCACTGGTAGCTGGACAGCTCCAGCACGTACAGCTCCGCCTCCGGCAGGTCGAGGGTGGGCACGCCGATGTTGCCGCCGAAGACGTTCGGTCGGCCCGTCGCGGTGAGCAGGTGGCTGATCAGGCTGGAGGTGGTGCTCTTGCCCTTGCTGCCGGTCACCCCGACGGTGCGGGCGGCGTGGTCGGCCATCCACAGCGCCGTGCCCTGGGTGACCGGCACGCCGCGTCGACGCAGCTCGACCATCCACGGGTGGGTCTGCGGCACGCCCGGCGAGCGGACCACCACGTCGGCGGCGGCCAGCCGCTCGAAGCCCGCCTCACCGGTGATCAGCGGCGCCGCCTCGGCCAGCGGGCCGTCCCAGGGCAGCGACAGGAAGTTGGCGCTGTCGTCGACGGCGACCAGCTCGGCGGGGCCGTGCGCGGCGATCGCGGTCACAGCGGCCCGGCCCTCCCGGCCGGTCCCCCAGACAGCGACGGTACGTCCGCGCAGGTCAGACAGGCGCACGGGGCTCTCCTCGAAGATCACGGCGGCGGCGGGGCGGGCCCGGTCCGGACACGGCCGGACGAACCAGGGCCTAGTATGGCGTGTGCCCAACGAGCAGCTCCGGCGGATGGACGCCTTCACGTTCCCGTCCTACTCGATCGACTTCGCCACCGGCGAGGTGTTGTTCGACTACGCCCTGACCGGCCCGGCCGGTGAGCAGCGGTTCACCGAGGTGATCACCCTCCCGCTGCCGGCGGAGCCACCGTCGGACGAGACGGTGGCGACCGTCAACCGGGTGCTGGAGGTGCTGCACCTGGTCGCCGGGGTCAGCTACTACAAGGCCGCCGCGCCTCCCCGACTGGTGCTGCCGGCACCGCTGGGCGCGGCCACCGTCGACTACGTCACGGCCATCTACACCAAGGGCCTCGCGGAGTACGCGTACCGCAACCAGCTGCCGCACGTGCTCCAGCTGCGCCCGGAGGTGCCGGCCGGTTCGCCGGAGCCGCCACGGGTGTACGACGACTCCGGCCGCCGCCCCCTCTCCGCGGTCGGCGGCGGCAAGGACTCGATCGTGAGCCTGGAGGCGCTGCGCCGCGCCGAGCTGGACCCGGTGCCGTTCTCGGTCAACCCGAACCACGTGATCGTCGCGGTGAACGAGGCGTCCGGGCTGACCCCGCTGGCCGCGCGGCGGCGCATCGACCCGGTGCTGTTCGACCTGAACGCGTCCGGTGCGCTGAACGGGCACATCCCGGTGACCGCGATCAACTCGCTGATCGCGGTGGCCACGGCCGTGCTGCACGGGCTCGGTCCGGTGGTGATGTCCAACGAGCGTTCGGCGTCCGACCCGAACCTGGTCTGGGACGGACACGAGATCAACCACCAGTGGTCCAAGGGCGTCGAGGCCGAGGGGCTGCTGCGGGCGTCGCTGGCCGAGCACGCCGGCCTGACCGAACCGTACTTCTCGCTGCTGCGCTCGCTGTCCGAGCTGCACATCGCCCGGCTGTTCGCCGAGTTCACCCGGTACGACGACGTGGTGACCAGCTGCAACCAGGCGTTCAAGCTGCGGGACGCGAGTGAGCGCTGGTGCCGTGACTGCCCGAAGTGCCGGTTCGTCTTCCTTGCCATGGCGCCGTTCATGGCGCGCGAGCGCGTGACCCACATCTTCGGCGGTGACCTGCTGGCCGACAAGTCGCAGATCCCCGGCTACCGCGAACTGCTCGGCGTGGACGGGCACAAGCCGTTCGAGTGCGTGGGCGAGGTCGAGGAGTCGGTGGTGGCCCTCGGCCTGCTCGCCGAACAGGACCAGTGGCGCGACGCCCCGGTGATCCAAGCGCTGGTGGAGGCGGTGCCGGCGACGGCCTGGTCCGCGGTGGCCAGCTCGGACGTCTTCACCCCCGGCGGCCCCAATCACATCCCGGAAACCTACGCAAAAGCGCTGAACACCCTCATCTGACACTCTCGCTCGCCCTGGGTGTGGGTCGCTGCTCCTTTGGAGCTGTTGTCGTAAACGAATCGAAGCGTGGTTGACCCAAGCCACGCCCGAAGCAGGCCGGGCCGAGCCGAGCCGAGCTGAGCCGGGCTGAGCCGAGCCGAGCCGAGCCGGGCGATTAAGCCCACGGCATCAACTCGACAGCGTGCCTGAGTGGCCCCGACGCCAGGCGACCTCGTCCGCGTCGATCATGGAGTTGTGGTGGGCGCAACAGACCGTTTCGCGACTTTTGTGGGGCACCACAACTCCATGATCGACGCGGCGGGGCCGGGGCGGGGCCGGGGGCCGCGGGGCCGGGGGGCCGGGGGGGCCGGGGGGGCCGGGGGCCGGGCGGGTTAGGGGGTTCGGACTGCTTCCAGGGCCAGTAGGGCTACGTGGAGGGAGAGGCTGGCCTCCACCGAGTCGAGGTCCACGTCGAGGATGCGGGCGATGCGGGCCAGACGTTCGTAGAAGGCCGGTCGGGACAGGTGGGCCGCGGCGGCGGCGGCGGACTTGTTGCGGCCCTGCTCCAGGTACGCGCGCAGGGTGTCGAGCAGCTGCTCCCGGGGGTGGCGGGCGTCGTACTCGAGGAGCGCACCGAGTTCACGCTCCACGAAGGTCTGCAACCGGGGCTCGTCGCGCAGCAGGTGCAGCAGCCCGGCCAGGCCGACGTGGGGAAGCCGGAAGATCGGCAGGTCACGACGGTCCCGGCGGGCCGCCTCGGCGATCTGCCGCGCCTCTACCAGCGACCGACGGGCCTCGCGCAGGCTGCCCACCCCGGATCCGGCGGCCACGATCACCGCACCCGCGCCGGCACCTCGGGACGGCTCGGCACCGGACGCCGACCGGGATGCGTCGCCGCCGGAGGGTGCGCGGCCGGTGCCGGCGTCGAGGCGTACCCGACGGAGTGCGCCGGCGAACGCGGACAGCGCGCGGTCCTCGGCGGCCGGGTCCGGCAGGGCCAGCAGGGCGCCCACCGAGTTGTCGTCGACGGCACTGGTCAGCGCGGTCAGTTTCGCCTCCCGCAGCGCCTGGCCGACCGCCTCGGAGAGGTCCCGCAGCCGGGCCTGACCGGCCTCGGGGCCGCCCTCTCCGGCGGGGTCGTCGGCGCGGTGGCGGACCATCACGCCGACCAGGTGCCGCCGGTCGAGCACCACGCCGAGCGCCTTCGCCCGCAGCGCCACCTCGTCCACCGGCCGGGAGTGGTCGAGCAGCGCGGTGAGCAGGGTGCGGTGGATCTGCCGTTCCAGACCTTCGGCGTCGCGGCGGATCAGCCGGCCCAGCGCGAGGGTGGACGCGGCCCGTTCGATCAGGATCGTGAGCCGGGTCGGCGGGCCGGCGGCCGGTGCACCGGCCCGGGCGCTGGGCACGTCGCCGCTGGCCGGCCAGCGCAGCAGCAGCCGACCCCAGTCCTGCCCCCGGGCTCCGACCGCGGTGACCAGCCAGCCGCTGTCCGGGTCGTACGCGGTCCGCCCGGCCGGCCGGATCCGCCGGGAGTGCTGCTCCCAGCCGTCCAGCAGCAGCTCGGCGCTTTCGCCGGCCGGGTCGTACCCGAGGACCTGCCGGGACAGGTTCTCCAGTACCACGGGGCAACCTGACAGCTCGGCGGCCTGCCGGATCACCTCGGTGGCGTCGGCACCTTCGACGGAGAGGTCGTTGAACCGCTGGTGGATCTCCTCGGTGGCCCGCAGCTCGGTGAGCTGCGCGTCGACGATCAGCGCGTGCACCGCCTCGGTGATCCGCACGAACGGGGTGGCCCGACGCAGTTCCACCAGGGGAAGGCCGCGCCGTTCGGCCGTGGCGACCATCACCCTGGGTACTCCGCTGACGTACCGGCGGCCCAGCTCGACGACCAGCCCGGAGACTCCGACGTCGGCGAGGTCGCCGATGAACGCGCGCAGTCCCGCGTCGTCGCCCGGCAGCCCGATGCCGGTGGTGAGCACCAGCTCGCCGCCCCCGAGCAGGGTGGCGATGTCGGGCACCTCGGCGACGTGCACCCAGCGGACGGGCCGGTCCAGCCCCGCGTCGCCGGCGACGACGCGGGGCGCGCCGTGGCGGACCGGGTCCAGGGCGAGGACCTCACGGACGGTAGGGAACACGGCCGACACGCTACCGTCCGTGACGCCGGAACTCGACTTGCCTCCGCCGGGCGGGCCGGCCCCGGGCGCCTGCCACCGGCGGCCGGGGGTCAGCCGGGCTCAGTCGACGCCGAACTCCATGGCGGCGCGGTCGAGGGCCTCGTCGGCGGCGGAGGCGACGCCTCGGGAGGCGATGGCCTCCGCGCCACCCTCCGGCATCGCACCGATCAGCCCGGTCGAGGCTGCCTGCGCGGCGCCGATCATCCGCTGGGGGGCGGCACCGCCGACCATGCCGAGGGAGGCGTACTGCTCCAGCTTCGCCCGCGAGTCGGCGATGTCCAGGTTGCGCATGGTGAGCTGGCCGATCCGGTCCGACGGGCCGAACGCCGAGTCCTCGGTACGCTCCATCGACAGCTTGTCGGGGTGGTAGCTGAACGCCGGGCCGGTGGTGTCCAGGATCGAGTAGTCCTCGCCCCGGCGCAGCCGCAACGTCACCTCGCCGGTGACCGCCGTGCCCACCCAGCGCTGCAACGACTCGCGCAGCATCAGCGCCTGCGGGTCCAGCCAGCGACCCTCGTACATCAGGCGACCGAGGCGGCGACCCTCGTTGTGGTAGTTGGCCAGGGTGTCCTCGTTGTGGATGGCGTTGACCAGCCGCTCGTACGCGGCGTGCAGCAGCGCCATGCCGGGCGCCTCGTAGATGCCCCGGCTCTTGGCCTCGATGATCCGGTTCTCGATCTGGTCGGACATGCCCAGGCCGTGCCGGCCACCGATGGCGTTGGCCTCCAGCACCAGGTCGACGGGGCTGCCGAACTCCTTGCCGTTGATCGTCACCGGGCGGCCCTGGTCGAAGCCGATGGTGACGTCCTCGGTGGGGATCTCCACCGACAGGTCCCAGAACCGGACGCCCATGATCGGGTTGACCGTCTCGATGCCGGTGTCGAGGTGTTCGAGGGTCTTCGCCTCGTGCGTGGCGCCCCAGATGTTGGCGTCGGTGGAGTACGCCTTCTCGGTGCTGTCCCGGTACGGCAGGCCGCGCTCCAGCAGCCACTCCGACATCTCCGTACGCCCGCCCAGTTCGGTGACGAAGGCGGTGTCGAGCCACGGCTTGTAGATGCGCAGCTGCGGGTTGGCCAGCAGGCCGTACCGGTAGAAGCGCTCGATGTCGTTGCCCTTGAAGGTCGACCCGTCGCCCCAGATCTGGACGTCGTCGGAGATCATCGCCCGCACCAGCAGGGTCCCGGTGACGGCCCGGCCCAGCGGGGTGGTGTTGAAGTACGCGCGTCCGCCCGAGCGGATGTGGAAGGCACCGCAGGTCAGTGCGGCGAGCCCTTCCTCGACCAAGGCTGCGCGGCAGTCGACGAGTCGGGCGACCTCGGCGCCGTAGCTGAGCGCACGACCGGGCACCGAGGCGATGTCGGGCTCGTCGTACTGGCCGATGTCGGCCGTGTAGGCGCAGGGGACGGCGCCCTTGTCGCGCATCCACGCGACCGCGACCGAGGTGTCGAGGCCGCCGGAGAAGGCGATACCGACACGTTCGCCGATGGGCAGGGAGGTGAGAACCTTGGACACGGGGAAGATTATTCAACAAGACGCATGGTCATGCAAGTCGAAGTGGTTACTCGCTGTCGCTCGGCGCGTCGTCGCGGCCCAACTCCCAGAGCGCCACCGCCGCTGCGGCGGCCAGGTTCAACGAGTCGACCCCGCGTCGCATCGGGAGGACCACCCGCACGTCGCTGGCCGCCCGAGCCGCCCCGTCAGGCCGGGCCCCTCACGAGCAGATCGCTGGGGGCTTCGTCCACCACATCCCGATCTTGACTGAGGGGATGATGGACGGAACCGCTGTGACCTTCACGCTCGCGGCGCTGCACGCGACCGGCTACCGAGTCGACATGGAATTCTGGTACGGCGAGGCTGAGTCCTGCTGTCCACCCAACCCGCCGCAGTCCGGCGGCAAATGACAGAGAGGTAGCCATGCGCCGCGAATGGGCCGCCCTGCCTGGGACGGTCGTGACGGAGATAGCCGAGCGCGTCGGCGGGATCATCGACGTACGCCCAGCTCTGACGGGCAACCACGCCGAGATCGCGTCGAGTGTCGTCGGCACGTCCGGCATGGTCTTCGTCAAGGCCGCCACGACCGGGCTGAGCGTCCAGACGCTGCGCTATGAGCTGGCGGCAACGGGGGCGGTCGACCGGTTCCCGCCGGCCGTCCTGTGGCACTTCGAGCGCGACGGCTGGTTGGTGGTGGGGGCCGAGCTACTTGACGGCCCCCACCCCGACCTGTCTCCCGGAAGTCCAGATCTGGACCTGCTCCAGGTGACCCTTAAGGCCCTTCAGGGCAAGTCGGCTCCGCCCGGGACCTGGTTCACTCCGGCGGGCCGCCTCGGGTTTGCGTTGCCCGAGATGCAAGGCCGAACGCTCGTTCACTCCGACATCAACCCGACCAACCTCATCCTCACGGCGAACGGGCTACGCGTTGTCGACTGGGCGTGGACGACTGAGGCCGCCTCGTGGGTCGAGCTGGCGCTGCTCGTGCAGTGGCTCATCGGCAGTGGCCACAGCCCGGCGCAGGCCGAGGAGTGGCTGGGGCAGTTCCCCGCCTGGACCTCGGTTGGCCGCGACACTCTCGACGCCTTCGCCGCGATGAACGCCGCGAAATGGGCGGTCAAGGCCGAACAGAGCGCAGACGGGTGGGTGCATGATCTTGCGGCCTGGACCTGCGCATGGGCGAAGCACCGGAGCGCCGCCGGCTGACGATTTCAGCGCCCACGACCGCCCGCCCCGGGTTCGCCTCCTCCCCCCGAAGAGGACGAGCTGGGGCGGGCTACTAATTCAAGCTGGAGGCATTCCCAGCTCATCCTCGCGGCCCAGCTCCCAGAACGACACCGCAGCAGCAGCCGCCACGTTGAGCGAGTCGACACCACGGCGCATCGGCAGGACCACCCGCACGTCACTGGCCGCCTGCGCCGCCGCCGTCAGGCCGGGGCCTTCCGCTCCCAGCAGCAGGGCGGCCTTCGCTCGCTGAGCCGCGGTGAGGCGCTGAATCGGCACTGCATCGGGTGCCGGCGTCATGGCCAGGATCGTGAAGCCGGCGGCGCGCACCAGGTCCAGCCCTTCCGGCCACGGGTCCAGCTTCGCATAGGGGACGGCGAACACCTCGCCCATACTGACCCGCACACTGCGTCGGTAGAGCGGATCGGCGCAGGACGGCGAGAGCAGCACCGCGTCGATACCGAGAGCGGCGGCTCCCCGATACACCGCTCCCAGATTCGTGTGGTTATTCAGCCCTTCCAGCACCGCCACCCGGTGGGCGCTGGCCAACACGTCCTCGGCCGCAGGCAACGGCTTGCGATGAAAGCTGGCCAGCACGCCTCGGTGGACGTGAAATCCGGTGACGGCCTCCAGCACCTCCTGGTTAGCCGCGTACGCCGGTCCGTGGTCGAGCAGGTCGCCGAGCTGGTCTACCCGCTTCGCGTCCACCAGGAAGGAGCGCGGCTGATAGCCCGCGCGCAGCGCCCGGCGCAGTACCAGCTCCCCCTCGGCGATGAACAGGCCGTGCGGCGGCTCCCAGCGGGTGCGCAGCTCGACGTCGGTGAGCGCGCGGTAGTCGGCGATCCGGTCGTCGTCGGGGTCGGTGATCTGGTGGACGGGCACCCGACGATTCTGCCGGACGGGAAGCCCTGCCCTCCGACGCCCGCCCGACCGGGTGTTTTGTCCGAAGAAGACGGGGAATGACCGGCGGAGTATCCGACCAGACGGGAAGGGATCAGCCAGGTGAGCGCAGACCGCACCACGGCGATGGAATCCGGCGCTCTGCCCCGGCACCCGACCGTCGCGGACCACATCGTCTCCCGCCTGTTCAGCTGGGGCGTCCACCGCTACTTCGGTTATCCCGGCGACGGCATCAACGGCCTCACCTCCGCGCTGCAACGCACCGAGGGGCGGGCCCAGTTCATCCAGGTCCGCCACGAGGAGACCGCCGGCTTCGCCGCCTCCGCGCACGTCAAGTACGGCGGCGGCCCGCTGGGCTGCGCGCTGGTCACCAGCGGGCCGGGCGCCATCCACCTGCTCAACGGCCTGTACGACGCGAAACTCGACCACCAACCGGTGATCGCCCTGGTCGGGCACACCGCGACCACCGCCGAGGGCGGCGGCTACTACCAGGAGGTCGACCTGCTCGCCCTCTACAAGGACGTGGCCGCGGCGTTCCTGGCCCAGCTCGACCACCCGGCGCAGGTACGCCACCTGGTCGACCGGGCGTGCCGGACGGCGCTGGCCCGGCGTACCGTCACCGCCCTGATCCTGCCCCTGGACATCCAGGACGAGCCGGCCGTCCCGAACCCGCCGCACGCGCACGGCTACTACCAGACCAGCAACGCGCCGAGCAGCACGCCGACGATTCCACCGGAGGCGGACGTGCGCCGGGCGGCGGAGGTGCTGGGCGGCGGGCAGCGGGTGGCCATGCTGGTCGGCCAGGGCGCCCTCGGCGCGCGCGACGAGGTCCGTGAGATCGCCGATCGGCTCGGCGCTGGCGTGGCCACCGCACTGCTCGGCTTCACCGCCGTCGACCACCGCGCGCCATGGGTGACCGGCGCGATCGGGCTGCTCGGCACCCGACCGAGCTGGCAGCTGATGAGCGGCTGCGACCGGCTGCTGATCGTGGGCAGCAACATGCCGTACTCGGAGTTCTACCCGCCGCCCGGGCAGGCCCGCGCGGTGCAGATCGACCTGGACGGCACCCAGCTCGGGCTGCGGTACCCGACCGAGGTGAACCTGACCGGCGACGCCCGCCCCACCCTGCAGGCGTTGCTGCGCGAGCTGGGCCCCGGCCCCGGGCCGGCCGCCTGGCGGGCCGAGATCGCCGAGGCCACCTCGGCGTGGCGCCGGGCGCAACGCGACCTGGCCGAGCAGGCCGCCGAACCGGTCAACCCGCAGCTGCTCTTCCACACCCTCAACGAGCGCCTCCCCGACAACGCGATGCTCGCCGTGGACTGCGGCACCACCACCGCCTGGTACGCCCGACACATCCAGGTCCGCCCCTCGATGCTGGCCAGTCTGTCCGGCACGCTGCTGTCCATGGGCGGAGCCATGCCGTACGCGCTGAGCGCGAAGTTCGCCCACCCGGACCGACCGCTGATCGCGCTGATCGGTGACGGCGCCATGCAGATGAACGGCGTCAACGAGCTGATCACGGTGGCGAAGTACTGGCGCAGCTGGGCCGATCCGCGGTTCGTGGTGCTGGTGCTCAACAACCGGGATCTGGCGTTCGTGAGCTGGGAGCAACGCTCCAGCGAGGGGACGCCGATGTTCCCGGACAGCCAGCAGCTGCCGGACATCGCCTACCACCAGTGGGCGGAGGTGCTCGGCCTGCGCGGCGAGCTGATCGACTCGCCGGAGCAGATCCCGGACGTCTGGGAACGGGCGCTCACCGCCGACCGGCCGGTGGTCATCAACGCGCTGGTCGACCCGGCCGAGCTGATGCTGCCGCCGCACTTCACCGCCGAACAGGCCCGCAAGACCGCGGCGGCCGTACTACGCGGCGACACCGACTGGGCCGGCATCATCCGCCGCGGCCTACCCGCGACGATCGCCAGCTACCGCCCCCGCCGCCGCGACCGCTGAACCCTGCGCCCAGCCCCCACCACGCCCCTGCCCCCGCGATTCAGCCTCGGCGGTTGAGCCAGCGCTGCAGGGCTGAGCGGGGGTCCTCGGTGGTGGGTTGCTGGCGGTCCGGGACCGCGGGGCGTTCCACCGGGCGGCGCGGTTCGCCGGCCAGCTCGCGGCTGGGCGCGGCGAACGCCTTCTCCGGCTGGCCCTTGACCGCGGTGGCGATGACCCGGGCGACGGCGTCGATCACCTTCGTCTGCACGGCGGAGCCCACCGAGTCGGCCGGGTCGTCCGGGTTGGTGGCGATGCCGGCCACCGCGACCTGCGGGGTGAAGCCGACGAACGTCTCGGTCGCGTTCTGCTCCGAGCTACCGGACTTGCCGGCCACCGGTCGACCGTCGAGGATGTCGTTCACACCGGTGGCGGTGCCGCCGTTGCACTGCCCGTACGGCGACTGCTGCCCCACCGGGCAGCGGGCGGCGTCGGTCGCGGCGCGGGCCACGTCGGCGTCGAGGACGCGCTTGCAGGACGGCTCCCCCACCGGCACCTTCGTGCCGTTCGCGGCGGTCACCGAGACGACCGGCAGCGGTGTGCAGTAGGTGCCCTCGGCGGCCACCGTGGCGTACGCGTTGGCCAGGTCCAGCGGGGTGGTGGCGGCCACGCCCAGGGTGAACGAACCCCAGTTCGCGGCGTTGTCCTTGGCGAACGCGGCGTCCGAGTCGGCGCGAAACGTGATCCCGAGCCGCTGCGCCATCTGCACCACCTTGTCCTGGCCGACCTGCTCGGCCAGCCAGACGAAGTACGTGTTCACCGACCGGCCGAAGCCGTCCCACATCATCCGGTACCCGTCCATCCAGTCCGGGTTGGCGTTGGCCGGGCACCAGTGGCCGTCGCAACTGCCCGGGCCCTCCGCGGCGTACCGGGTGGGCAGCTTGGCGGGCGCGTCGAAGCCGGTGGAGAGGGTACGGCCCGACTCCAGCGCGGCGAGCATGGTGAACAGCTTGAACGTCGAACCCGCCTGGTACCCGTCGACGCTGGCACCACCGGAGATCAACGGGTTGACGGTGTTCGGGTAGTTGGCCTGCCCGGCCGGGTTGTCCGCGAGGCTGTAGTGCCGGTTGACCGCCATGGCCAGCACCCGACCGGTGCCCGGCTGCACGGCCGCGATCGGCAGGGCGCGCTTGTTGTCGTACCCGTAGACCTTGGTCGCCTGCTGCTGCGCGGTGGCCTGGACCTTCGGGTCCAGCGAAGTGATCACGGTGTAGCCGCCCGAGCGCAGGGCCTGCTCGCGCTCCGGCACGGTGGCCCCGAACGCCGGCTGGGTCAGCCACCAGCGGCGCAGGTAGTCACAGAAGTAGCCCCAGTCGTCGTGCCCCTGCGACACCGCGGTGCAGCCGTTGGGCGGTGCGGTGGGGTGCAGGGTCAGCGGCTCGGACTTCGCCCGCGCGGCCTGCGCGGCGGTGACCGCCCCGGTGGCGACCATGGAGTCCAGCACGTACGACCGGCGGGCCAGCGCCTCGTCCTTGTCGCCGTCGATGGGGCTGTACGCGTCCGGGGACTGCACCAGGCCGGCGAGCAGCGCCGACTCGGCGAGGGTCAGCTTCGCCGGGGGCTTACCGAAGTAGCGCTGGCTGGCCGCCGCGATCCCGTACGCGCCGGAGCCGAAGTAGGCGATGTTCAGGTAGCGGTCGAGAATCTCGTCCTTGCCGAGGCTCTGCTCGAGCGCGCCCGCGTACCGGATCTCCTGGAGCTTGCGCCCGACGGTGGGGTCGGTGGCGGCGGCCCGCTCCTCGGCAGTGCGGGTGGGGTCGGTCTTGAGGACGTTACGGACGTACTGCATGGTCAGCGTCGAGCCGCCCTGCTCGGTGCCGCCGCCCTTGACGTTGGCGACCAGTGCCCGGGCCAGGCCGCGCAGGTCGGTGCCGCCGTGGTCGTAGAACCGCCGGTCCTCGGCCGCCACGATCGCCTGCCGCATCACCGGGGCGATGTCCTCCAGCGCGACGTCGGTGCGGTTCACGTCGTAGAACGTGGTGATCAGCGTCTTACCGTCGTTGGCGTAGAGGTACGACCGCTGCGGGGTGGCCGGGGTGCGCAGCGAGTCGGGCAGCGCGGCGTACGTGCCGAGCGCCGAGCGGGCGGCGAACCCGAGCAGCAGGTTGCCCGGCAGCGCGGCGACCGCCAGGGCGAGCCCGGCCAGCAAGCCGGCGAGCAGCACGGTGAACAGCCGCGACAGCGGCGAGCGGGAGGCGGCCATGCTCCCCAGGATTGCCACAAAAACCGCCAACCGACCACCCCCGCCCGGCGATTGTCAGCAACTTCACGGCCCCCCACCAGCGAACCCCCACCAACCCCGCCCCCACTCCCCCTCCCGCCCCTCCTTCCCTGGTGATCAAGAGGTTTGCGTCAGCCGAGAGCCCTTTTCTGACGCAAACCTCTTGATCACCAGGGATCGGGGTGGGTGGGCGGGGTTTAGGGGGTGGGCGTGCTGACGCTTGCGGCGGCGGCGTCTCGGGCGGTTTCGCGGGGCATCAGTCGGCCGGAGCGGTAGCCGATGCCGATGCCGGCGATCAGCACGAAGATCGCGCCGAAGGTCTGCAGCGAGCCGATCAGGGCACCGCCCAGGCCGAGAAGGGGCGCGGCGATGATCAGCATGACGCCGTCGCCGAGGCTGAACGAGCCCGAGCGGGCCACCGCCCAACCGGTCAGGAACCAGCCCACGCTGTAGAACGTCGCGCCGAGCAGGACCAGCGACCGGGCGGAGGTGCCGAAGACCGGCGTCTGCTCCTCCAGCCCGGCGAACGGCAGCATCAGCACGGTGCCGGCGATGCTGACCAGCAGGCCGGCGGCGGCCACCCGGCGGCTGCGGGTCGCGGCCAGCAGCCCGGTGAGCGCCAGCAGGGCGAGCAGGCCGAGCCAGACCGCGGCCACCCAGCCGATCAGGTACACCGCGCGGCCGTCGGCCGGATACGGGTCGTTGCCCACCCCTCCGTCACTGGCCATCGCCACCGCGCCGTAGAGGATGGCGTACGCGGGCAGCAGCCACACCGCGGCCCGCGCGAAGCGGCGCACCGACCAGGCCCAACTGGCGTTCGTGGCCGGGCCGGCCGGGGTGGGCTCACCGACGAACGGCAGTACGCCGAACCCGCCACCGGTGCGCCGGGAGCCCAGCGGAGCCGCCGGGTCGTGCGCGCCGGGCACGGGGGTCGAGGACCACATCCGATTCGCCGGATCCTTCATGCGTCACCTCGCTCGTCGTCGAGCGGTGCACCGACGCGCCGGGGCGCCCCGATTGCCTGGTCACCACCCGTCCTAGGACCGATCGTGGCAGGCGTCGGAGCGCCCCATGAGTCTTTCTCGCATTTACCCGGCCTGGTGGCCGGCAGACTGGATCAGCCGCGCTCGCGCTGGTCGGCCGGGTCCTCGACGAGGCTGGCCGGCGACACCGGCTCCGGGGCGGGCAGCCCCTGCTGACCCTTGCCGCCGGTGGCCTGCGCCTCGGCGACGCGTACCTCATCGTGGATCTGCTGAGCGGCGGCCGCCGCGGCCTGCGCGGCCTCCGCGGCCTCGCGCTCGACCTGGCTCGCCTGGTCCGCGGCCTCCGGTGCGGGCAGGTCCCCCACCATCTGGCTCAGCCCGCCGAGCGCGCCACCCATCCCCTCCAGAGCCTTGGTCAGCTCGGCCGGGACGATCCAGACCTTGTTGGCGCTGCCCTGGGCGATCTGCGGCAGGGCCTGCAGGTACTGGTAGGCGAGCACCTTCTGGCTCGGGTTCGCCTGGTGGATCGCGTCGAAGACCGTCCGGATCGCCTTCGCCTGACCCTCGGCCTGCAGGATCCGGGCCTGCCGGTCACCGTCGGCCCGCAGCACCGCGGACTGCTTGTCACCCTCGGCGGTGAGGATCACCGACTGCTTGTGGCCCTCGGCCGTGAGGATCGCCGCGCGGCGGTCCCGCTCAGCGCGCATCTGCTTCTCCATCGAGTCGCGGATGCTGGCCGGCGGCTCGATCGCCTTGATCTCCACCCGGGTCACCTTGATGCCCCAGCGGCCGGTCGTCTCGTCCAGCACGCCGGAGAGGTGCCGGTTGATCTCGTCGCGGCTGGTCAGCGCCCGCTCCAGGTCCAGCGAGCCGATCACGTTACGCAGCGTCGTGACGGTGAGCTGCTCGATGGCCTGCAGGAAGCTGGAGATCTCGTAGGTCGCGCGGACCGAGTCGACCACCTTGAAGTAGAGGACGGTGTCGATCGAGACCACCAGGTTGTCCGAGGTGATCACCGGCTGCGGCGGGAAGCTGACCACCTGCTCCCGCATGTCGACCTTGGTGCGGACCGCGTCGATGAACGGCACCAGCAGGTTGAGGCCGGGGTTGAGGGTGCGCTTGTACTTGCCGAGCCGTTCCACCACGTCCTGGCGCTGCTGCGGCACGATCCGCACCGCCTTCGCCAGCGTTATCACGGCGATCAGCGCCACCGCGATCACCAGCACCCCGATTACCGTCATCCCGTTCACCCTCTCGCTTCCGGCAGCTCGCCGGCGGAAGAAACGTCGTCCTGCCAGACCAGGGCGGTCGCGCCCCGGACCTTAATCACCCGAACCCGTTGACCAGGGTCGTAAACCTGCGTCGTGTCGTACGAGCGGGCGCTCCAGAGCTCGCCGTCAATCTTGACGAGGCCGTGCTCGGCGTCCACCCGTTCCAGCACCATCGCCGTGGAGCCCTCGATCGCCTCCACACCGAACGGCTGCTCGCCGCTGTCCAGCGCGGAACGGCGATGCCGTCGCATGACCGGGCGGGCCACCACCAGACTCAACGCCGACACCACCGCGAAGACCAGCGCCTGCACGGCCACCGGCGCGCCCAGAGCGGCAGCGCCCGCGGCGGCGAACGCACCGACCCCGAACAGAATCAGGAAAAGCGTCGTCGTGAAGATCTCGGCGACCGCCAGCACCACACCCAACACGATCCACACCACGGCGTCCACACCACGATCGTGACACGCACATGCACGCGCGACCTTCCCGGGAAGATCAGTAGGCTCGGCGAAGCCATTTCCGGCCGACCAAAACACCTGAAATCAGCGGCGCCGATCCGAGGAGACCCCCGTGACCCTGCTGCCCGAGACCGCCCGACAGATCGACACCCGGGTCGCCCAGGCACAGGCCGACGGTCACGCCCCGTCGCTGGTACTGGGCGTGGTCCGCGACGGCACACTGGCGCACGTGGCCACCGCCGGCGAGCACCCCCGCCCGGGCGTCGACCTGCAGTACCGGCTGGGCTCGATCAGCAAGACGATGACCGCCACCCTGATCATGCAGTTACGCGACGCCGGCCGGCTCGCCGTCGACGACCCGCTGGAGGAGCACCTCCCGGGTACCGGCGTCGGCACGCTCACCCTGCGCCAACTCCTCGGGCACGCCAGCGGCATCCAGCGCGAACCCGAGGGCGACTGGTGGGAGCGGACCGCCGGGGTCGACCTGACCACCCTGCTCGCCGGGCTCACCGCCGACAAGATCGCCTACCCGCCGCACGCCACGTACCACTACTCCAACCTGGCGTACGGGCTCCTCGGCGGCGTGCTCGAACGACTCACCGGGACGCCCTGGATCGACCTGCTCGACGAGCGGATCCTCACCCCGTTGCGCATGCGCCGCACCACGTACACCGAGACCGAGCCGTTCGCCCGCGGCTACGTCGTACACCCCTGGCACGACACCCTGCGCGAGGAGCCACGTACCGACACCGGCGCGATGGCCCCGGCCGGGCAACTCTGGTCGACGATCGAGGACCTGGGCCGCTGGGCCGCGTTCCTCGCCGACCCCGACCCGTCGGTGCTGGCCGCCACCACGTTAACCGAGATGTGCTCACCCGTGGTGATCAGCGACCTGGAGGCGTGGAAGAGCGGGCACGGCCTCGGGGTGGAGCTCTTCCGGGAAGGCGACCGGGTGTACGTCGGGCACGGCGGCTCGATGCCCGGCTACGTCGCCTCGTTGGCCGTACACCGACCCAGCCGTACCGCGGTGGTCGGCTTCGCCAACTCGTACGGCCTGCGCACCGGGCACATCGGCGCGCTCGGCCGGCAGCTCCTCACCCTGGTGCTGGACGCCGAGCCCGCGCCGGTCACGCCCTGGCTGCCGGCCGCCGCCGCGCCACCGGCCGAACTGGCCGAGCTCACCGGCCGCTGGTGGTGGATGGGCAGCGAGATCGAGGTGTCCGTCGATGCCGCCGGCGAACTGCGCGCCGGCCCCGTCGGTGCGCCGAATCTGCGCTTCGTGGCCGAGGGGCCGGACCGGTGGCGGGGCCACGCCGGCGACGAGAATGGCGAGATCCTCCGCGTGCTGCGCGACGGCCACGGCCGGGCAGTCGCCCTGGACATTGCCACCTTCGTCCACACCCGCACCCCCGACCAGGTGCCCTGAGTCCCGCGCTGCCCCCACCCCTTCCGCGACCCGCGCCGCCCACGAAACGCGCCGCCTCGCCGGCGACATCCGCGCCGCCTGTCCAAGATCCGCGCAACATCACCGATGGTGGTGCCTCGTCGCGCTCGGAGGCAGCAACATCAGGGAAACTGCGCGGATCTTGCGGTGCGGGCGCGACAGGGGGCCGGGCGGCGGGCGGCCGGGCCGGCAGGCGGCCGGGCCGGCGGGCGGCGGGCGGCGGGCCGGCGGGCCGGCGGGCCGGCGGGCGGGCGGGTCAGGCTGGCTCGGTGACGAAGTCGATGAGGCGTTCCATGGCGTTGATCAGGGGTGTTTCCACGTCGGCGAAGCTGTTCACCCGAGACAGGATGTGCCGCCACATGTCGGCCGGCTCGGCCACCCCGAGGGCCGCGCAGACCCCCTCCTTCCACGGCTGCCCCGGCGGCACCACCGGCCACGCCGCGATGCCCAGCGCCGCCGGCTTGACCGCCTGCCACACGTCCACGTAGGGGTGCCCGGTCACCAGCACGTACGGCGAGTTCACGCGGGCGACGATCCGACTCTCCTTGCTGCCCGGCACCAGGTGGTCGACGAGGACGCCGAGTCGTCGGGTCGGGCCGGGGCCGAAGTCGCGGACGTCGGCGTCGAGGTCGTCGATGCCGTCCAACGGCTCGACGACCACACCCTCGATCCGCAGGTCGTCGCCCCAGATCCGCTCGACCAGCGCGGCGTCATGGATGCCCTCCACCCAGATCCGGCTGGCCTTTGCCACCTGAGCCCGGACGTTGTCCACGGCCACCGAACCGGACGCGGTGCGCCGACGGGCCGCCGGCACCGGCGCGCGGGTGGGACGGCGCAGGGTGACCGGGCGACCGTCGAGCAGGAAGGCGGCGGGGAGCAGCGGGAAGTTGCGCCGCCGACCGTGCCGGTCCTCCAGGATCACCGCGCCGGCCTCGAAGCCGACCACCGCACCGCAGAATCCGGAGTCGGCGTCCTCGACCACGAGGTCCGGTTCGGCGTCCACCTCGGGGGTGACCTTGCGTCGCCGCCAGTCCCCCGCCAACACGTCCTCGCCGTATCGCCCCGCCATGTCCAGCACGCTAACTCCCCCACCGCCCGCCCCACTCCCGACACACCGCCCGCCGCCCCACTCCGTCGATCATGGGGTTGTGGTGCCTCGCGAAAGTCCTGCAATCCACGTTTACCGCCCACCACAACTTCATGATCGACACGGGGCAGCGGTGGCGGCCTTCGCAAGCCGAACAAGGGCGAAGGGGGCAGTTCGGGGCAGGGCGGGCGGCCGGAGCGGCAGTCGAGACAGGGCCGGCCGTGACCACGTACCCTTTCGGCATGTCCACCCCCGCAACGGGCGCGGCCACAGTCGCGCCGCGCCGGTCAAGCCGGTTCGTTGCCTGGGTGCGCGCGTGGCGCGCTGGGTTGGTGCCGTACGACGAGGTCGCCGACGCCATCGCCGGCGACGAGGAGCACCTCGTCGCGGACGCCCCCGGCACCTGGACCGACGTCCCGCTGGGCGCCGCGCTGCCCACCCTGGCCAAGCTCTCCCCGGACGAGATCCGTCTGGTGCTGCCGGCGCCGGGTGACCCCCGGGGTCTGCCCGGCCCGGGGGATTTCGCCGGAGCCGCGCTCGTCACGGGCGAGGCGGTGGTGGCCGGCGGGCTCGGTTTGATCCCGCAGGTGCGGTCGCACACCTCCGGTTCGGGGGACTGTTTCGAGACGGTGCTGTGGCGGGTGTATCCGCTGCCGGCGAACGCGCACGCCGCCTCCCTCTCGCTGCCCGGCGCCGCCGAGGCGGAGGCCGAGCTGGCCGCCGCGCTGGCCGAGACGACCGCCGCGCTGACCCGCCTCGACGTGGCCCAGTGGCGACCCGAGCTGGCCGGCGCGCTGGCCGCCCTGCGCCGCCCGGACGGCGCCACCGACCTGCCACCGGGCTTCGACCCGCGGGCCCGGCGGCTGTTCGCCCGCGCCGCGGTCCTCGACCGGGTGCTGGCGCTGGCCGGCCACGCCGCGCCCGGTGGGGCGATCAACAACTACGAGGCCCAGCAGCGCGACGCGGCGCTGCGCCCCCTCACCGCGGCCTGCCGGCAGGCGCTGGTGGCCGCCTGCAACGCCCCCCTGCGCCCCTGACCGGAACGCCCGAGCGACGCCCCAGCGGGCAAGATCGCCGCCCGCAGCGGGCAAGATCGCACTCGATCCAGGATGTAGTGGCCTCCGGCGGGAGGATGACCACTACTTCCTGGATCGAGCGCGATCATCGCCACGCGGCGCGAGGCGGCCCAGCGCGCGAGGCGGCCCAGCGCGCGAGGCGGGTCAGCGCGCGAGGCGGGTCAGACCTCGTCGAGCAGGTCTGCGACGGAGTTGATGATGCGGGACGGGCGGTACGGGTAGCGCTCCGCTTCGGTGCGGCTGCTGATCCCGGTGAGCACCAGGATCGTCTCCAGCCCGGCCTCCAGGCCACAGAGGATGTCGGTGTCCATCCGGTCACCGATCATCGCGGTGCTCTCCGAGTGCGCGTTGATGGTGTTCAACGCCGAGCGCATCATCATCGGGTTGGGTTTGCCGACGAAGTACGGCTCCACCCCGGTCGCCTTGGAGATCATGGCGGCGACCGAGCCGGCGGCGGGCAGGGCGCCCTCCACCGACGGGCCGGTCACGTCGGGGTTGGTGCAGATGAAACGGGCCCCGTCGTTGATCAGGCGGACCGCCTTGGTGATCGCCTCGAAGCTGTAGGTGCGGGTCTCGCCGAGCACCACGTAGTCGGGGGCGAAGTCGGTGAGCACGTACCCGACGGCGTGCAACGCCGTGGTCAGCCCGGCCTCCCCGATGACGTACGCGGTGCCGCCGGGCCGCTGGTCGGCGAGGAACTGGCCGGTGGCCAGCGCGGACGACCAGATCGACTCCTCCGGCACGTCCAGTCCCATCCGGCTCAGCCGGGCCGTCAGGTCGCGCGGGGTGTAGATCGAGTTGTTGGTCAGCACCAGGAACGGCTTGCCGGAGGCACGCAGCCGGTTGATGAACTCTGGCGCGCCGGGTACCGGCTGACCCTCGTGCACGAGTACGCCGTCCATGTCGGTCAGCCAGCTCTGCACGGGCTTGCGGTCATGCATCGGTTCCCCCAGCGGGCGTCGGACGGCGGGTCGGCACGCAGCAGACGGTGGGGCAGCTGTCCCACATCGGCAGCTCGCCGAGTCGACGGCGCAGCTGCGCGCCGTCCGGGTCGGTCCGCTCGGTGACCAGCTCACGGACCATGGTCACGAAGCGCGGGTCGGTGCCCGGTGTGTCGGCCCGGACGAAGTCCAGGCCGAGTTGCTTGGCGGTCTCCAACGCCTCGGTGTCCAGGTCCCACACCACTTCCAGGTGGTCGGAGACGAACCCGATGGGGCTGACGACCACGCTGGTGGTGCCGCTCTGCGCGAGGGTGGCCAGGTGATCGTTGATGTCCGGCTTCAGCCACGGCACGTGCGGCGGGCCGGAGCGGCTCTGCCAGACGAGGTCGTACGGGAGGTCGGGGGCGGCGGCCGCGGCCACCAGCCGGGCGGTCTCGTGTAGCTGCGCCTCGTACCGGCCGCCGTGCGGGCCGGCGTTGGCCGCCATCGAGCTGGGAATGGAGTGGGCGGTGAAGACCAGCCGGGTGCTGTCCCGCTTCGCCGGGTCGAGCTGGGCCAGGGCGGCGCGGACGGCGTCGGTGTGCGGCTCGACGAAGCCCGGGTGGTCCCAGAATTGGCGCAACTTCTCGATCACCGGCGCGTCCGGGCCGACCGCGGCACGGGCGGCGGCGATGTCCTCCTGGTACTGCCGGCAGGACGAGTAGCCGCCGTACGCGCTGGTGACGAAGGCCAGCGCCCGGGTGATCCCGTCGTCGCGCATCTGGGTCACGGTGTCGGCGAGCATCGGATCCCAGTTGCGGTTGCCCCAGTAGATGGGCAGGTCGAGGCCGTGCGCGGCGAAGTCGGCGCGGACGGCGGCCAGCAGCTCGCGGTTCTGCTGGTTGATCGGGGACACCCCACCGAAGTGCTGGTAGTGCTCGGCGACCTCGGCCAGCCGCTCGGGCGGCACACCCCGACCGCGGGTCACGTTCTGCAGGAACGGCATCACGTCCTCGGGCCGCTCCGGTCCACCGAAGGACACCAGCACCACCGCGTCGTACGACATGGGGTCATTCTCGCCCCTCGGCCCGGACGGCCCGGCGACGCCCCCTGCTCCGGACGCGTGGGTCACGCGTCCGGAGCGCCGGGGGCGTCGTCGTGGCAGGGTCAGGCGCCGATGGCGTGGTAGCCGCCGTCGACGTGCACGATCTCGCCGGTGGTGGCCGGGAACCAGTCGGACAGCAGTGCCAGGCAGGCCCGGGCGGCGGGCTCCTGGTCGGTGAGGCTCCAGCCCAGCGGGGCCCGCTCGGTCCAGGCGTCCTCGAACTGGTCGAAGCCGGGGATCGACTTGGCGGCGATGGTGCGCAGTGGGCCGGCGGCGACCAGGTTGCTGCGGATGCCCTGCTTGCCCAGGTGCAGCGCCAGGTAACGGGACGCGGACTCCAGGCCGGCCTTGGCCACGCCCATCCAGTCGTAGACCGGCCACGCCTTGGTGGCGTCGAACGTCAGTCCGACCACCGCGCCGCCGGGCGACATCAGCGGCAGCGCCGCCATCGCGAGGGACTTGTAGGAGAAGGTGGAGACGTGCAGGGCGGTCGCCACGTCCTCCCAGGGCGCGTCGAGGAAGCCGCCGCCGAGGCAGCTCTGCGGGGCGAAGCCGATCGAGTGCACGACACCGTCGAGGCCGTCGACGTGCTCGCGGACCCGGTCGGCGAGGCCGGCCAGGTGCTCGGTGTTGGTGACGTCCACCTCGATGACCGGCGCCGGCTCGGGCAGCCGCTTGGCGATCCGCTCGACCAGGGAGAGCCGGCCGTAGCCGGTGAGCACGACCTGCGCGCCGTTCTCCTGAGCGAGCTTCGCCACCGAGAAGGCGATCGAGGCGTCGGTGATGACACCGGTGACGAGCAGGCGCTTACCGGCGAGCAGTCCGGACATCGCAGATTTCCTCCGTAGTGAGAAAGGGTCAGTGGCCCATGCCGAGGCCGCCGTCGACCGGGATGACGGCGCCGGAGACGTACCCGGCGCTGTCCGAGGCCAGCCAGGTGACCACCGCGGCGACCTCGTCCGGGCTGGCCATCCGGCCGGCCGGGATGGACTTGCGGATCTCCGCCTTGCGGTCGTCGGACAGGCCGGCGGTCATGTCCGTGTCGATGAAGCCGGGCGCCACCACGTTCGCGGTGATGTTGCGGCTGCCCAGTTCGCGGGTGATCGAGCGGGCCACGCCGACGAGGCCGGCCTTGCTGGCCGCGTAGTTGACCTGACCGGCACCGCCGGACAGGCCGACCACCGACGAGATGAAGACCATGCGGCCCCACTTGGCGCGGAGCATCTTGCCGGAGGCCCGCTTGGCGACCCGGAACGCGCCGGTGAGGTTGGTGTCCAGCACCCCGGTGAACTGCTCCTCGGTCATCCGCAGCAGCAGCGTGTCGTCGGTCATGCCGGCGTTGGCGACCAGCACCTCGACCGGCCCCAGCTCAGCCTCGACGGCGGTGAACGCGGCGTCGATCGAGGCGGCGTCGGTGACGTCGGCGCGGACGCCGAACAGCCCGTCGGGTGCCTCGCCGCTGCGGTGGGTGACCGCCACCCGGTCGCCCTGCTTGGCGAAGGCCTGCGCGATGGCCAGGCCGATCCCCCGGTTGCCCCCGGTCACCAGCACGGTACGGGCCACTGTTCCCCCTTGCGAATGGTCAGCACGGACGCGTCGGAGCCTAGGCGTTACCGGCAGGTAAGCGCTAACGGGAGTCGTGTCACACCGGGGTACGACACCGGGATCAACCCCTGGTGGCACGCCTTGCGGCGGGCTCGGCCCGTAGCCTCCCGGTGGTGAACCGGCAACCGATCGCCGTGGCCCTGCGAGCCCTGCGGCACACCCTGCTGGGCCCGGACGCCCCGGTCGAACGCCCGCTGCTGGCCCGTTGGCCCACGCTGGCCCCGTACGGCGCGCCCGTCGGGCTGCTCGCCGTGCTCGGCCTCTTCCTGATCACGCTGACCGTGGAGAGCGAGTGGGGCCTGTCGCTGCCGGTCGCGGTGCTGTTCGCGGCGATGACCGTGGCGCCGCTGCTGGCGCTGCCCCGGCGTCCGCTGCTGGCCTGGCGGCTGACGGTGCTGGCCCTGCTGATCTGCACGTTCAACGCGCCGGCCGACCGGTCCTGGCCGTGGACGCCGCCGCTGGCGCTCGGGTCGGTCG
Organism: Micromonospora sp. NPDC050695; assembly: GCF_040654415.1. Classification (NCBI taxonomy): domain Bacteria; kingdom Bacillati; phylum Actinomycetota; class Actinomycetes; order Micromonosporales; family Micromonosporaceae; genus Micromonospora; species Micromonospora sp. NPDC050695. The sequence goes on from NZ_JBFAHZ010000020.1 coordinate 76,450, forward strand.
CGGTGGTCGCGGTGGTCGTCGCGCGGGTCGACCGGCCGGTGCTGCTCTGGGTGGTGACGATCACCACGGTGCCGGTGCTGACCCTGGTGCACCCCGACAACCGGGTGCCGGTCCTGCTGCTGCTCGGCGCGCTGGCGATCGTCGGCGATCTGATCCGGCGCAACCAGACGTCCCGGCGCGCGTTGGCCGCGCAGACCGAGCTGAGCGAGCGGGAGCAGGAACGGCGTGCGGTGCTGGAGGAACGCACCCGGATCGCCCGGGAGCTGCACGACGTGGTGGCTCACCACATGTCGCTGATCGCCGTGCAGGCGGAGACCGCCCCGTACCGGCTGACCGACGTGCCGGCGCCGGCAACGGCGGAGTTCGTCGCCATCGCCGCCTCGGCCCGCGACGCGCTGACCGACATGCGGCGGCTGCTGGGGGTGCTGCGCAGCGAGGCCACCGGTGCCCAGACCGCGCCACAACCCGGCCTGGGCGACCTCGACGCGATGGTGGAGGCCGCCCGCCGGGCCGGGCTGCCGGTGACGTTGGACGCCGGGCCGGTCCAGGACGGGCGGGTGCCCGCGCCGGTCGGGCTGGCCGCGTACCGCATCGTGCAGGAGGGGTTGGCCAACGCGGCCCGGCACGCGGCCGGGGCCGCGGTGCGCGTCACGGTCCGCGCCGACCCGTCCAGGCTGGGAGTACGCGTCGAGAACTCCCCGGCCGACGCCGGACCGAGCGCCGACGGCGGGCCGGGGCACGGGCTGACCGGCATGCGGGAGCGCGCCACCTCGGTGGGCGGTACGTTCACCGCCGGGCCGCTGCCCGACGGGGGTTACGCGGTGGCGGCCGAACTGCCGTACGAGGCGGAGAGCGGAGACGCATGATCAAGGTGCTGATCGCCGACGACCAGGCGATGGTCCGGCAGGGCTTCGGCGCGCTGCTCGCCGCCCAGCCGGACCTGCTGGTGGTGGGTGACGCCGCCGACGGTGCGCAGGCCGTCGCCGCCGCCCGCCGGCTCGACCCGGACGTGGTGCTGATGGACGTCCGGATGCCGGTCATGGACGGGCTGGAGGCCACCCGCAAGCTGCTCGGCGACCGGGCGGCGCAGCGCCCCCGGGTGCTCATCCTCACCACCTTCGACCTGGACGACTACGTGTACGAGGCGCTGCGCGCCGGGGCGAGCGGCTTCCTGCTCAAGGACGCCCCGGCGGCCGACCTGGTGCAGGCGGTGCGGGTGGTGGCCGAGCAGACCGTGAAGACGCACGTCGGGCGGATCCTGGCCAAGCTGGGGCTGCGCGACCGCGCCCAGGCCGTGGTGCTGGCGTACGAGACGGGTCTGGTGGCCGCCGGCGAGTAGTCCCGGGGAGCCAGCCCACGGACGGCTCCGCGGGACGACGACCGGGCACCGCCCACCCGCCCATTCTCCCTCCGGACGACATTCCGGAGGGAGAACGTGATGCGACGACGAGGTGCCAGCCGGCTGGCGTTGGGCGCGCTGCTCGGCGTGAACCTGATCCTGCCGGCACCACCCGGGCTGGTCGCGGCGCCCGGGTTCGTCGAGGCGTACCCGGTGACGGCGGCGGCGATGCGCGCGGCCGGCCCCCCGTACGCGGACTGGGTGGCCGGCGGACGCCGGTTCCTGCTGTTCGACCGGCGCGGCGACGGTCGCGTCGTCGAGGTGCTGGGCGACCTGGCGGGCGCGGACCGGATCGCGGTGTTGGTGCCGGGGGTGGGCAGCACGCTCGCCGACTACGACCGGGGGCTGGGCGGGGTGGCCCGCCGCGCTCCGGCGGCGCAGGCCGGGCAGCTGTACCGCCAGCTGCGGTCGGCCGATCCGGCGGCGCGGGTCGCGGTGCTGGCCTGGCTGGGCTACGACCCGCCGGACGGGGTGTTGACGGCCGCCGGTGGCGTCCGCGCCCGACAGGGTGCGGCCGGGCTGGCCGGCCTGCTGCGGGAGCTGGCCGCGCGCCGGCCGGCCGCGACGATCACCCTGGTCGGGCACAGCTACGGGGCGCTGGTGGTGTCGCTGGCCGCCACGGACGCCCCGGTCCAGGTCACCGACGTGGTCAGCCTCGGCGGGGTCGGCGCCGGGGTGCGGCACGCCGACGACCTGCCCGGTGGGCGCCGGTTCTGGGCGGCCGAGGCGCCCACCGACTGGATCTACCTGTGGCACCAGCCGGTGCTGGTGGCGGTGACCGCGCTCACCGCCCGGGCCGGGGTGGCCCTGCCGGGTCTGCACACCGCGCCGGACGGTCCGGGCTGGGTGCTGGCCCGGTGCTGCTGGTTGCCCCTACTGGCGGTCGTGCTGGTCACGCTGGTGCGGGTGGACCGGCCGGCGGACCGCCGCGGGGCGGGGCGGCGGCCGGGCGGTGGAGGGGGCACCGGCCGGTCGGCCGAGTGCGTCCGGTCGACACCTCAGGTGTACGATCATCGACGTTCCGGCCGGGCCGACTTGCAGGAGGTGATCGCTGTGCGAGATAGCGATCCTCCCAGTCGTGGCCGGGCCGATGGTCAGCCCCGCTGAGCCACGACTCAGTCTGGTGAGCTGACCCCGCTCCGCTCCCGCACCGCTTCGGCTCCTGCCGAGGCGCGTGTGCCGCGCCGTCCGACCCCGGACGGTCGCCGGGAGCCGCCCGGTCACGACTTCGTGTGCGCGTCCCCACCCCCTGCGGTCCGCCCCCGCACGCGGACCGTCCAGCCGCCACCGGAGCCGTCCATGAGCCGTTACGTCGCCCCGCTGGGCTTCACCCTCGCCGCCGTCTGGGTGGCCGTCGTCTTCGTCCTGGCCGGCGGCGGTCACTGACCCACCGCCGGCCCTCGCTCGACGCGCCCGCTCAGAGCATCCGCGACGACCACAGCAGGCTGAGCGCGCCCGCGCAGAGCGCCAACAGCAACGCCACTCCGGCGTACCACTGGGTCACCTCGCGCGGCTCGGTGCGGAAACCGATCGAGCTGCCCATGTCCTGGTAGACCTGCTTCAACTCGCTCACCGAGGCCGCCTCGTAGAAGTAGCCCTCGGTGGTCTCGGCCAGCTCGGCCAGGGCCATCCGGTCCACCGGCACCCGCTGGAGCTGCCCGCCGATGTCGACCTGACCGGTGTCGGTGCCGAAGGCGATGGTGGACACCGGCACGTTCGCCGCCTGCGCGGCGGCCGCCGCCTCCTCCACCGACCGGCCCGAGGTGCGGAACCCGTCGGAGAGCAGCACGATCCGGGCCGGTGGGATGCCCGCCGCGCCGTCCGCCGGCACCGACCGGATCGCCTCCAGGCAGGTGAACACCGCCTCGCCGGTGGCGGTCGCCTCGGCCAGCACCAGCCCGTCGATGGCACTGGTCACCGCGTCCCGGTCCTTGCCCGGCGGCACCAGCACGTTCGCGGCCTTGGCGAACGACACGAGGCCCAGGTTGTAGCTCTCCGGCAGCTCGCTGACGAACTGCTTGGCCGCCTCCTGCGCCGCCTCCAGCCGGTTCGGCGCCACGTCGTCGGCCTGCATCGACAGCGACACGTCGATGGCGAGCATCACGGTGGCCCGCTCCAGCGGCTCCTTCGTGTCCACCGCCGGCCGGGCCAGCGCGGTGGCCAGCACCAGCAGGCAGAGCAGGAACGCGGTCGCCGGTACGTGCCGACGCCAGCCCAGCCCCTTCGGCGCCAGCGTGCGCAGCAGATCCACGTTGGTGAACCGCATCGCGTACGCCCGGCGGTGCAGCTGCCGCCAGACGTAGAACGCGGCGAGGGCGAACACCGGCAGCACGGCCAGCAGCCACCACGGTTGCAGAAAACGGATCATCGTGTCGTCCCCCGGGTACGCGCGTGCCGCTGCGCGGCCACGAAACGCACCATGTCCAGCAGCCAGTCTCGGTCGGTACGCAGACGCAGGTGGGCCGCGCCGGCGCCGCGCAGCGCGGCTGCGATCGTGGCCCGCTGGGCGGCGGCAGCCTCCGCGTAGCGCTGCCGCAGCCGCGGGTCGGCGGTCTGCACCTCGTGCAGCTCGCCACTTTCCGGGTCGACCACCGGCAGCACCCCCACGTCGGGCAGCTCCAGCTCGCGCGGGTCGACCACCTCGATGGCCAGCACGTCGTGGCGGACGCGCAGCTTGCGCATCGGCCGGGACCACTGCTCGGCCGGCGCGAGGAAGTCCGAGACCACCACGGCCACCCCGCGCCGTCGGGGCGGGCGGTTGAGCATCTCGACGAGGGCACCCAGGTCACCCCGGCCGGGCTGGATCGCGGTGCCGGCGACCGCGCGCAGCAGGCCCTGCGCCTCCTTGCGGCCGGAGCGGGCCGGCAGCCGGGTGAGCACCCCGGGCCCGACCGGGGGCGACCCGCCCCGCCAGCGCCGGGCCGGCGCGGGCGTCCCCCCGCCGGTGCCGATCACGGCGCCGATGCGGTTGCCGCCGCGCACGGTCAGGTGGGTGATGGCGGCCGCGGCGGCCACCACCACCTCCCGCTTGAGCCACTGCCCGGTGCCGAAGTCCAGGCTGGCCGAGAGGTCCAGCGCCAGCCAGGTCTCCAGTTCCCGATCGGCGACCGTACGCCGCACGTGCGGCGTCGTGGTCCGTGCGGTGACCGGCCAGTCCATCCGGCGTACGTCGTCGCCGGGCCGGTATTCCCGTGACTCCCCCGCCTCGCTGCCCGGCCCGGGGAGCAGACCGGCGTAGTCGCCCTGGAGCAGACCGTCGAGCTTGCGGGTGACCAGGAGCTGGAGCCGGGACAGCACCGCCTCGCTGCGGTCGCCGAGAGGGGCGGGACGAGGGGTGGGTGAGGTCACGGGCGCTGCCCGGGCCATCCGGCGCCCGGCGGCGCGACGGTCGGCGATGCGGTGGCCTGCTGGCGGGGAGCGACCGCCGGCAGCGGGATGGTGGACATCACCCGGTGCACGATGTGGTCGGCCGGCACGTCGTCGGCGAGCGCGTCGTAGCTGAGCACCAGCCGGTGCCGCAGGATGTCCGGGGCGATGTCCTGCACGTCCTGCGGCAGGGCGTAGTCGCGTCCGCGCAGCAGCGCCAGGGCGCGGGTGGCCCGGACCAGGCCGAGCGAGGCGCGCGGGCTGGCCCCGTACTGGATCAGCTGGGCGACGTCCGGCATGCCGTGCTCGGCCGGGGCGCGGGTCGCCAGCACCAGACGCACCGCGTAGTCGACCAGGGCGTTGTGCACGAAGACCTGGTCGGCCTTGCGTTGCAGGGCGATCAGCTCGGGGGTGTCGAAGACCGCCGTCGGCTCCGGCGCGGCCACGCCCATCCGGTAGACGATCTCGCGTTCCTCCGCGTCGGTGGGGTAGCCCACGACGATCTTCATGAGGAACCGGTCCCGCTGCGCCTCCGGCAGCGGGTAGACGCCCTCCTGCTCGATCGGGTTCTGGGTGGCCATCACCAGGAACGGGTCGGGCACCCGGTGGCTCTCCCCACCGATGGACACCTGCCGCTCGCTCATCACCTCCAGCAGCGCCGACTGCACCTTGGCCGGAGCCCGGTTGATCTCGTCGGCGAGCAGGAAGTTGACGAAGACCGGGCCCAGCTCCACGTCGAACTTCTCGCTCGACTGCCGGTAGATCCGGGTGCCCATGATGTCGGCCGGCACCAGGTCCGGGGTGAACTGCACCCGGGCGAAGGACCCGCCGACGACCTTGGCGAGGGTCTCCACGGCGAGGGTCTTGGCCACCCCGGGAACCCCTTCGAGGAGGCAGTGGCCGCGGGCGAGCAGCGCGACGAACATCCGCTCCACCATCCGGTCCTGCCCGACGATCACCCGCTTGATCTCGAACAGCGCCTTCTCCAGCAGAGTGGCGTCCTGCGCGGGTGTGGTCGCCGGGGCGGGTTTCTCCGGGGCCGACGCCCCGTTCGGCGTCGGGGCGTCGGGCATGGTCGGCTGGGCCACCGGTCCTCCACAGCGTTTGTCGGTCGTCGCGGCTGGTGCGGTATCAAGACTCGCACGCCTTCCTGAGTGTCGAGGTGGGGAGAAGCCGATTTTTGCCGCGCCGTCCTCAGCAGCCGAATCGCGCGTCACGGGTGGACACGGACCCGTCCGCCGCGTGTACGATTCACCCCGTCGCCGGGCGGCTCCCCCCGTGGCCGCCCGGCGCTCAAGCCCTCCGTCCCGCCGCCCTAGACTGGCCGGGATGAGCATCCCCTCCCCTGCCGACGAGCCCCTGGTCTGCTCGGCCCGGGGTTGTCGCGCCCCCGCCGTGTGGGCCCTGAAGTGGAACAATCCGCGCCTGCACGACGCCGAGCGCCGAAAGACCTGGCTCGCCTGCGAGGAGCATCGGGGCAGCCTCGGTGATTTCCTGGAGGCTCGCGGCTTCCTGCGTGCCGTCGCTGAAGTGCCCGGATCGCCTACGCTCGACGTGTGAGCGGCGACCCACCGGCTTCCCCCGGCCCCACCTCCCCGTCCTGGCCGCCCACCCCGGCCACCCCACCCGGCGTCGCGCCGCCGCCCGGCGCGTTTCCCGCGCCCGGCACGCTCGGCCCGCACCCCACCGCTGCGGACGTCGCGTCGCCCGCCCCGCTGCCGCCGGGCGCGGTGCCGCCACCCGGCCACCGGCCGTCAGCCACCGCCGACCATCGCGCGCCCGACCTGCCGGCACCCGGCCTCCTGCCGCCCGACCCGGGCTCATCCGTCGGGCGCGGGCCGTTGGAGCCCTGGCCGGACACGGTGCACTGGCAGTCGATCTCCACCGACCTGATCTGGGTGGAGCTGATCCGGCTGGCGGTCGTGGTCGCCATCGGGCTGGCGGTGACGGCGGTCGGCTGGGCCTTGAGCGGGCACTGGCTGTTCGGGCTCGCCCTCGCCGTCGTGCTGGGGCTCGGCGCGTGGCGGGCCATCACCGTCGTCCGGGCGGTCCGGGCCTGGGGGTACGCCGAACGGGAAAACGACCTGCTGGTGCGGCACGGGCTGCTGGTCCGGCGGCTCTCCATCGTCCCGTACTCGCGGATGCAGTTCATCGACGTCAGCGCCGGGCCGTTGGAACGCGCCTTCGACCTGGCCACCGTGCAGTTGCACACGGCGGCGGCGGCCAGCGATGCCCGGGTGCCGGGGCTGCGCCCCGCGGAGGCGTCCCGGCTGCGCGACCGGCTCACCGCGCTCGGCGAGGACCGGGCGGAGGGCCTGTGAGCACCCGCGCGGGCAGCCGAGGGCCGCGCCGATGAGCGACGGGCCCGCCGAGCCGAGCACCGTGCCACCCACCGGCCCGACGCCACCGGGGCCGGCGCTGCCCACTGGTGTGGCACCGCCTGGCCCGGTGCCGCCGGGGGCGCCCGCGCCGTGGCCGACGCCACCGGGCGACGGCGACGGCGAGCCACGGCAACGACTGCACCCCCTCAGCCCACTGCTGCACGGGGCCAAGTCACTGGTCGTGGTGATCGCCGGGTTGTCCTGGTCGACGCTGTCCCGGGTCGGCTTCGGCTGGTTCGCCGCGATGGTGGGGGCGCTGGCGCTCGGCGCGACCGTGCTGTCGGTGATCAGCTGGTACAACACCGGCTACCACGTGGTGGGCCGCGAACTGCGGGTGTACGAGGGGCTGCTCTGGCGGCGTACCCGGGCGATCCCGCTGGAACGGTTGCAGGCCGTGGAGGTGGTCCGGCCGCTGCTCGCCCAGCTCACCGGCCTGGCCGAGCTGCGCCTGGAGGTGGTCGGCGGGGGCAAGACCGAGGCGCCGCTGGCGTACCTCGGGGTGGCCGACGCGGCCCGGCTGCGCGGGCGGCTGCTGGCGCTGGCCGGGCGGGTGGCGCAGACACCCGCGCCGGAGCACCCGGTCGCCCCGGGTGTCGCGACGGCTCCGGCGGCCACGCCCGGTCGGCCGCTACACGCCGTACGTAACAAGGATCTGCTGGTCAGTCAACTACTCACCCCGCAGGCGTTCCTGCTCCCGTTCGGTGTCGCCTTCGTCGTGGTGCAGTTCCTCACCGCGGGGTCGTGGTCGTTCGTCGCGGTCGCCAGCACGTTGACCGCGATGGCGGGTGTGCTGCTGCAACCGATCCGCCGGGTCCTCGACGACTGGAACTTCCGGCTGGGCCGCGACGGCGCCACGCTGCGGGTGCACAACGGTCTGCTGGAGACGCGGGCGCAGACCGTGCCGCTGGAGCGGGTGCAGACCGTGCGGGCCACCTGGCCGTTGTTGTGGCGGGTGAACGGCTGGCTGCGGTTGCGCCTGGAGGTGGCCGGTTACTCCGTCGCCGAGGCCGATGACCGCAACCGACCCGACCGGCTGCTACCGGTCGGCGACCTACCGACGGCGGCGGCGATCGTCGCCGAGGTGCTCCCGGGGGTACGCCTCGACGCGCTCACGCTGAGTCCGCCGCCGCCCCGCACGCGCTGGCTGCACCCGCTGGGGCGGCGTGCGCTCGGCGCGGGACTGTTCGAGCGGGTCTTCGCCACCCGGTCGGGCCTGCTGACCCGGCAGGTGGCGATCGTCCCGTACGCGCGGATCCAGAGCGTGCGGGTGGTGCAGGGGCCGGTCCAGCGCCGGCTGGGGCTGGCCACCGTCTACGCGGACACCGCCGGCGGCTCCGGCGCCACCGCCCAGGACCGCGACCTGGCCGAGGCGTGGGCCCTGTCGGCCGAGCTGACCTCCCGGGCGCACGCCGCCCGCCTGCGCTGAGGCCCAGCGGGGCGCCGGGTCAGTGGTCGGCGGGGACCGCCGGCTGTGGGGTGGGCGTCGGTGGTGTCTCCGCGACCGGTTGCGTCCCGGGTTTCGGGTGGCGGGCCCGCCAGGCGGCCCACCCGCGCTCGGCCAGGCCGACCACCAGGTAGGTGATTCCCACGTACGCCCAGCCGACCAGCACGTCGATCACGTAGTGCTCACCGGAGTAGACCAGGGTGAAGGTCATCGCCAGCGGGTACGCCAGCAGCAGCGGCCACCAGCGGCGGCGGGTGGTGGTCAGGAAGAACAGCACCACGAACAGCGCCCACGCGGTGTGCAGCGACGGCATCGCGGCGACCGGGTTCGAGGCGATCTGACCGGCGTTGAGGACGTTGCCGGCACCGTGCATGCCGAACGCCTTCCAACCCCGCGTGGAGATCCGGGCGACCTCGGTGAGCAGGCCGTTCTGGGCGGCCCACCAGGGCGGTGCGGCCGGGTAGACGAAGTAGGTGACCAGGCCGGCGGCGCACAGGAACCCCCAGCGGCGCATGTACGCGGCCCAGCGGTGCCGGTCGCGCAGCCAGAGCACCGCCGCGGCGGTCAGCGCCACCACGAAGTGCGAGAAGTACACCCAGCTCGCCGCGACGTCCCACCAGTGCACCTGCGGGCGGTACAGGTGCTCCTGCAACCAGACGGTGGGCACCTCCCCGCCGGTGGCCCAGCCGAACATGAACCGGTCGGCGACGATCAGCTCCATCGCGTGCGGGGTGGCGCCGTTGTCGGCGAACCCCCGCGAGAGGTTGTAGACGACGAACAGCAGCACCACCGGCACCCAGTCCCGGGCGAAGCGCAGGTGGCTGCGCCACGGCCGGTCGCTGTTCCAGGCGATCGTCGCCAACCAGATCCAGACGAACGCGTACGCGGGGTCGGTGGGCAGCCCGATCGCCAGCCACGCGGCGACGAAGGCGACCGCCCAGACCGTCATGGCGACGATGCGCCGACGGCCCCCGTCGGGCGACGCGGGCGGGTCGGTCCGGGCGGGGGGCTGGGGGTCAGTCACGACGGCCATCGCGGTCAAGGTTAACGACGGGTACAGCATCGACCGACGGGGACCACCCGTCGGTGGGTCGGGATGGGTGCGCCCGGATCGGCGGGCGCGTGCTCGACGCGTCCGGGGAGCACCTAGGCTGACGACCATGCAGGAGCAGCCCGAGCCGGCCTTCGCGCCGGGTCTGACCGCCCAGGTCGAGTTGACCGTCAGTGACGCCGACACCGCCCAGGCGGTCGGTTCCGGGGACGTACCGGTGCTGGGCACTCCCCGGGTGCTCGCGCTGGCCGAGGCGGCCACGGTCGCGGCGACGGCGGTCGGCATGCCACCCGGGTCGACCACGGTGGGGACGCGCGTCGAGCTGGAGCACCTGGCGCCGACGGTGGTCGGCCGGACGGTCCGGGCGCAGGCGCTGCTGGCGACCGTCGACGGTCGCCGGCTGTCGTTCGAGGTCACCGTCAGTGACGGCGATCAGACGGTGGCCCGGGGGCGGGTGGACCGGATCCTGGTGGACCGGCACCGCTTCGTCGAGCGCGCCGGGCGGTCCTCGTGACCGCCGGGTTCGTCGAGGTCGCCGACCGGGTGTACGTGCGGCCCGAGCCTCTGCTGCGGGTCAACGTGACGCTGGTCGTCGGCGCGGATGAGGCGCTGCTGGTAGACACGCTGTCCTCGGCGGCCCAGGCCACCGCGCTGGCCGACGCCGTCCGGGCGGTCACCGACCGTCCGCTGACCATCGTCAACACCCACCACCACTACGACCACTGCTTCGGCAACGCCGTCCTGGCCGGCGACCCGCCCCGCCCGGTGTACGCGCACCACCTGGCCGCCGCGGCCCTGCGCGAGCAGCCGGAGCGGCTGCGCCGGCAGGCGTACGAGGAGCTGCGTCAGGAGCACCCGGCGCTGGCCGCCGAGTTGGCCGACACGCCACTGCTCGCGCCGACGCACATCGTGCAGACCGAGACGGAGCTGGATCTGGGTGGCCGGCGGGTGCTGCTGCGTCACCCGGGGCGGGGGCACACCGACGCCGACCTGGTGGTGCACGTGCCCGACGCGGACGTGCTGGTCGCCGGGGACCTGGTGGAGCAGAGCGGCCCGCCCGCCTTCGAGGACTCGTACCCCCTGCAGTGGCCGGACGCGGTCACGGACCTGCTGCGGCTGACCACCGCGCGCACGCTGGTTGTGCCGGGCCACGGCGACCCGGTGGACGTCGAGTTCGTCCGCGCCCAGCACGCCGAGCTGGCGCGGCTGGCCTGGCTGATCCGGGCCGCCAACACCGGCGGCGCGCCCCCCGAGCGGGTGGCCGCCGAGGCCCCCTTCGGCGCCCGCGCCGCCCTGGTGGCGGCGAACCGCGGCTACCAAGAGCTCAACGGAACCCCGTAGTCCCCCGTCCCCCGTCCAGTCGGCGGGGGACCGGGACCGTCAGGCCGCGAAGCGGCGTTCGACGTCGGCGCGGGTGGGCATGGCGGTGGCGCCGCCCGGGGATTCGCAGACCAGGCCGGCCACCCGCAGCGCGAACGCCACCCTCTCGATCCAGCCGTGCGGGGCGGCCGGTTCGCCGTCGACGAGCAGGTCGGCGATCAACGCGGCCATCACCGAGTCACCCGCTCCGGTGGCGTCGACGGCGTCGACCTTGGGGGCCGGCACGAGGACCGGGTCGGCATCGGCGGCGGCCAGCACCGCGCCGGCCGCGCCGAGTGTCACCACGACCGTGGTGGCCCCCAGCTCACGCAGGTACGCGGCCACCCCCTCGACCGGCTCACCCGGATAGAGCAGTTGCGCGTCGGCGCCGCTCAACGTGACCACGTGCGCTCCGGCGGCGAACTCGGCCACCACCTCGCGCAGCCCGGCCAGCGCGGCCGGGCCGTCCAGCAGCCGGGGCCGTACGTTCGGGTCGAAGACCCGCAGACCGGTGGCGAGTGACCAGGCTCGGCGGGCGGCGGCCAGGGTGGCGGGTTGCAGCAGCACGACCGACCCGCAGTAGAGCACGTCGGCGCCCTCCACCAGTGCCAGGTGCAGGTCGTCGGGACCGAGCAGACCGTAGGAGGGCGGTTCGCCGTAGAAGCGGAAGTCGGGTTCCGGGCCGGCGAGGGTGACCACGGCGAGCGAGGTCGACGCCGGTGCCGTCACCGCGCCGGCCAACCCGACGTCGGCGGCGGTCAGGAAGGCGCGGATCCGGCCGGCCAGCACGTCGTCGCCCAGCGATCCGACGAACTGTGCCGCGCCGCCGAGTCGGGCCACCCCGACGGCGACGTTGAGCGGGCCACCGCCGATGGCCTGCCGGTAGACCCGCTCGCCGTCGCACTCGCTGTCGAGCAGGTCGACGAGCGCCTCGCCGAGCACCACCGCGTATCCCATTCGGAGGTCCTTTCGTCATCCCCAACGGCCACCGCATGATCAGGCTGGCACCGCGGACGCGCCGCTGCGCGCGCGCCGGGTCAACCCGGCTGGTGGATCGGGCCGGCGAGCGCGGCCAGCGGCCGACCGGACCCGCCCCAGCGGGCCGCGACGATCTGCGCGGCCACGCTCACCGCGGTCTCCTCCGGGGTACGCCCACCGAGGTCCAGCCCGATCGGGGAGGCGAGCCGGGCGAGTTGCGCCTCGTCGAGCCCGGACTCGCGCAGCAACTTGTGCCGCTCGTCGTGGGTGCGCCGCGAGCCCATCGCCCCGACGTACGCGAGCCGGTGGCGCAGCGCCAGCCCCAGCAGCGGCACGTCGAACTTCGGGTCGTGGGTGAGCACGCAGACCACCGTCCGTCCGTCGACGCGGCCGGCGTCCAGCTCCGTGCGCAGGTAGCGGTGCGGCCACTGCGCCACGACCTCGTCCGCCTCCGGGAAGCGCCGTGCGGTGGCGAAGACCGGCCGGGCGTCACACACGGTGACCCGGTAGCCGAGGAACGCGCCGATCCGGGCCACCGCGGCGGCGAAGTCGATCGCCCCGAAGACGATCATCCGGGGTGGTGTGGCGTACGCGGTCACGAAGAGGCTGAGGCCGGTGCCCCGACGTTGGCCGTGGTAGCCGTACCGGAGCATGCCGCTGTGTCCGGCGGCGAGCAGCCCGAGAGCGTCGGCGGTGGCGGCGTCGTCGAGCCGGTCGTCGCCGAGGGAGCCGATGACCTGCTCGCCGGTCAGCACCAGCCGCCGACCGAGCCGCCGGGCCGGATCGACGGGGACCGCGCTCGACGGGTCGCCCGCGTCGGCCGCCACGCAGGTGACCACCGCCGCCGGCCGGCCGGCACGGCGCGCGGCGTCGAGGGCGTCCACCTCCGCGAGGCGGCCGGGGTCGACCCGTTCCACGAACACGTCGAGCACCCCGCCGCAGGTCAGACCCACGGCGTACGCGTCGTCGTCGCTGACTCCGTAGCGGGTCAGCTCCGCTACGCCGGTGTCGAGGACGTGGCGGGCGCGTTCGTACAGGTCCGCTTCCACGCAGCCGCCGGAGACGCTGCCGGTGACCGTACCGTCGGCGGTGACCAGCATGGCGGCGCCGGGCGGCTGCGGCGCGGAGCGCCAGGTGGCCACGACGGTGGCCAGGGCGACCGGCTCGCCGGCGCGGCAGCGACGCAGCAGTTCGTCGAACACGTCCGGCACGCGTCGCCACCTTTCCGGCATATTTCTCCCTCTGAGCAGGATATGTCGCTCAACGCGGCAGCACGGCCCGTCCCCTATATCGAGGGTTGGCTATTGCATCGAGTCCGGCGGCGTGGTGGGATGGCGCATACCGGGCGGTGCGAGGGCTGCCGCGCCGCCGGTTGCCGGGTTGTTCGACGCGAGGGCGCCGGTCCGTGACAGGACCGTTGACGGCGCGCGTCCACCGGCCGTTTCCGGCCAGGGCACGTCGCCGTGATCGCCACATCCCACCCGATTGCGGCGGGGCGGCCCGGGCGGCGCGCCTCGCGAGTCAGGAGACCCCGTGAACCGTTCCCGTACGGCCGCGCTGCTCACCGCGGCCGTTACCCTCGCCCTGGGTGCCGTCGCCCTGGCGTCCAGCCCACAGCCGGCCGCCGCGCACGGCGCCGCGATGACCCCCGGCAGCCGCACCTACCTGTGTTGGCAGGACGGCCTGAGCCAGACCGGCGAGATCCGCCCCAACAACCCCGCATGCTCCGCCGCCGTGGGTCAGAGCGGGGCGAACTCCCTCTACAACTGGTTCAGCGTGCTGCGCTCCGACGCCGGCGGCCGGACCACCGGCTTCATCCCGGACGGGCAGCTGTGCAGTGGTGGCAACCCGGGCTACCGGGGCTACGACCTTCCCCGCACCGACTGGCCACTGACGCACCTGACCGCCGGGGCGCGGCTGGACTTCCGGTACAGCAACTGGGCGCACCACCCGGGCACCTTCTACTTCTACGTGACGAAGAACAGCTGGAGCCCGACCCGCGCGTTGGCCTGGAGTGACCTGGAGGAGCAGCCGTTCCTCACGGTGACCAACCCGCCGCAGCGCGGCGGCGTCGGCACCAACGAGGGGCACTACTACTTCAGTGGCAACCTGCCGTCGGGCAAGAGCGGCCAGCACATCATCTACTCACGCTGGGTGCGCTCGGATTCGCAGGAGAACTTCTTCGGCTGCTCCGACGTGACCTTCGACGGCGGCAACGGTCAGGTGACCGGTGTGGGTCCGGGTGGCACGCCGCCCACCCCCACCCCGACCCCGACCACCCCGACGCCGACGCCGACCGACCCGACGCCGACGCCGACCACGCCGACGCCCCTGCCGCCCAACGGCGACTGCATGGCGGTCTACAAGGTGGTCAGCGCCTGGCAGGGCGGCTTCCAGGGCGAAGTCATGATCATGAACCACGGCAGTACGCCGTTCTCCGGCTGGACCGCGAGCTGGACCTGGCCCAGCGGACAGTCGATCAGTCAGATCTGGGGCGCCACACAGACGTCGTCCGGCTCAACGGTGACCGCGACGAACGTCTCGTACAACGGCACGGTCGCACCGGAGGGCACCACCACGTTCGGCTTCCTGGCCAGCACCACAGGAACGAACGCGCTCCCAACGGTCACCTGCGCCCGCCGGTAACCGCACACCCCTCTAGATGATCAAGAGGTTTGCGTCGCCGGAACGGCTCCGGATGACGCAAACCTCTTGATCAACAGGGGTGTCAGTGTCAGCGGACCATGGAGCCGACCACCGGCTTCGTGAGCAGGGCGGACTGGTTGCGCTGGATGCCCGGGTCGAGGGTCTTCGCCACGAAGATGGCGTGCCAGATGCAGAAGATCAGCACCGTCCACACCTTGCGGGAGTGGTCGGCCTCCTCCCGCTTGTGCTCGTCGAGCAGCCGCAGCGCGTACGACAGGTCGAGCAGGTCACCGGCCCCCGACGTGCTCAGCACGTGCCGGGCCCACTCGTACATCTCGCCGCGCAGCCAGACCCGGGTGGGCGTCGGGAAGCCCAGCTTCTTGCGGTTCACGATGGCCGGCGGGACGACACCCTGCAGCGCCTGCCGCATCGCGTACTTCGTGGCGTCGGAGCGCGGCGGCAGCTTCAGGTCCACCGGGATCTTCGCCGCCACGTCGAACACCTCGCGGTCGAGGAACGGCACCCGCACCTCCAGCGAGTGCGACATCGAGATCCGGTCCGCCTTGACCAGGATGTCGCCGCGCAACCACGTGTAGAGGTCGACGTACTGCATCTTGGTGACGTCGTCCAGCTCGGTGCACTCGGCGTAGATCGGGGCCGTCACGTCGGTGTAGCGCACCGAGGGGTCGTAGCGACGCAGCAGGTGCTGCTTCTCCTCCTCGGTGAACATCCGCGCGTTGCCGTAGTAACGCTCCTCGATCGGGGTGGTGCCGCGCTCCAGGAAGCTCTTGCCCTTGACCCCCTGCGGGATCGCCTTGGAGACCGCGCGCAGGCCCTTCTGCACGCCACCCGGCAGGCCGTTGACGGTGCCGAGCGACAGCGGCTCCCGGTAGATCGTGTAGCCGCCGAAGAACTCGTCCGCGCCCTCACCGGAGAGCACCACCGTGACGTGCTCGGCGGCCTTCTTCGCCACGAAGTACAGCGGCACCAGCGCCGGGTCGGCCACCGGGTCGTCCAGATGCCAGACGATCTTCGGCAGCGCGTCGATCATGTCCTGCGGACCGATCTTGGTGGGGATGGTGGTGACGTCCAGGTGCCGGGCCGAATCCTGCGCGACGTCGATCTCCGAATACCCCGGTACGTCGTAGCCGACGGTGAAGGTGAGGATGTTCGGGTTGAACTCCCGGGCCAGCGCGACCACCGCCGTGGAGTCGATGCCGCTGGACAGGAACGAGCCCACCGGCACGTCGGAGCGCATGTGCATGCGCACGCTCTCCCGCAGCGTCTCCCGGATCTCGTGGTACAGCTTCTGCTCGTCGTCGACCGGCGCCGGCCGGAACACCGGCCGATACCACCGGCGTACGTCGATCCGCCCGCCCGGCGTCCAGGTCAGGTACTCCCCCGAGCCGATCCGGCTGATGCCCTTGTGCAGGGTGCCGGGCTCCGGCACGTACTGCAGGGTCAGGTAGTGGCTCAGGCTCGCCGCGTCGATACCCGCGTCACCCTGGTAGTTGCTGTGCGCGAACGGCAGCAGCGCCTTCTTCTCCGACGCCAGGTAGAGCCCGTCGGCGGTCTCCAGATAGTGCAGCGGCTTGATGCCGAAGTAGTCGCGGGCACCGAACGCGCGCCGCTCCTGCCGGTCCCAGATGACGAACGCGAACATGCCGCGCAGCCGGGTGAGCACCTGCTCGCCCCAGTAGTGGTAACCGGCGACGATCACCTCACCGTCACCGGCGGTGGCGAACTGGGCGCCGAAGTCCCTGATCAACTCCTCGCGCAGCTCGATGTAGTTGTAAATCTCACCGTTGAAGGTCAGCAGGTAACGGCCGTTCGCGTAGGGCAGCGGCTCGTGGCTCGACGCGACGTCGATGATGGCGAGCCGCTTGTGGGCGAACACTCCGTCCGCGTACCGGCCGGAGGCGTCGCCGACCACCTCGACCCCTGTCTCGTCAGGGCCGCGGTGGTGCAGGCATTCCAATGCTCCGGCGATGTGGTCGCGGTGCGCGGCGGCGTTGCCGTTCGCGCTGAAGAAGGCCAGGAGTCCGCACATGGTGGTCATCTTCCCACGCGTGCCACAGGCCCGTCGCAGCCGTCCGTCGATCCGGAGCGCTCCCGGGCGGCGCCACCGCGAACCGGGCGCGCGGTACCGTCGGGACCAGCAACGAAGCGGAGGGAGCGGCGCAATGACCGAGGGACGCACCGACGGTACGCCAACGGACGGTACGGAATCGCACGATCCGGACTTCCCGGGGGCATTCCTGTCCTTCATGCGGCAGGGCTGGCGGGACACCGCCCTCCCGGTGACCCCCCGCGCCGAGGCGCCCAACTACGCCAAGCGGCGGGCCGCCCTCTCGGCGGCCTTCCCGGGCGAGACGCTGGTGATCCCCACCGGCACCGAGAAGGTCCGGGCCAACGACACCACCTACCCGTTCCGGCCGGGCAGCGACTTCGCCTACCTGACCGGCGACCACGACCCCGACAGCGTGCTGGTGCTGCGCCCGAACGGCTCGGGGCACGACGCCACGCTGTACATGCGGCCCCGATCCTCCCACGAGACCGACGAGTTCTTCCGCAGCCGCCACGGTGAGCTGTGGGTGGGCCGGCGGCACACGCTCAGCGAGAAGTCGACCGAGCTGGGGCTGCCCACCGCCGACCTGACCGACCTGGAGGCGACGCTCGCCGACCTGGCCCCGGGCCGTACCCGGGTGCTGCGCGGCTTCGACAGCCGGGTCGACGCGGCCGTCCGGGTGTACGACGGGGTCCGCGTCGAGGGGCAGCCGGCCCGGGACCGGGAGCTGGCGATCGCCATCTCGGAGCTGAAGCTGGTCAAGGACGAGTGGGAGATCACCCAACTCCAGGACGCGATCGACGCCACCGTACGCGGCTTCGAGGACGTCGCCCGGATCCTGCCGGCGGACCGGGCGGTCTCCGAGCGGCTGCTGGAGGGTGTCTTCGCGCTGCGGGCCCGCCACGACGGCAACGACGTCGGGTACGGCTCGATCGTCGGCGCCGGCGAGCACGCCACGATCCTGCACTGGATGCACAACCACGGCGCCACCCGCCCGGGTGACCTGCTGCTCATGGACATGGGCGTCGAAGGCCGCAACCTCTACACCGCCGACGTGACCCGGGTGCTGCCGGTCAGCGGCCGGTTCACCGCGCTGCAACGCCAGGTCTACGACATCGTGTACGCCTCGCAGCAGGCCGGCATTGAGGCCATCCGGCCCGGGGTGACGTTCAAGGACGTCCACCGGACCTGCATGCGGGTCCTCGCCGAGGGTCTGTCCGAGCTGGGTCTGCTGCCCGTGAGCGTGGACGAGGCGATGGACGAGAAGTCGACCGTCTACCGGCGGTGGACGCTGCACGGCTTCGGCCACATGCTCGGCATCGACGTGCACGACTGCTCGAACGCCCGCAAGGAGATGTACCGCGACGGCACGCTGGGCGAGGGCTACGTGCTCACCGTCGAGCCGGGTCTGTACTTCCAGCCGGAGGACGAGCTGGTCCCCGCCGAACTGCGCGGCATCGGCATCCGCATCGAGGACGACGTGCTGGTCACCTCGACCGGTGCGGCGAACCTGTCGGCCGGCCTGCCGCGCACCTCCGACGAGGTGGAGACCTGGCTGGCCGAGCAGCGCGAGGCAGGCCCCCGCCTGCCCGGCTGACCTCAACGCCAGCACCGCTGGCACCCCCCGCACCGCCGGGCCGCGACGTCTCACCGTCGCGGCCCGCGCCGTCTTTACCCGACCCCGGCCCGGCCCCACCCCGGCCGCGACGGCCGGGCGCCGCTGCGGCTTCCGTCGGTGTTTGCGCTGCTCACGCCCTTACCGCCATCCCCGACCTGTTCACCGACTCCTGCCCCAACCTGAGTTGAATGCGGGGTTTTCTCAGATAAGTCCGCATCGCGAAGATGGTTCTCATACGGTGGGGATCGGAGGCTGCAACCTATTTGTAGCTGGTCGTGGCGCCTCGCGCGGTGCGACCCCGTCTGGTAGCAGGAAAGGGCGGAAGGCTCTGATGTCCTACGACGTAACGACTACCGACGGCGGAGCCTCGACAGCTCCGCCGACACGACGACGACGAGCGCTCTGGGTCGCCGGTGTGGCCGGGCTGACCGGTGTGGTCGGCCTCGCGGCCCTCGGCGGCCTGGCCGCCCGCGACGACAAGCCCAGCTCCGACCGGGTGTCCGACGCCCAACCGTCGACCAACCGGCAGAACGTCAGCGACGCCGGCGGGAACGAGGGCGGCAAGGAGAGCGACGGCAAGGGCGACGAGTGGAGCGGCGACGACTGGAGCGGCTTCGACGACCGGGGCGGCAAGGACGACAAGCGCGACGAGAAGGACCGCACCAAGCAGGTCCCCTGCGACAGCGACAAGTTGATCCAGGCGATCACGTACGCCAACAACTCCAACGGCGGAGTGCTGGAGCTGGCCAAGGGTTGCACGTACATCCTGACCCGCAGCCAGGACGGCAACGGCCTCCCGGTGATCACTCAGCCGATCACCCTCAAGGGGGAGCACACGACCATCGGTCGTGAGGCCACCGCCGACTACTTCCGCATCCTCAATGTCGGCCCGGGCGGGGACCTGGTCGTCAAGGGTCTGAGCATCAAGGGCGGCCAGACCATCGAGCAGGCGATGACCGCGGACCCGGCGGCGGTCTGGGCACCGTATGTGACGTCGGTCCGGACCACGACGGCCACGCCGGGGGTCACGCCCCCAACGCCGGCCACGGCCGCCAAGCCCGCAGCGGCGACCGCCGCCAAGCCTGCGACGGCCACGGCCGCCAAGCCCGCCGCCAAGGCCACGGCAGCCACGGCGACCGCCGCGAGGCCAGTCACGACTGCCAAGCCCGCAACGGCGACCGCCGCCAAGCCCGCCGCCAAGACCACGGCCGCCAAGACCACGGCGAAGGCGGTAGCCAAGCCGGCGGCAGCCACACCGGCGAAGCCGGCGACGGCCGGGCCGGCGGCGGTCCCGCTGGTCGAGGAGCCGGGGTCCACCGACGGTGCCGGGGTGCTGGTGCAGCCCGGTGGTCGGGCGGAGATCCTGGACAGCGAGTTGCTCTACAACCAGTCCGGCGGTAACGGCGGCGGGCTGGCGAACTTCGGCAGCACCCGGCTCAGCAAGACGACGGTCGCGCACAACACCGCGTTCCTCTTCGGCGGCGGCATCTTCAACGCCGGCGTACTCCAGGTCGACGAGTCGAAGATCAAGGACAACACCGCGATCATCGGCGGTGGTGGCATCTCCAACGGCGCGGCGGAGATCTTGACCGAGGACGTCGAGGGCGGCGCGGTCTGGGTCTACAAGAGCGAGATCACCGACAACGAGACGCTTGGCTTCGGCGGCGGCGTCCTGGACGTCCAGGGCACCACGACGTTGCACCAGACGACGGTCAGTGGCAACACCGCGGTGCTCGACGGTGGTGGCGTCGCGGTGGCCGACAGCCAGCTCACCCTCAAGGACGCCACGGTGGTCAAGAACAGCGCCGCTCGCGACGGTGGCGGCGTGTTCGTGACGTCCGACAGCGTTGCGACGATCGAGAACAGCAGGATCAAGGACAACACCGCTGGCTCCTCCGGCGGTGGCCTCCTCAACGATGACAGCCGTACGACGCTGCGCGACAGCGAGGTGGTGGGCAACCGGGCCGTCGGTCCGTTCGCCCGCGGCGGCGGCATCGTCAACACCGAGGGGAGCGAGGTCACGCTCCACCGGACGAAGGTGGCGTACAACTTCTCCACCCTCGAACCGGGCGGCATCTTCAACAGCCTCGGCGGCACCGTGACGCTGGACGACGAGTCCTCGGTCACCGCCAACCGCCCGACCAACTGCTTCAACGTTTCGGACTGCTTCGCCTGATCGGGGTGGGGCTGAACCACATAAAGAGGGTGCGCCCCTCCGGGCCGGTGACGGCGCGGAGGGGCGTACCCATTTGGGCAGCTCAGCGGCGTGCGGCCCGGCTTGGGCGGGGGTGTGCCCGCGCGGGGCCTCCGGGCCGTCCAGGGGCGGACACGAACCTAATGTGGGGTTCTTTCGGATAAGCCCGCGAGGCGAGGAACATTCTCATACGTTGGTTTTGGGAGCTACAACCGATTTGTAGCAGGGGACGCCCGCCTGAGGGCGGCGACCCTGTCTGGTACGAGGAGAGGGCAGAGAGCTCCGATGTCCAACTACCTAACGAACAACGAAGCCTCCGGGCGGGCGACGGCCAAGCGCCGCCGCAAGCTCTGGCTCGCCAGCGGCGTGGCCGGTTTGACGGGCGTGGTCAGTCTCGCGGCGGTGGGCGTCGCGGGCAGCGCCGGAGCGGTCGGCCTGAACTGGAACACCGCCCAGGTGAGCATGGATGGCGACCAGGGCGGTGACGAGGGCCGCAACTGGGACAAGGACAAAGACAAGGACAAGGACCGGGACAAGGACCACGAGCGCGGGAAGGAGGTGCCCTGCGACACCGACAAGCTGATCCAGGCGATCGTGTTCGCCAACAACAAGCACGGCGGTGTGCTGGAGCTGGCCAAGGGCTGCACCTACAACCTGACCCGCAACGACTTCGAGGGCAACGGCCTGCCGGTGATCACCGAGAACATCACCCTCAAGGGTGAGCACACGACGATCTCCCGGGAAGCCACCGCGGACTACTTCCGCATCCTCAACGTCGGCAGCGGTGGGCACCTCACCGTGAAGGGCCTGACCATCAAGGGTGGCCAGACCATCGAGCTGTTCGACGCCGTCGAGCCGGCTGCCGTCTGGTCGGCCTACTCGGACTCCGAGGCGATCGCCGCGCAGGTGAAGGCCGGCGTCCCGCTGGCCCAGGCGCTCAGCACCCGCCAGGCCAACCCGAAGGCGGGCCTGAAGGCCGCGCCGAAGGTCACGCCGAAGGCCACGCCGGGCGTCGTCACGCCGCTCGTCGAGCAGCCGGACGACAACGACGGTGCCGGCATCCTGGTCCAGCCGGGCGGCACCGCCGAGATCGTGGAGTCCGAGGTCGTCCTCAACCAGTCCGGCGGAAACGGCGGTGGTGTGGCCAACTTCGGCACCACGAAGATCTGGCACAGCACCGTCACCCGTAACACCGCCTTCTTCTTCGGTGGTGGCGTCTTCAACGCCGGCGTGCTCAAGGTCGACGAGTCGAAGATCACCGACAACACCGCCGTCATCGGTGGTGGCGGCATCTCCAACGGCGCCGCGGAGATCTTCACCGACGACGTCGACGGCGGGACCGTCGAGTTGAAGAAGGCCGAGATCAGCGACAACGAGACGCTGGGCTTCGGCGGCGGCCTGCTCGACATCGAGGGCAACACCACGGCGTACGAGACCAAGTTCGTCTCGAACACCGCGGTCCTCGCCGGCGGTGGCCTGGCCGCGGCGGACAGCCAGCTCAACCTGCACAACGTCACGGTCGAGAAGAACAGCACCGCCGGTGTCGGTGGTGGTGTGGCCATCGCCTTCGACAGCGCGGTCACGTTCGAGAAGAGCAGCATCAAGGACAACACCGCCGGCTTCTTCGGCGGCGGGCTCTTCAACGCCGGCAGCGTCACCACGCTGCGCGACAGCGAGGTCGTCGGCAACCGGGCCATCGGCCCGATCGGGGTCGGCGGCGGCATCTTCAACATCTTCGGCCAGGTCAACCTGTCGAAGACGAAGGTCGCCCACAACTTCTCCACCTTCGCTCCGGGCGGTGTCTTCACGTTCTTCGGCGAGGTGAACCTGGACGACAAGTCCGCGGTCACCGCGAACCGTCCGACGAACTGCCTGGCCATCCCGGGCGGGACCATCGAGAACTGCTTCGGCTGATCCCGCAGGAGTGACGGCGGTACGACGCTGACACAACAAACCGGCCCCCTTCCGCGTCTCGCGGAAGGGGGCCGGTCGTGTCGTCACTTCTGGACGAACACCGCCACGCTGCGCGCCGGCACCGTGAACGTGCCCGCCGACGAGTCGAACGAGGCGGTCCGCAGCACCGGGTCGGCCGAGTTCGCCAGCACCGGGTGCAGTGCCACGTCCGCGCCGCGCAGACCGGTCAGCGTCTGCGTCGCCGCCGCCGGGGTGCCGTTGAAGACCACCGTCAGCGACTTCCACGACCCACCCAGCCCGCGGGCGTCCAGGGTCATGGTCAGCACACCCGGCGTCTCCTGCGCCCCGGACAGCGGGAACGCCACCCGTTGCTGCACCTGCTGCGCGGTGGCCAACCCGAACACCGGTGACGACGCCCGGACGCGCAGCAGCTCGGCGTACCGGGCGTCGGTGGTGGTGATCGCCGCGCAGTCCGGCACCAGCGCCGGGTCGGCCAGCAACGGTCGCGCGTACGGCCACTTGTCCTCGTTGTCCTGCGCGGGCGGCAGACCGGCGCCGAACCCGTTGCCCTGCTGGCAGTTCCAGCGGATCTGGTTGAACCAGTCACCGGAGTTGAACGAGTTGCGGTCCAGCGACTTCGACCGCAGCCGTTCGGTGCCGGCGGTGACGAACCCGGTGCCCTGCCCCAGCACCACCGTGCCCAACGCCAGCACCTGCATCCGTGCACGGTCGGTCGCCGAGGTGCCCTGCGGCAGCTTGTACGCCAACGCGTCGTACAGGATCTCGTTGTCGTGCGCGTCGACGTAGGTGACGGCCTCCCCCGGTGCGGCGGTGTACCCGGCCGGCGAGCCGTTGTAGTCGACCTGCGCGCCGGTGACCTGCCGTCCGGCGGTGTCGGTGAACCGGTATCCGCGCAGGTTGCCGGTGAGCCCCACCTTGATCAGGTCGTGGGCGTGCAGCAGGCGGGCCTTCTGCTCGGCCGGTGACCCGTTGACCGCGTCGCCGTTCGGGTCGGTGTACAGCCCGGACGCGAAGCCCTGCACCCGCGGGTTGGCGTCGAACGGCCCGCCGCCGCGTACCGCGTCGCGCAGCCGGTCGTTGAAGGTCCCGATGCCGGTGCCGGCCATGTTGGCCTGGGTGGCCTGCACGAACCGGGCGTCGTTGGCGACCTCGCCGAAGTTCCAGCCCTCGCCGTACAACATGATCGCCTTGCCGTCCACGCCGTCCCGGGCGACGGTCAGCTTGTCCAGTGCCGTGCGCACGGCCAGGATGCTCGCCTTCGGGTGGTGACCCATCAGGTCGAACCGGAAACCGTCCACCTTGTACTGCCGCGCCCAGGTGACCAGCGAGTCGACCACCAGCTTGCCCATCATGGCGTGCTCGGGTGCGGTGTTGGCGCAGCAGGTGGAGTTGGCCACCGTGCCGTCGTCGAGCAGCCGCTGGTAGTAGCCGGGCACGATCTGGTCCAGCACCGACGTGTCGTCGGTGCCGGCGGCCGACGTGTGGTTGTAGACCACGTCCATGACGACCCGCAGGCCGGCGCCGTTCACTCCGGCGACCATCCGCCGGAACTCGGTGGTCCGCGCCGCACCGGCCGGGTCGACGGCGTAGCCGCCCTCGGGCACGGTGTAGTGCAGCGGGTCGTACCCCCAGTTGTAGCCGTCGGTCTCGGCGACCGCCGCGACGCACGCCTGCTGCTCGGCGGAGTCCGGCGGGAGCGCCGCCAGGTCGCAGGCCGGCTGGCGCTGGTCGGCCCGCTTCTCGGGGATGGTGGCGAAGTCGAACGCCGGCAGCAGGTGCAGGTGGGTGACACCGGCGTCGCCGAGCGCCCGCAGGTGGGTCATGCCGGCGCTCTTCGGGTCGCTGAACGCGAGGAACGTTCCCCGCCGCTCGGCCGGCACGCTGTCGTCGGCGATGGAGAAGTCGCGCACCGACAGCTCGGAGACCTGCGCCTTCGCCGCCGGCACCGCGGCCGGCTTGCGCAGCGTCCGCCACCCGGCCGGAGCGAGCGCCGGGTCGTTCAGATCGACCAGCTGGCTGTGCGTGGAGTCCGCGGCGAGAGCCACCGAGTACGGGTCGGTCACCGAGGCGGTCACCATTTTCTGCGCCGCCGGCTGCCACGCCTGCACCTGGTAGCGGTAGTACTTCCCGATCCAGGTGTGGTTGCCGCGCACCGACCAGACGCCGGTGCGGTCGTCGCGGCGCATCGGCACCGTACTCGGCGCGGCGGCGGGCGAGTCGAACACCTGCAGCGCCACCGTCCGGGCGGTCGGCGCCCACAGCGCGAGGCTCGGCGTACGACCGGCGAACGTCGGCCCGAGCGTCGCGTCGGTGGCCCGCGAGTAGACGTCGTCGAGCACGCCGGGGATCTGCACGCCGGTCGCGGCGAGCAGGGCGCCCTCGGCGTCGCGTTCGGTGACGAGCACCTGCCCACGCAGGGCCGCCGGGACCTTCGCCAGGTCGCCGCGGTCCAGCGTGAAGCTGCGGTACGACCACAGATGCGGGAACGCGGTGCGCTGGGCCTCGGTGAGCCCGTTGCGCTGCGCCCGCAACGGCAGACTGGTGTACGTCCCGGTCAGCTCCCCGTCGACGACGCTGACGCCGCCGGTCGGGGCGGCGACCAGCGCGTACACCTTGCCGTCGGTCGGGCCGGTCTGCCACGCGACGGTGGACCGGTCGATCCAGTGTGCCTTCTGCTTGCTGATGTCGGTGTCACCGCCGGCGCTGGTCGCGGTCGACGGCAGCAGGCGGCCCGGGGTGGCGGCGAGCAGCCACACCTCCCGGCCCACGCTGGCGACGTCGAGCCGCTGGTCGTCGGGCAGGTCCTTGGTGTCGCCCTGGTGGATGATGTAGTTCAGCCCGGTGGCCCCGGCCGCCAACGGCACCCGGAACACCGCGCCGAACGCGTCGACGGACGTCGGCCGCAGCGGCGCGGACCACTCGGTCGGGTTGGCCGCGCCGTCCCACAGGTGCAGACCCCAGCCGTCGTAGGTGCCGTCGGCCCGCCGGTAGTGGATGACCGCGGTGCCCTCCTCGACCGGCGGGGCCGGCTCACCGGCGGCCGCCTGCCTGCTCGGGTAGATCGCCGGGTCGCCCTGCTTGAGCCAGATCTCGCCGGTCTGGGTGACGTCGATGCTGCGGTCGGAGGCGACGTCCTTCGTGCCAGCCTTGTCGACCACCAGGAAGCCCACCGACTTCGCGCCCGGCTTGAG
The DNA here is from genome assembly GCF_040654415.1 of Micromonospora sp. NPDC050695. NCBI lineage: Bacteria > Bacillati > Actinomycetota > Actinomycetes > Micromonosporales > Micromonosporaceae > Micromonospora > Micromonospora sp. NPDC050695. Next base: position 102,080 of record NZ_JBFAHZ010000020.1, read on the forward strand.
CTTCACCCACGCGAACCGGCCGTACGAGTCCTCCCCAGTAAACGGCTGCCCCTTCGGCCACTCGGTGACGTACGCCGGGTCGATGTCACCCCAGGCGTACAACCCCCAGTCGTCGTACCCGCCGGCGGGGCGCTGGTAGTGCACCACCGCCCACTCGCGGGATCCGCCCTGCTCGGGCGTGCCCACGACGGCGGTGGACCGGGCCGTCGCGGTGCGGCCCCGGCCGTCGCGGACCACCGCCTTGTACTCGATCCGGGTGCCGCCGGCCAGGCCGGTGAGGTCGTGCTGCACGGTGTACGGCGCGTGGTCGGCGCTGCCCAGCAGCGTCCACCTCCCGCCGGCGACCCGGGCGGCGACGGTGACGGTCGCGAGGGGGTCGCCGGTGACCTGGGCGGTGACGGCCGCCCGGGTGGCGACCGGCGCGTCCGGAGCCGGAGTGGTGAGGGTGACGCTCGGCCTGCCGGCCGCCTGCGCGATGGGGGTGCCGGCCCGGTACACCGCCGCCGACAGCGGCGCGACGGTGAGGGTCAGCGTGCCGTCGCCGCTGGCTGACACAGTGCCCGAGCCGCCGTAGATGCCGGAGAAGGTGGCGCCGGCCGACCAGGTGTCCACGGTGACAGTCTGCGCGGTGTCGGCGTTGTTCACCGCCACCACGTACTCGGTGCGGTCGGCGGGAGCGATTCGGGAGGCGGCGAAGACACCCGGGCCGTCGGCGGCGTACCGGGTCACCTGCACGCCGTCGCGCAGCGCCGGGTGCGCCTGGCGCAGCCGACCCAGCTCGGCGATGGTCCGGTACAGCGGGTGGGCCGTGTCGAACTGGTCGCTGGCGTGGGTGCGCTCGGTGCCGAGCAGGTCGTCGTCGAGGTAGTCGGGGACCGACGATGCGAACATGTCCTGCCGGGCGTCCTTGTCCCCGCCGGGGCCGGTGAAGCCCTGCTCGTCGCCGGAGTAGACCACCGGCTGGCCACGGGTGAGGAACATCAGCTGGTGGGCGAGCTGGTCGCGGCGCAGATGGCTGCCCGGGTCGGTACCGCCACCGGCGATGAACGAACCGATCCGCCCCATGTCGTGGTTGCCGAGGAAGGTGGTCAGCCGGCCGGCGTCGGTGTCCCGCGCGGCGTACAGGTCGTCGCGGGCGTACACCTCGGCGAGTGCCTTCGCCGAACCGGCGCCGGCGGTGAAGCCCCGCGCGGCCTCCTGGAAGGCGAAGTCGAGGGTGGCCGGCAGGCCACCCTGCCGGACGTAGCTGGAGCTGATCTCCGGGTCGGCGCTGTACACCTCGCCGAACATGAAGAAGTCCTTCTTGCCGGCCTTCTCGGCGGCCCGCTCGATGCCCGCGCTGAACTGCGGCCAGAAGTCCATGTTGACGTGCTTGACGGTGTCCAGCCGGAACCCGTCGACCCCGGTCGCGCCGATCCAGTCCCCGTACGCCTTGGTCAGCCCCCGCACCACCTCGGGACGCTCGGTCCACAGGTCGTCGAGACCGAAGAAGTCGCCGTACTCGCTGTTCTCGCCGGCGAAGGTGGAGTCGCCCCGGTTGTGGTACATGGTGGCGTCGTTGAGCCAGGCCGGCACCTTCACGGTCGCGTCCTGCGGCTCGGCGAACGTCGGCGTGTACGGGAAGGACGTCTGGTCGACCGGCGGGAACGCGCGGCTGCCGTCGGCGTAGTTGCGGTCCTCGAAGGCCCGCCCCCGCGCGTCGGTGTACGGCGAGGTCGCCTTGTCGACGTACGCGTAGGAGTCCTCGGCGTACGTGATGACGTCGGCCGTGTGGTTGACGATCACGTCGAGGTAGATCTTGATGCCGCGCTGGTGGGCGAGCGTGACCAGCCGCTTCATCTCCTCGTTCGTGCCGAAGTGCGGGTCCACCTGCGTGAAGTCGGTGATCCAGTAGCCGTGGTAGCCGGCCGAGATGTCGGTGCCGGCACCCTGCACCGGCCGGTTCTTGAAGATCGGGGCCAGCCAGATGGCGGTGGTGCCCAGGCCCTGGATGTAGTCGAGCTTGTCGATGACGCCCTTGAGGTCGCCGCCGTGGTAGAAGCCCTTGTCGGTCGGGTCGAGCCCGGTGCGCAGGCGGTCGCCGGCAAGGCCACCGGAGTCGTTGCGGCGGTCGCCGTTGGCGAACCGGTCCGGCAGGACGAAGTAGAACTGCTCGGCGCGTGCGGACGTGTCGCCCGCCTTCAACAGCGCGTCGGCGGCCGGTTCGACACCCCACTGGGCGGCACCGGCGGCGGCGAGGGGGTCGACGCCGGACGGACGGGAGTCGTCGGTGGCGCCGAGCTGGCGCACGGCGACCGGGGCGCCGACGAGGGTGACGGTGAGCAGGGAGACGAGAGCCAGCAGGGCGGTGCGCGGTATCGGCGGGGGTTTCATCGACGCCTTCCTCTGGTGGATTGGCCGCACGCTAACCCTTGCCGAAACATTCTGCAATACCTTGCAAACATGGTCGCAACAAAGCAGCATCCTTGCAGAGGCACCGCGACCGTCCAGGTCAGAACCCGCTACAGCGCACCCCGTCGACCGTGCATCCCCGCGGCGTCGTGGACGCCCGCTCCAGGTGGAACCGCAACGGCGCCGACCCGCCGGGCGGGACGTCAACCCCACTGGCGTACGTGAAACCCCCGCCGAACTGCCGCAGCGTCCCCTGTGGCGCGCCCTCCACCCAGGCCGTCACCAACCGCCCACCGGAGAACTCCAACCGCACCGTCCACCCCCGAGGCCCACCGGACGCGTTGACGACCAGCACCTCACCGATGAACCCACCGTCGAAGCTCTGCACCACCCGGTACCGACCAGTGACCGCCGGCGGCCCCGCCGGAACCCGGGTGGGCGTGCGCGTCGCCGTCACCGTCGGGCCGGCCATCGGTGTCGGCGACACGGCCGGACCGCTCGACGGCAGACCACTCGCACGCGGGGACAACCCCGGCACCAACGGTGCAGCCGACGAACCCGCCGACGTCGGCGTCGGATCACCCGACGGGTCCGGCGGCACCTGCGGCAACGGCAACGCCGGCGGAGGCGACCCCGCGTCCGGTGCCGGGCTGCGCCCCCGGTACGCGCCCAGGGCGACGATGAGCAGCACCACCATCACGACGACACCGGCCAGCACCACAACCCACGGCGACGACGCGATGGCGACCGGGCCATGAGACGGTCGCGGGGCACGACGCATGCCGGACATGTACCTCCCTCAGCGGGCCGTCCGGGCAGCGTAGCGACCGACGGCCAGGCCCGGAAGCGCCTCGCGCGCCCGGGCAGTCAGCCGAGGCGGCAGTCGACCCCGTTCACCGTGCACCGCAACGGCGTGGCCCCGGACTCACCCCAGCCGAGCCGCAACCGGACGGTCCGGGTGTCGCCCGGGCTCAACGAACGGGTGCCCCGCACCACGAACTCGCCGTCACCCCGCCCCCACACCGAAACCCCCGAGTCGTCGCTCGCCCGCACAGCCCACATGTCGTCGTCGTACGCCAACTCGACCCGCCAGTCCACCGACTGGCTCGTCTCGTTCGTGATCGACAGCACCGCCGCGGTCCCGTCCCAGCCATCCGTGCCGACCTGGTACCGGGCCGTCACCGCCTCCGCCGACGACGGCGCCACCGCCGGGGCACTCGACCGCCCCGGTGACGGCGAGGCCGTGGTGACCCGAGGCGACGGCGACCGGCTGCTCCGCGACGGCCCAGGCGACGCCGTCCGCCGCTCCACCCCCGCCGGCGTCGGCCCACCCGTCGGCGACACGGCCGCCGGCACCGTCGGCAGGAACACCGGCGGCGCGGCCCGCGGCCCGCCATCTCTCTCCCTGGTACGGAACGACAGCAACGCGACCACCAACAGCACCACCAGCACGCACACGCCGAGCAGCACCACAACCCACGGCACCGACGCCAACATGCGAGCCGCCCGCACGTCTGCCGCACCGTCCGGCCGCACCGCCATCAGGTCTCCCCTCGTCCCCACCGACGCGCCAGCCTAGCCAGCACCGACGGATCGGGCCGATCGGCCCACCCGACACAGCCAACGGCCCGGCCGCCCGGACGACCCCGACCGATCAGACCGTCCGGACGACCGTGCAGATGACCGGCTCCGCATCGGCGGTACGCAGCAGATAGCGGTACCGCTCCCCCGGCACCGCACGCCCCTGACTGTCCAGAAACTCCCACTCCACCGCCACCATCGTCAGCAGTGCGGACATCGGCTGGACGTCATCGATCCGGGCGTGCGCCGCGACCAACTCCCGATCCTGGTAGTCCGGCGCGGCGCCCACGAAGGACAGCGCCACCGCCGCCGGCGTCGTGAACGAGAAGCTGTAGGTGTCCGCCACCACCAACCCGGGCAGCGCGTAACAGCCGGCGATGGCCGGCAGGTCACCGGAGATCAGCGCCACGCCGTACCGGTCGAAGAAGTCCGCCAGAGTGTCGAGATCGGTGGAGGCGTTCACGCGACAGTCGGATAACTCATCCACTCGGTCCTATCTGTGCTAGCCGGACTCCACCGGCCTTAACGGAAATTCGACATATTCCGTTACACAGATCTCCCTACAGGCCCGGCATGCCACCGCGACTTCGGTCGCTGGTGTGCGGGCGGTCGCTGGGAACACCGGCCTGACCGCCCCGGGTTACCCCCCGGTTACATCCCCCGGCACGGCCGAGTACCACAGGCCCGACGGCCTGGCGGAATGATCCCCGGGCCCGGCCGGTTACACCCCCCGGCACAGCCGAGCACCACAGGCCCGACGGCCTGGCGGAATGATTCCCAGGCCCGGCCGGTTACACCCCCGGCACGGCCGAGCACCACAGGCCCGGCAGTCTGGCGGAATGATCCGCCGCTGCGGACCGTTGCACCCTGTCCCGACGCCGGCCCCCCTGTGGGCCGCCGGGCAGATCCCCTTGAACTTCCCCCGCAC